>CBDUGV010000221.1:0-7687 GCA_965366815.1 uncultured Bdellovibrionales bacterium | reverse complement strand
ATAGCCCGCATCTTCAAGGGTATGATACACGCATTGAAGAAACAGTCGTTCCTGGGGGTCCATGAACTCGGCTTCGCGCGGCGTTATGTTAAAGAAGACCGGATCGAAGCAGTCAACGCCGTCAATGAAGCCACCCCAACGACTATAGGATGCTCCTTGTTGCCCTTTCTCGGGACTATAGTAGCGCTGAAAATCCCAACGCTCTTTCGGTATTTCAGTGATACCGCTTTTCCCCTGCTCGAGCAGAGTCCAAAACTCACCTAGATCGCGTGCCCCAGGATAGCGGCCAGCCAAGCCAATAATCGCGATATCTTCATTCGCACTATCAGTCGACAGGTGCACTGGAGCGGCTGGCAACTCGGCTTGCGAGGGGAAATCTTCGGCTCCGTTTACATCGACAGAGGCGGAAGTGGATTCAATTTGTGGGAGAATGGCATCTAGGGCGGGGCGATGGGCTTTTACAAAATACTCGGCAAGTTCGGCAATCGTTCTATATTCGTAGAATAGTGTTTTTGAAAGAATGCCAAACTTTTCTTCGAGCGTTGTTGTCAGCTGGATGGCCATCACCGAGTCAACGCCATATTTCTCTAGTGGTGCCTGAGTCTGGATCTCGTCGATCTCGAGCTTTGCCGCCTCTGCGACTCGTTCCTTCAGGTAGGTTTGAGCCAAATCTACGATCGTCGAAGAGTCGTAGGGTAGCGGCCGCTTCAACTGTTTTTTCGAAACCTCTTGACCCGAATGGACTCGACGGACGGAGAAACCACGTACTGCCACCAGCAAGCTGCCGTCTTCTGCGAGCAGGTCGATGTCCATTTTTCTAGTTTGCTGTCCCGGAACCGGAGGTGGGTTGTACCTCAGAAATGCCCGGACGCTCGGGCGTAACGGCGCGAATGTTTGCAGTTCCTGAACTGCAAACGGCACCACGGTGTCAATCTCTCCTTTCTCAAACGAAAATCCGAGGCTCGCCTGAAGTGCCCCATCCAACAAACTTGGATGCAGTACGTAGTCTTCAAAGGTGCGAACCACCTCCTCTGGCAACCGCAACTCGGCAACGACGAGAAACTCATCAGCAACTGTCGCACTTCGTATGTCAACTAATGAGCGATGCGAGGGCCCATAAGAGATACCGACGTCACGAAAAATAGAATAGCAAGTCTCTGCGTCGACTCGTTCAAAGGACTCTACCGCGGGCAGCCTTCGTGCTCCCGGATCAATCCATGCACGTGCATCCTGAACAAAAGCGATATTTCCCTGACAATGAACTGTCGTACGACCCTTGCTAGGATCATTACTCGAAACCTCAAAGTGATACTGCGTCGCGGCTGCTGTTCCCCCCTCCTCATTACTTCTCAGGCAGATTTCTATTTCAGTAGCACCGCCCTGCATGCCGACCGGGGCAATCCAGACGATACTACTGAATGAAAGCTGCTTACCAGCCGACTCCGGAGCTACTTGTCGCAAAGCCTTTTGCGCGAACTCCAAGTAGCAAACACCTGGAAGGATCCTCGTGCCTTCTACTTGATGATCGCGCAAAAAGAACTCCTCACCTGCTAAGGTAAGGGAGAATCGTGATTCTCTATCCTGAGAGGAAATTAGCGTGAGTTTCGGTGCCGACAAATACTCGTCGGTCGCCGGAGGCCGGACCTGCGCTCGCGAGACGCCTTCTTCAGCTACCCAATATTTTTTTCGTGAGAGTGGATACCCTGGAAGCGACAGACGACGGCAGCTCTTTCCTTTGTACAATGAGGTCCAGTCGACCAACGAGCCGCTGGCCCATTTCTCAAGCACCACGGGGAACTGCCGCTGTTTATAAAGATCGACGACATCGACTTTCTGCTTCTCCTCTCGTCGGCCAGAAAACGCCTCGTCTCCCGTTTGGCCTAGAAAGTACCCTTCCTGAACAGTACATTCGTCAGGATCCGAAAGATAGCGCTCTAACTTTTCTTCTAGTTCATACAAAGACGAAACAAGGACCGCGAACCGATACTCCATCGCGTCACGCCCTACCTGAAGCGTATAGGCAAGGTCTATCAACTGCTCTTCTATAAGCGCGTCTTCGCAAAGATACGAATAGAGATTCTCGATCTGCTTCCGCAGGTCAGATTTGCGCAATGCCGAAAGCACAATGCATGCAGGTTGCCGCGCTGTGACGACGGGCCCTGGAGCCCTACTCCCAGCTCTCAGATACTCTTCGACAATCAAATGCGCATTCACCCCACCAAAGCCAAAAGAACTAATGCCTGCTCGTCGTGGAAGTGTCGCTCCAGTTGAGTCGCGCTTTGCGTGCCAGTGTTGGTTTTCACGAACAACAAAAAATGGACTGCCTTCAAGCTTGAGATAGGGATTGAGTTCCTCACTGTGCAAGCTTTTGACCAATGTCTGACTCTGAAGCTGCAAGAGCACTTTCGCAAGACTCGCCGCACCAGCCGCGAGCTCTAAATGGCCAATGTTCGTTTTGACCGAAGCGATTCCACAACCCTCAGCTCCAGCTAGTTCTTGCTGCCCGTATCCAGCGGCTCGAAACGCCATCTTCAGTGCATCGAGTTCAATCGGATCGCCAAGCGCGGTGCCAGTGCCATGCGCCTCGATATAGCCCAGGGACTCTGGCACAACGTTGGCATCCCGCAGCGCTGAAACGATCAACTCCGATTGGGCTTTCGGATTGGGAGCGGTCAGCGATTGAGCCTTGCCACCATGATTCTCAGCATAGCCGCGAAGTACTGCGAGAATTCTATCTCCGTCGCGCTCGGCCGAAGATAGTTTTTTGAGAAAAAACATTCCCACTCCCTCACCTCGAACATACCCGTTCGCATTGGGTGAGAAGGTCTTGCATTTCCCGTCTTCGCACAGCATGCCTGCTTTCGCGAAGTACACATGGCCATGAGGTGTCACCATCAAGCTGACTCCTCCAGCGAGCGCAGTTTCACACCTGCCCGAACGAATTGCAGATATGGCTCGGCCAATCGCAATGAGTGAACTGGAACAGGCAGTTTCAATCGGCTCGCTTGGTCCATGGATATCGAGAAAATAGCTCATGCGATTGGGACCCACCGACGAAACCGTTCCAGTAGCGATGTACCCTTGGCCAGTACCTGCGGCATCAGCAATAAGTGAGGAATACCCGGATGAGGCTGTCGCAACGTAGAGGGCTGTCTGGCTTCCAGCGAGTTCCGCCATAGAATAACCAGCGTCTTCAATCGCTTTCCAACAGTAGGTCATCAACAAACGCTGCTGGGGGTCGGTCAGCGAGGCTTCGGCTGGAGACATCTTGAAAAAAAGCGGATCAAATTCGGCAATGCCGTCAATAAAACCTCCCCATTTCACATTTGTTTGAAACAGATCGCTTTGAGGATTGCCGTGGATCTCGCGCCAGTCCCAGCGCTCGGCCGGAATTTCTTGAATACAATCTTTGCCCTGAACGAGGTTTTCCCAGAATTGGCTTAGATCTCGGGCCATGGGGAAGCATCCGCTCATGCCGATGATTGCGATCGGCTCACCGGAAAGCGAAGTTCCACCAAACTGAAGAGTCATGTCGTACTAGATACTTTAGGATTAGCTACAAGGACCTTTATCTAGCACACCAAGAGCCACTGCCCTAGTCAGAGTACCTTAGTATTTTACTGCGCTTTGATTGGGTTGAGAATTGTAGAGATCTCGCTCGCTTCTAAAAGAGCATTGCAATATCGAAGGTATGATAGGTATCGACCCGCTTGAAGGAGGCAACCGGCTGATTGTCGTAGCGAACACTGAGCGTAACCCCTAAAGCAAAGTGTCGGGTGATTGCCAACAACAAGCTCAAGTTGCCAAAGGAACGAAAGTTTTCCTGATCTTCAACATCGAACAATGAGGTTACTTCAATATCGATCAAAAGTCCTTGACGCAGCTGCTTGCTAAACTCCACCCCGAGATCCAATGCATTTATCGTGTCGTTGCCAAAAGGACTAATGCGCAACTCTCGTTCAAGGTGATACCCGAATTCACCTTTGATAACTGTCGTCTCTGTTTCGAAAAGATAATTACCAACTCCTGCTTCAAGCGATCCCAAGTGTCGAACACCGGCTGCTCGATACTGTTCATACCCTGAGCCAGTGTAGAGATAGAAATCCTTTGAAATGGCATATTCAAGTTGAGGACGGGCAAAGAACAGTCGATTGGTAGAGATCCGCTCACCTTCGATCGAGTCTTTGCCATAGATACCGCCGATACTAATTTCGGTACGATAGAGTCCCTTGCGAATGACAAAGTCTTGTAGGCCACTTATCGTTATTGAACTTTCGTTTCCAGAAGTGAAAGTTCCCCCGACCCGCGTTTTTGATTTGAACTCCAGACCTTTTGCTGGGCTCTGGCGAAATCCAGGGCTGTGGAAATGCCAACCCAGTTCTTCCTCCAACCCAAGTAACTCCAACTTGCTATCGAGCGATTGATCCCCTATCACCACATTTGCTGCGGTAGGTTTCACAGCTGCTTGCGTCGATTTTCGCCGTTGACTCTCGTTTGATGCTGATGCTGCACTTAAAGGAGTTGCTTGAGGCTCGCTGCCAGACTCAGCAGCGCCGGAGCCCTGAGATGCCTGCTCAGACGGCGTGGGAGTTTCCGATTGAGCCGGAACATCCGACTGAGCTGGAATACCCGATGGAGCCGGAATACACTGAGGAATCGGCTGCGCAGTCGAACACGCAGCAAGTATTCCAAGAGAAAAGATGCCAAACGCAGTGAGCCTGCCCATCACCAACCCAATAAAACCCTTGTATAACGCCAAAAGACATAACTATCGGCGATGAATACAAAAACACTTCGTTGATAAGATGAATTCCCCTCGGGAAAGGATGCCGAAATTGGGGTTACGCTCTAGTGGTTGAGCGAGAACGATACATACTCTTTGACATCTCTTGGAATGGACTCCCAAAACATCTCTTCAGTTGCCTTGCCCTCGTTATGGAGAAGCACCAAGCGTGCCAAAGGATTTCAAAAATGGAATCCGCGGTTGATTAAGCTATTCTAGTAAGATCAGTGCAACATGAATCGAACGTTATTCAATGAGGAGCGCCTTACTGGCAATCACGCAGCTCGTTTCGACGAGCGCAGCACCAGAAATCCGCCAAGAGCCAGAAAACACAATCCGCCGATCACCCCAATTAGAGTCGCACGAAGATTCTCTTCGTTCACAGTCTTAGCGGACTCCTGAGATACAATCCCAATCCTCTGAGGGAACTCTGACTCACCAAGTACACGGGCAAAATCACGGTAATACCTACTCTCTACCGGTTTCAAGATGCCGGTAATAACACCCGTAGCTTCGATCGCAGCGAGTTGCTCGTCGTTTGTCTCCACATACAACAACAAGTCAGTCTCCTCCACTAGGGCGTAATACTTAACACGAGAGGCGTCGCTATCCACCATCTTTGTCCGGTTGCTGAGTACAACCAGCGCATCGAATGGAATAACTTGTCCGCTTGATTCGCTGTAACGATTCCTAATGTCGTTCACGCTTTTATCAAGCGAATCGAAATTCTCGTTTAGGTCACTCAATTTTGTCAGACGTCCAGTAAAGGATTGTTGCCTAAGCCAATCGACTTTCTTGTTCTCTTCACCCGACCGGAACCAAGGTGAAAGCACCCAAACTCGCAATCCACTGCCATTTAAAGGCGCGAGAACCGCAGTCGCTGTTAGATTCCGCTCGGACCCCTCTTTGTGGATGTATTGTAACTCGACAAACGAACCTTGCACCGCGGACTGAATGTCAACCTGGGCTCCGAGAAATTTTTCAAGTATCTGCGGATTCGCTAGCTTTTCGAGAGGAATTTCTTGCGGCTCAACTGGTGAATACGCAGCGTAGGGCGGTTGTTCGAGATAGCTAGGATAAATCCTTCCTTCTTCGTCGAGTCCTGCCCGGTAGGTGATGAATTTCTTTTCTTTCCCCTGGATAAGTTTCTCGAGTTCGGAAAAACTGACTTCAATGGCGTCCTCGTTGATCGAATCGGAGTAATTAAGGTGGTTATCAATGCCACCCCAGAGAAAGAACAGCCCTATTACGATAACAATCCACTTAAACACTGACTATCTCCATGTGATAGTGAAAGTTCCCCCGACCCGCGTTTTTGATTTGAACTCCAGACCTTTTGCTGGGCTCTGGCGAAATCCAGGGCTGTGGAAATGCCAACCCAGTTCTTCCTCCAACCCAAGTAACTCCAACTTGCTATCGAGCGATTGATCCCCTATCACCACATTTGCTGCGGTAGGTTTCACAGCTGCTTGCGTCGATTTTCGCCGTTGACTCTCGTTTGATGCTGATGCTGCACTTAAAGGAGTTGCTTGAGGCTCGCTGCCAGACTCAGCAGCGCCGGAGCCCTGAGATGCCTGCTCAGACGGCGTGGGAGTTTCCGATTGAGCCGGAACATCCGACTGAGCTGGAATACCCGATGGAGCCGGAATACACTGAGGAATCGGCTGCGCAGTCGAACACGCAGCAAGTATTCCAAGAGAAAAGATGCCAAACGCAGTGAGCCTGCCCATCACCAACCCAATAAAACCCTTGTATAACGCCAAAAGACATAACTATCGGCGATGAATACAAAAACACTTCGTTGATAAGATGAATTCCCCTCGGGAAAGGATGCCGAAATTGGGGTTACGCTCTAGTGGTTGAGCGAGAACGATACATACTCTTTGACATCTCTTGGAATGGACTCCCAAAACATTTCCTCAGTTGCCTTGCCTCTTGCAAGAAAGCGAATACTGTCGTCGATCAAACCATGCAGCTCTGGCCAGTCTCTACGAACCGCTATTGAGTGTTGGTACCGATCCAATACAGCAGATCCATCAAGTACTAACACTTCGCACTGCTCTGGATGCCGTTGCGCAACGGTATGGGCTACAATCGAATCACAAAGCACAACATGAGCCGGTCGAGATATCCCACTCAAAACGAGGCGCTCTTCTCGCTCTTCGTGACTCTCACACAGATACAAATTATCCGTCCTCCCCAACCGAGCATTTGCAAAATGATTGCTAATTCCATCTCGAATGACGGCAATGTGATACCTGGAATCTCTGAGTTCATCAAGCTTGGTTGGAATCGGCAGTTCTTCCAATCGGGGATGCGCCCCCTTTCGCCAAACTGCACTCAATCCCACCGAACAATAGGGAACTGCGAGAACGGAATCTCCCAAACGTCCCGGCTGTGAGAACATCGGACCAAACAGATCGAGTTCACCGTTTGTCATACGTTCAAGAAAGTCTCCATGCGCACAAGGAACAACTGAAATTCGAGATTGTAAAGAGATCGCCAACGTTCGAATGAGTGCCGGGAAAAAGCCAACGTCCTCATTCGGAATACCATCGAGATATTGTTGGAAGGCCCATGTCGAGCCGAGGTCCATCCCAACGCGAAGTGCTCGACCTTGGGTAAGCTCACTAATCGAGCGCGTTCTCGAAGCTTTGGTTACTATTCGTTCTATCGTTTCTTCGAATCGAGACATGTCGACCGAAACTGAAAGAAACCCTTGATCTTGATTTTCTACCTGTGCGAGACCGAGTCCTTTCGCATATGGCCAATCAGTTTCAATATTTGCCGCCGCAAACCAGCGCTCCGGATTGTGCCGATCCAAATTCATTGCCAAAAGAAGGAGCACCGGCTTGCCCGGAATCCTGCCATACCGCGATATCTGTCCTAGATAGGACGCAGTGA
>CBDUGV010000220.1:0-7697 GCA_965366815.1 uncultured Bdellovibrionales bacterium | reverse complement strand
CTTTCAGGGTATTGTCGAGAAAGCGCTCTAGATTAAAATCCTCCGGGTTGAGCCACTCTTCGCTGGTAGCCCCCAGAACTGACATCCCGCTTGAAACACCCATTATATTTAAGGCCCGTTTCATTCGAGCAGCGCTTGAAATCGTAGTCCCGCCCCCAGAGGAGAGCATGAGCGCCAAGCTTCCCGCTATCTGTGCGGTCTGTAGCGATCGAGTTCCCCATTTCAAGAGCGGGTCAGTTGCTTGCAACTCTTTAAACTCTCGGTAGCTCAAATCACCACCGATCACGGCACGCGAATACTCGTCGTATCCCAATTCCAGCATGCTAAAGACTGGCTCGACTAATGCGTTCCCTACATGACCCAGGGGATTGACCGACATCGCGGCTTCCCAATCACCCATTCGAGCAAACTCTTCGTCACTTCCAAAAACGGATACGCCAAACACATCTTGATATTCTGCCCTGCGCCGATTGATATACTCTCCGGCGGCTTCAGTGCCGAATGCGACCTGATATGCATTACCCCACAAAAGATAATCCGCCGACTCGGCGATCTTTGGCAATTGCATCGCCGCATTCTCTACTATGTCCCACGCTCGCTCAAAACCGTCTTTGGCATCCTCTCTTGCTTGTGCCTCTCGCTGACTCTTGTCCTTTGCCTGCTCTATTGCTTCACCGAATTTTCTTAGACCACTCTGGTTGGCCTGATAGAACGCTTCTTGGAACTTAAATCGTTGCGGGAATTCCGGAAACTTGTCGACGAGGTACTTGAATTCACGCTCGAGCTCGGTCCGTCGTGCTTTCAACTCCCTCATTTTCTCGGTCGCAGCAAGGTGTTGATTGTCGTCGAGCATGCTATGGTTCTGGGCGTTTACTGTCGCACCAATAAGGTATTGAACCGTGAGCATCTCATCGACTATCGGCTTCGCTTGGGCGAGAAAGACTTGTTCCTTGGCTTTGGCCGGCGGAACAAAGTCAAAGGCTCCGTTTTGATTTAGTTCAGTCTCAAGTTCCGACCACTCACGCTCAGCATTCGCTCCGATCCAACTCGAAACTTGCGCTCTGCGAATATTAAGGGAAGCCATCCGCTCGATACGCTCAGCGTTGACTGTTTCAGGATATTCTGCGGCAATTGACTGCAAGGAATCTTGAAACTCCCTATACTTCGCCAACAATCGAGTCGACTCCTCTCCACCAATACCGGGAATCTCTTCCATCTCGGCGTCGAATTGGACCGAGAGATCAGCGCTACTGCCCAACGCTTGAGCAATTTCTGTCATACTCTCATCCATACTGCTCAAAAGTAGTTGACTCTGTCTCCGCCCCGCGTATTCGACCAAGGCTTCTTCGGTCAAAATTGAAGAAAGCCTTTCATCTGCGGCAATCGCAGCGACAATTTCCTCACGACTCCGACCTTCCTCAAGTAGAGAATCAACGACTAGCGTGGCTGTTCGTCGTTGGCGCTCATTTGCAACAATCTCTTGAACTCGTTCAGTGAACTTCTCGTAGTCCAATATCTCTGAATGATAGGTCACACTGCGCAGACTCCGATAGGCATCGGCCAACTTCTCACCGTCGGTTGCCTCTTTCTCTCGTTCCAATTCCGCGAGCTTGGCAGGATCTCCCTCTGCTTCTGCAAATCGGTGGGCCCAACTCACCTCAGTCTTGAGAATAAAATCAGTCAGCGGCCGGGCCCGTTCCTGAGTTACGATAGTGTTGATGTCCTCAGCAGAAAGCGCCTCGGTGACACCCGCTTCCTCCCTTTGTTCCCAACTAGAATTCGGATTGCGCGTAAGCCAACGTCGCGCTCCACTTTCTGCTAACGCACTGCGTTCTATCGTTCGGATTCGATTCAGATCGATACTAGCGGGCGAATTGGCATTGAGCCCTTCCAGGTGTTGATAGAGTTCCTGCATCTTCTGGGTATAGTCACTCTTCGCAACCTCTCGTAACCGCCTGATCCATGGATCGCTCGACGGCTCTGCACCTTCTAACTCTATCAGTGGACCAAATCGCTCAGCATGGCGGATAATCTCTTGAACGAGCGGCGTAGCCTCTTCAAGAAGCGCTGCGATTTCTTGGGAATCCTCACCCAAAGACTCCTCGGTCAGCTCAGTTTTCTCCACCCTTCGCTCGGCGCTTGACTCGCGCTCCTCTGCCAGGCGAGCCGCTTCGTATTGCCGATAGAGGTAACTTCGTTCGTCGGTATCGATGCGAATCGCAAATGCGTTCGGATCCGAACCCTCGATCTCATGTGGTTGAAGGTGAAGCTCAACCGCGAGCTGTCGCAATTCTCCTCGAACGTCTTCTGCGGAAGAAAGTGTTTGCTGGAGTGAATCATTGATTGAGGCACCCAGGGCTTGCCCACTCTCATTCCCTGTTCGCAGCGAGATAAACTCTGCCAGCTGCGCCGCAAGCTGTGGTGCTTGAAACAGCGTTTGACGAAGACTTGCTTCGTCACTCCCTAAACTGGCGATTATATCTTCAGCGGCTGAGGAGTTGAGCACTCCTTCCAAGTATTGCTGGTCGCTCGATTCTTCAGTAAAGGTACTGACTGCTGCGTTCTCACTCACGGTCTGATAGTTTGTGAGGACGCGATCGAGTGCAGCATACGCTTCTGGCGAAAGCTCGCGACGAAGGCTTTGTTCTAATTCTAGCTCTCGAATTTGCTCTGTCAGAAGCTCACTTTCGGCAACTGCTTTCTTGGTATGCTGCAATAAGTCTGGATCGGACAGGTATTGCTCTCGATTTTCTTGAATGCGCCGTGCAAACTCCGTGTCGTATTCCTCTAGTTCGGATGAAGCAACGCCAAATTGCTCAATCCGCTCAGTCCGACCTTCGACAAACTGTTGATTCGCCACATGCAAGCGACTGAGAATCGTTGTTGGATGCAAGTCGATGCCACCGAGAATACTGGTCGCGAGAAGTTGATCCTCCTCGGGCAAGCTTCTGAGAAGCTGTGTGAGTTCCTCTGTGCCGTATCGATCACTGATGGCCTGCTCTAGTTCCGCAGGAGAAAGACTTGCTCGTGTTTCCTTCACTACCCGGTCAAGAGCCGTAACCGGATCGACGGCTTGAAAGGCATCGTGAATATGGACCGCCGCTGCGAGCGCGTAGTCACCGTTTAAAACATCTTGCGTCTGACGGTCAGGGGTAGGTTGCCCGGTTGGAGAAGTGATAATTTGATCGAGGTAGTTCTCAACTCGAGTGCTCCCATCGACGAGTCGAAGAAGCTTCTCCCTTCGTTGCTGATAGCTTTCTTCAAGCGAAGCTAATCTCAGCTCAGCGGCTTTCGTCTGTTCACTTTCAGGTTCACTGACTCGGGCAGTTGCTAGAGAATCAACCAGATTGTTTCGTTCATTGGCATAGCTCCTCGTCTCATCCACAAGCGAGGAGAAGACGGTCTCTCGGGCCTCCTGAACACGTCGTCGCAACTCTACGCTTAGATTTTCACCTAGGTTCACTTGGTGGCCATACCCCGAAGCAAGCTTCAGAAAACGTCCAATGTCTTGCTCAAGGCGGGGGTTCTCATCTAAGGCGTTTAGCAATCGTTCGCCGCTGCCATAGTGATCGAGAATGGTACTCACTTCTTCAGGCGTGAGTATATGCGCGGCGGGGTTGTCAGGATTCGCAAGAACTCGATGCCCCAGATCGAGGCTTACTCGGTCGAGGCTCCGATAGAGTGCAAGCGATTGCTGAGCACTGAACCCATCGGGATCAACGCGACCTTTTGCGGAGAGAATAGCGCTACGAATTTCGCGATGAAGTCGACCGTGATCCTCGGATCGAAGCGATTCGATCGTTGAGTCCATCTCTCTTCGTGCAACGAACTTATATAGTCGAGATTCGATGTTCTCTTTAAGCTCCTGATGAGCTCGCTGCTGCTCTTCGCTGATTTCATATCCTCGGGGATCGACTAAAAGATCGTGTAGCTCGCCGTAGCGTTTCTCCAAATCGAGTTCCCTGTTGTCAAACGAAAGCATTGCATTGAGTTTTTCAGTAAAAGCTTGGGTTGCACTTTCACTTACGACAGTAGCCATTATGTCATCGTTCTGAAGGCGGAGTCTGGAATGGGAAGTTCGAAAGTAGTGGTCTGGTGGGGCATAGCGGGTAAAGAGCATTTTTGAATCAGCTGCATTAGTTGCCCGTCGCCGTTCCAAATCCTCTAATCGACTTTGCAGAACAGGGTCGGCCAGAAACTGTTCCTGTAGGGCCTCAATCCGAGTATTAAACTCGTCAATACTGTGATCTCCACGGCCAAGCGCTTTGAGTTCTCTTGAAAACTTACTCTGAAACGCTTCTTGGGCTTCTTGAATAAAATTCTCTGTTCGCTCATCCAGAATCGCCATCTCCGCATTGAGAACAGTTCGATGAAAAAGTTCACGATCCCCAGCGGGGAAATGCGAATCTATAATGTGCTTGCGCTCCTCGGCGGTATAGGAACCAGTGGTCAATACTGCTGCGGCTTCATTGGCGGCTTCAGAATACGCGGCTGCCATCTCCGAGCGATACGCATAAAAGGCGTCTCGAAAAACTCCGCGCGCGGTGTTGTCATCCAAGAGGTCACTGATATGCTCGATTCGTGAAGGGTCAACTCGATGATATTTTTCAGCCCAGGCAGTAACTGCCTCACTCACCACGTACATATACTCGGCTTCTGTAAATTCAGCTCTCTGACTCTTCAGGTTTTCAACCGTTTGGTGGGCTAGCTCGGAAAGGGTATCGGTATTTAGCTCTGGGTGGAGGTAGGTAGCAAGCCCAAGCGTCGATACGAGTTCTTGGATTCGCGCTTGAATGACTCTCGTTTGACCTGGAGGTGGTGGAAGCTGTCCACTTTGCTCATGTAAGTCGTCCCACCGCTGCTGTAGGAAGTTGACATGTGGATCGGCTAGCATTCGGGGATTGATCGGTTCGACTAACTGCTGGCCAAGTCTCGTCGCATCGCTGGCAAAGCGCCTACGTAGATCCTCATGTTGCTCGCCTGGCTCGGAAATTATTCGTTGAAGCGCTCGATCCCGAAGTTGGGATTCAACTATACGCGGAGGAGCAGAGGGATCCCTGCCTTGAAGCGCTGCGATGCGCCCTTCCAGATTCCGTTGACTCTCGCCTCGACGACCTAGTGGAATCCGGAACTCTCCACCCGGACCTCTCTCTCTTTCCTGTTCGCGCTGAAACCGTGGATTCGCGACATCGCGATCGACGATTTCTGAACCTTCAATGTCGGGGCGAGGGCTTCGAGTATCAGACCTCGATATACTCACTACTCCTCCCAACAACACAACTTAGATAACCCAGATAAGTTGTGCGGGAATACTTGTGTTTTGTTGCGGAATAAGGGGTTTTTTTAATTCGCGAGCCACCCTTCAATCGGGAGGAGAGAAAAAGATTTTCTATTTTCGGTTAATTTCTACAGATTCAAACCCCAGAAATGGCCGAATAATGATTCGATATTTCACTCTAGCTGGTTGAGACTCGATCTGCTGAGCCGATATATGTTACGTCGCAGGTTTGAATTTCGGTATCTCTCGTACAGGTAACTGAAGAATTTCGAGTAACAAATCCTGCGGTAGCAGCAGCATTGTCTCCAGCTCCAAAATCGATTACCTCATAAGAAAAATCGATTACCTCTCGACACACAAAACCCTCAAGAAACCCCGGAAGCAATTGCGGAGAGCCCGTCGTTGAAAAGGAGTCACCTCGATCAGCTTCGTCTAGCTCTCCAATACCGACGTAGGTATCTACACCATCCGTCAAAACAACATCGAGAAATACATTGCCTAAAACATCCTCACTCATACCTTGTGCAACATTGTGAAATAGTTCAATTGTCATTGCTTCCTGTGGAATTGAACGCGCACAGGTATTGTTCACTAGTTCAACCACTCCCCGCCAAACGCCAGCATAGGAAGGAAATCTTGCAGTGGAACCACCACTGCTGCCGCATCCTGTGACCAGCAGCGACGCGAGGAGCAACACCTGCAATGCGAGTCTATGTCTCATATCACTATTTTCTCTTGTTCTAGGGCAAAGCATGAAGAAATTGAACAGACCACCTGCGACACTCCAGCAGTATCTAAAAAGGCGGATGTTGACACAATAGTAAAAGGTGGGTAAAAAGTCCACCATGAAGATTCGAATAGTTCATGCGCTCCTCCTTACGATACTGCTTCTTTGTATTAGCTGTGGTGGTGGTACTTCAGGAACTGCGATTGGTCCAGGAGAAGGGATTACTCGATTCTCTGGTTTACTTGTCGACCAGAATGGGGCGGAAGTTTCTGCCGCTCGGATAACCTTGCTCAACACCGACGACGTGGTAGAGACAGACGAAGCAGGGGCTTTTGAACTCTCGACGATGTTTGTCGGTGGAGATGCAACCTTTCGTGTAGAGGTTGATTCGGGGCAAAGTGCCACCTTGGTAGTTCAAGACATTCCAGCTGAGTCTTCTACGGTTGAAGTTACTATTCTCTTCGATTCCAATGAAGAAAGCGCCACGCTCCTGAGCCTGACTCTCGCTGCTCGTATCGTTCGTTCTTGCTCTCCCCTTTTCCTCAACACGAGAACGATTCGACAGACTGCTGTTGTCCCTGAAGGTCTCGTTTGCACTATTGAAGTCACAATTAAATCCGACGGAGTTCCAGTCAATGACCTCGTATTTGAGCTACAACGACGTGGCTGTGCTTCAGAGGACCCATGGCAGTTTCTTTCAGTCGGAACGACTGGCAGTAGTGGACCGGGGGTTGGTGAGGTCGATTTTTCATTCCGCAATGACGAGCAGCATTGTGTCTATCGAGTCATCGGTCCGCTCAATCGAGCTGACTCGAATACGGTCTCCGCCCAACTTCACACTCTGAGAAAGCAGAGATTTGACTTAGAATGACCGGTTCGAGCGACGCATGAGTGATAACCGCGAAATGTATCAACGCTGTCTGCGGTCTCTACTCAGACCTTGCCTTCGCCTCGCGTTGCGACATTCCTTCAAACTGAGGGATCTTGTCGAATGCTGTAAGAAAGTTCTCGTCGAATTGTCGGAAGAGGAGTTGCACTCACTCGGTGAAAAACCAACTGCAAGCAAACTAAGTGCAATGACTGGAATTCAGCGAAAAGAAATTGTACGTATTTTGCAATCTGCTCCAGAACCCGGTTCTAGTTCAGATGTGATAACTCGAGTCATCGGCCTATGGCAAAGCGCTGATGAATTCACGACGACCCGCGGACGGCCTAGAGTCTTGCAACTGAAAAGTCGTCAAGGAGAGTTTTCCAAACTCGTTGCCCGGGTAAGCACCGATCTAAATCCCTACACGGTGGCCTTCGAACTCGAAAGAATCGGTGCAGTAGAGCAAACGAAGAACGGTCTTCGTCTGCTCAAATCGGGCTTTGAAGTGAGCGAAGATGCCGAAAGAGGTTTACAGTTTCTTGCGCAAGATTCCGATGATTTACATCGAAGCGTGCTGCAAAACATTTCCGAAAGCCCAAACCCACCAAACCTCCATTCCAGCACGCGCTACGACAACATCTCTGTATCTCGCGAAGCTGAAATTCGAACCTGGTTCCTCAAGAAGGGAGCAAAGTTTCACGACGACGCCAGGAGATATCTTTCGGCACTCGATCGAGACATTAACCCAAAAAACGATTCCTCCGATGCGAGAGAGAGGAAACTCGCTGTAACAATAGGAAGCTTTAGTTTTACAGAGATACAAG
>CBDUGV010000219.1:0-7745 GCA_965366815.1 uncultured Bdellovibrionales bacterium | reverse complement strand
ACTTTCGACCACGAAGTAGTCAAAAGCGGCCCGTATGGAAAGTTATTCGGAGAAAGCTCTCGTTAGACCCGGGCTTCCTCGCCTCCTACATCGTAAAACTCTTCGTCTTCTTCTCCGTATACCTCGGTGACGTAGTAGTAATCCATCTCGCGATACCCAGGAATACTCTGCATATCATTGAGCACAGTTCCTAGGACATTTGCGTCCATTTGCTTGAGACGTCCATATGCTGCTTCTGCAACAGACTGTGGAGTCTTACCGCTGCGTACCACCAGCACAACTCCATCAACGGATCGCGATAGCAGCATGCTGTCAGCTACTCTGGTAATTGGCGGCGAGTCGATAATGATTCTATCGAATTCATCACCAAGCAACTCGAGAAGCTCAGTCATCTTCTTGGACCCAATTAACTCTGTTGGGTTGTTGACTGGCTCACCAGAGAGCATCAAGCAAAGGTTGGGTATCGGAGTTTCAAATATCACTTCACTGTAGTCGCGGTATCCCTGAAGATAGTCCGAAAGACCAGGAGTCAAGCGAGATAAGCTGAAGTTACGGTGTATAGATGGGAGACGTAAATCCGCATCAATGAGTAACGTTCGCTCTGATATTTGCGCGAGCGAGATAGCAAGATTGCTCGATACCGTTGTCTTACCATCGTGCTTCTGACCGCTTGTTACCAGAATGAGCTTTGGTGGGTCGCCCGCTGAACCGTAGGTGACACACGTTCGCACGTTTCTAAACGCCTCACTCTCGATAGAATGTGGCGCAGACACGAGAACGAGTGAGCTACTTGTCAGGAGAGTTGTGCTCCCAGCGGTAGTGCCCGTGTCGACACCTATCTCAGTCCCAGTTCCCTCCATGAGTGGTTCCCCGACGCCATTGTTCGGAGCGAAATGCCCAGGCTCTTCCTCAGTAGTTTGCGGGAGGAGCGCATCAGCACCACCGTTCAAGGTTCCATCTGGACTCGGTGCCTCAGGAGTCATCGTCTCAGGAGCAGCCGATGGAGTTGGCGTTTTGGAGTTCGGGTCGATCTTCTTTCGAATGTCTGTTGACCAATGTCCAATTACGCTTGGATCCCCAATAATGCTCGGTCCTTCTGGAGTCACCATGCCTGCAGAAGGTGTGAGATCCGTTTCGAATTCGGATAAACCTGAGAGCGGCGTTTCATTTGGGGTCTCAGGAATAAGTCCTTCAGCGGTTTCTCCACTACCCTCATTCAGTTGATAGTTCGAAGCGATCATCTGTTCGAGTTCTACCGAAAAGCGCGGGATGATACCCAATAGTGGAACAAACACAGTCTTCTGTATGTCATTTGCTGTTCGAATCGTGTTGTCGAGAAGATCGAGTGCGAAAGCGAGCGCTATACCCAGAATCGGTCCGACCATTGTTCCAATAATCAGATTGATATAGTTACGTCGAGATTGAGATAAGCTCGGCATACGTGCTTCGTCAATCATTCGAACGTGTTTCTGGTTACTGTTCAAGTGCACATAGACTTCTTCTAAGCGCTGAGTTAATTGTCGATGCAAGGCCTGTGCACTCTCGTCTTCCTGCTCGAGAAGTGCGTATTGCACGAGCGCCCGTGATTCTCGGACAGACTCTTTCTTCAGTTCAGTGACTTCTCGTTTGAGTAGGTCTTCCTGAGCCTTGATTGCCTTGTATTGAATCTCTTTGCGCTTGATTGCAGCCGTACGTCCCGCTTTGAGACTCTCGTGGAGGTTTTTAATCTCGAAACTAAGCCGACGCATGTACGGATTTGAGCTACTTATCCCTTCTTTTCGCAGAGCTTTGTAGTCTCCCTTCTTATTTGCGAGATTGAGGGCAATGTCCCTGGATGATTCATCTATTGCTGCAGTCCCTTTCACGTTATCGCGAACTAAGCGATATTCAGCCTCAGCTTCAGCTCGATTTCTCGTGACCTGGGTAAGGTTGTTGGTCAACCACCACATCTTGTCACCAGCCTGCTTGTTGACTGAATTAGACTTACTACCGATCGAGAGGAAGATTGCGTTATCTTCAGCGTAGGAAACGAGTTCTTTTCGTGCATCTGTCGCTTGTTTCTCCGATTTGGCTTTTCGCTCTTTCAGGAACGACAAGTTGACTCGTGCGTTATCAAGTAGTCGCGCGCGAACCAATGCGATGAATGCCTGCGAATGAGCGTTGGCGATACGAGCCGCCATACCAGGGTGCTTTGCTTCTGCAGTAATTTGCACCATCGTTGAGTTCTTGATCAGATCGTAAGAAACGAGCTCAAGATAGGCGGTCATTAAGCTAAACTGGTTCTTCATGCCATCTCTGTGCAGATCTTTCTTGGTAATCACAGTCGCAGATGACTCGACAGTTCCGTCTTCAATGAGTGTCGTGAGGTTGATCTCCGGAGCGCGGATTGAGGTTACGACTCCTTCAGCGATGTCTTTCGGAACGACACCACGTGCAAGATACTCAGCGATCTCTTTATCTTGCGAGAGGACGAGATCGGCAATAGTGAAGCTGCGCAACAGAGGCAACTGAGCTTTCACGTAACTTGTTTTGCTACTCTCGTTGCTGAGTAAGCGTCCGGTTTCACCTTTTATTGGTGGAATATATCGCCCGACACTAACCATCGCTCTCGCTTCATACACCGGGTCGATTTTTTCGGTGAACAACGCTGAAAGTGCGATGGAGAAAATGGTCGTTATCAAAATGAGATAGCGAAATCGGTAGAGCACGGAAATGAGCGATTCAAGGGTGAACTCGCTTCTCATCGTGTCTGCGACGTTATAGCTCGTTGGGATGAATAGCTGTTGCGTATGATGCTCAGAGAGAGCATTTGGCACACCAGTCATCGAATCATTGAAGTTGTTTCTACTCATGCTGCTTCGTCTCGGGCCAAATTCGTGGGCGTAGGTTCCGCCCCACCCCGTTAACAATAATTAAAACCGTTCCTGGATAAGAGATTCGGAATATTTCGCTTAAAACCTAAGCGGTTTTTAGCATTACTTTACGGGTATGCCTGGATAGCCAAATAAATGTTTAGCTATTGATTACAGGTAGTTACCAAGCCGGGGAGGGCTGAAAGCTTATTTGAAGGGGGTTAAAACACAGTGATTTACCTCAGAAAACATTGGTATTGAGAGTAAATCACTGTATCTAGCTTAAGCTGGAGGCATTATTCTTCGCCAGTAGTTTCTTCGAGTGTCCGTTTACCGAGTTCTCGATCGAGCAAAAACAGGCCTTCGGCGCTGCCTTTGACCATTTCAACTTGGCCCAAGATATCGCGCATCAGAGCCTCTTCTTCTACTTGCTCATTTATGAACCACTGTAAAAAGATGTTGGTAGCATTGTCATTTTCCTCACGGGCAAAGGTAAGAAGGTCGTTGATACACTTCGATACGTGCTGCTCACCTTCTAGTGCTCGCTTAAAGGCATCAAGTGGTGAGGTAAAATCCTGTGGAGGTTCTTTGATGGTCATCAATTTGATAGCGGCGTCTTGATCAAGAAGATAATGGTAAATCTTCATTGCATGGGTTCGCTCTTCCTGTCCCTGAACAGCAAACCAGCTGGCAAAGCCTTTGAGGTTCTTTGACTCAAAATAAGCCGACATTGCGAGATACTTGTAGGCTGCAAAAAACTCAACGTTTATTTGCTCGTTCAAGCGATTCGCCATCTCTTCACTAATCATCTAGATTTTCCTCCGTAACCAATCAATTAGACCTAAATCCAGTAATATATTTACTGAGTTATGTTTGATGCAGCTGGTACCTCTAAGATACGCCGAACTTGTGAGAAGTATTCTAGCGCAATCCAGAAGCGATACAAAGAGATGCTTACAGCGCTAACTCATCTAAGGCAGACTTCAGCGTTGGGTGGCTAAAAGAGTAGCCTGATTCTAGCAGTTGCATGGGGACTGCGCGGGTGCTGGAGAGGAGAGTCGCTTCTCCTAGTTCACCAAATATCAGCTTTACGATGATCGCGGGGAGCGCGAAGAACGTTGGGCGCCGTAGCGCTTGGCCAAGTAGTTTGGTAAATTCTCTATTCGTGACTGGAGTAGGAGCTACCGCATTTATTGGGCCCGCCAACTGTTCAGTATTGAGAATATGAATCAGTGCCTGGCAGAGGTCCTTATTACTTATCCAGCTAATGTACTGACTCCCATCAGCAATCGGTCCTCCAAGACCCAGTTTAAAGGGTAAAAGCATTTTTTGTAGCGCACCTCCGGCAGGATCGATGACTACGCCAATTCGCAGCTGAACGACTCGCGTCCCAGAGGTTGCCACAGATTTGGATTCTGCTTCCCAAGCCACGCAGACATCAGAGAGAAAACCGCTTCCAGGAGAGCTCTGCTCATCCACTTCTTCGTTCCCTTTATCACCGTAAAAACCGACAGCCGATGCCGATATAAAAGTCTCAGGGGGCGCTGAAAGTTCGTTTAACGTTTTTGCAATGAGTTGGGTGCTTCGGACTCGGCTATCAAGAATTTTCTTCTTTTGTGCAGCGCTCCATCGTCGAGCGGCAACATTTTCTCCAGCAAGATGAATACAGGCGTCAATACCTTCTAATTTTTCCTTCTCGATACTCTGCGTTTGCCAATTGTAGTAACATTCATCCTGAGCGCTACTCTTCGATCGAACAAGTTTAACAATCGTATGACCGGCTTCCACCAGCATTTTACAAAGTCGTGTGCCGACAAGGCCGGAAGATCCAGAAATCGCTATTCGCATGAGGGGCTCATTTGTTTTTTGGTGCTTTCCTCGTCGACAATTTCCACTAGATTCCCACTCGAATCGGAAATAAACGTCGAGAGAGTGCCATCCGCTTGTTCACGCAACTCGCCCAGTGTATTTGCATCAGACCGCACATACGCAAGGTGGTTCTGCTGAAAGCTCGGAAGTACAAGAGAGAGTTTCACATTTGAAAATTGCAGTATTGCTTGTTTCTTGTCGCGGAGCACGACTTCACAGCGGAAGCTGGTTTGATACCAATGCACTGCCTGGTCCAAGTCAGTTACGGTTAAAGCAATATGATGGATTGCATCAGTTGGTGGCATGATCTGCCTCTATCGTTTGTTGGCAAAATAGGTTTCGACCTGTTTCAGGTCCCAGGTGGTTAGCACGTCTGCGGGGCGTAAGCCACCTTTGCGCGCTGTTACAACACCATACCGAATATCATCGATTCCTTGAGGCGAGTGGGCGTCCGGACATATTGGAATGGCTACTCCCAGTTGTTGAGCTTGGCGACAAAACCGCCAATCGAGGTCGAGGCGTTTGGGGTTGGCATTAATTTCCACTGCAACTGAGTGCTCCGCGGCTAACTCGATAATCCGAGGAATGTCTATGTCAGCCGGTTCTCGAAGCAATAATTTTCGAGTGCTCACATGCCCAAGGATGGTCGTATAGGGGTTAGCGATTGCCGCCTCGAGGCGCTTCATCATTTCGGGACGCTTCATGGTTAATTGTGAGTGAAGCGAGGCAATAATGAAATCAAATGTTTCGAGGACCGAATCGGGATAGTCAAGCGAGCCGTCAGCGAGAATATCGGACTCGATTCCTTTAAAGATTCGAAACGGTGCAAGCTCTTCGTTCAACTTATCGATTTCGGCATGTTGCCGCTTGATGTCATCAATCGTCAGCCCACCCGCATAGGTGGCAGTGCGTGAATGATCGGAGACTCCGAAATATTGAAATCCCCGGTCTCGAACTTCCAAAGCCATTTCCTTTAGCTTCGCGCTTCCGTCGGAATAGGTGGTGTGCGCATGAATAATCCCCTTCATGTCGTCGAGACAGACAAGCTTTGGGAGTGGGGCGTTTGCGCGAAAGGATGAGGCGGCACGTTCGAGCTCATCAAGATTTTCTCGTAATTCCGGAGGGATCGCTGCGAGTTCCAAGTGACGATAGATGTCCTCCTCAGAGTTGAGCGAAAGCGGAGACTCTCCATCAAACAATCCGTGTTCGTTCAGTTTTAATCGTCTTTCCTTGGCGAGGGCTTGCAGAGCAGTATTGTGTTCTTTACTCCCAGTGAAATGTAGCAGGGCACTGGGTAGGGAGGGGGGCTCAACAACATTCAGATCGGCGGCAATGCCGCTGTTGAGAAGTATTGCCGATTTAGCCGATCCTTGACTGATGATCGATTTCATCTCCGGATATTTGATAAAGTGACTTATAAGATTTTCTGGAGCAGCACTTACTGCGAGAATATCGATGTTCTTAACCGTTTCCATTCCCCGACGGAGCGATCCGGTGATTTCTACACTCGTGCAAGAATCTGATTGTTGGAGATATTCGCTGAGGGCTTGGGCGTGAGTAATAGCTTCGTCATAGCGAAACCGTGAGCGATATTTTCGCAACTGAACTATACCGGCGAGGATGTTCTGAATGGTCTTCTTTCCAAAACCTTTGAGACCTTCGAGCGTGTTTTCTTTGCACGCTTGCTCAAGCTCATCGAGAGAGGAAATATTTTTCTCCTGATAGAGCACCTTGATTTTCTTAGCACCCAGACCGGGGACATCGAGTAAATCGAGGATGGTGTCTGGAAATTCAGCTTTGAGTTCTTGGTGGGCCGGAAGGGTCCCTGTTTCATAGAGTGTGAATATTGACTCGCTGAGTTGGGCGCCGAATCCTTTGATGGTCTTTAACTTCAGCTGTTCTATCAATTCCTCGGTAGAGAGTTCGAGGGACTTGAGATTTCGAGCTGCGTTCTGAAAGGCCCGTACTTTGAACTGATTCTCACCTTTCAGTTCAAGTAACACGGCTATCTCCGCAAATATGCCGGCAATTTGTCGTGTTTTTAAATGTGCTCCCATGCTTGTTTTATACTCTTTGAGCTGTCAGGAGGAAACTGCTTAGCGCAGGCAAGTGCAACGCCTTTTCAGGCGGTCCTAGATAAGTCTGCTCGCTGTTGTTGAGAAAAGCACTATTTTCCAGGTGGTACTATTGCTTCCTTTGCTTGATTTATTGAAGGATATTGGGAATTAGCTCTTGGATACCTCGGACTATGTTATTATAGTGTTCGTCCAGAAAGGAGAGTGACGCATGTTTGAACGATTTAAAGAATTTTTCATGGGCGATGCCAGTATCGCCATAGATAAAGATCTCAAGCCAACTGATGGGGATTTGCAGGTCGCCACCTGTATCCTCTTGTTGAGAATGGCTGCGGCTGACGATGAGGTCGCCCAAGAAGAGATGGCAACGATTATTAGCGATTTGGAGCGACAATTCGATCTCCAGAAGAGTCAGATTGATCAGCTGATCGAGGTTTCTGATTCCTTAAATTGGAAGTCCGAAAAGGTTGATGAGTTTGTAAAGCTTATCAATAGTAAGTTTGAAGAAGATCAGCGGCGTCTTGTATTGGCAATGGTGTGGAAGGTTGTGATTGCCGATGGCAAAGTTGATGCCTTCGAAAGGAAATTTGCGTCGGAGCTTGCGGTGCAGCTTCAACTCGACGAGAAGCAGGCCTTGCGCGCAAAAGAAATGGCGCAAAGCGGCAATGTCTAAGCGCTAGACGGTATACCCTTCATGCTCCAGCAAGGCGATCTTGCGATGCATTCCCGCGGCAAAGCCGGTTAGGGATCTATCACTGCCAATCACCCGGTGGCAGGGGACCACGATAACAATTGGATTTGTTCGACAGGCAGCACCGACCGCACGGGCTGCTTGCGGACGCCCGACTTTCTTCGCCAGTGCCCCGTAAGATTCTGGTCGACCAGAACGAATCGTCCGCATTGCTTTCCAGACTTGAACTTGAAACTCAGTACCGCGGGGATCGATCGC
>CBDUGV010000218.1:0-7759 GCA_965366815.1 uncultured Bdellovibrionales bacterium | reverse complement strand
GGTCCGGGGGTTGGACTGGTGCCGGGTTACATTTAATTAATTGCGACTATAATCTACAGTGAATTACAGAGCTAATTCTAATACACGCTCCTTAGGAAGGAACGGAGCGTGGAGCGCCAAACCTAGCGTTGAGATGGCTGCTTCTATTAGCTGATCTGCTGGGGCATTTGGCATCATCGCCTTTCCGGCTTCTTTTAGGGCTCGTAGGGGGAGCATACCTATGACTTCTGAGCCGCGTAGCTCATTGACCCCGAACTTGGCTGCTTCCGCTTCACAGGCTTTGTAAGCCTCGGCCAAACCGAACTCTTTGTATGACAATAGGTTCATTGAGATCTGTGTGCAGCCATAGGCTGGCATATTCCAACCTATGGCTCGCACATGCTCGCTTCTCTTTCGGACCCCTGCGGCAATCTTCTTAGCAACTCGCAAATCTTGAGAACCTAGACTCACGTTGAACGCTATTAGGATAGGTCGTGCGCCAATAGTAAGGGCACCAAATCGTTCATGCCGCAGTGCAGGTCCAAAGTCTGGCTGCCATCGTGGATCTTCGAGCTTCTTGGGCAACCCTTCATATTCTCCCTTGCGAATCTCAGCTAAGCTGCGACGGTGATCGGAACTTGCGGCAGCACCGTATAAGTATACAGGCACTTGCAGTTCTTCCCCTACCCGCCTTCCGACACGCTGAGCAATCTCAACACAATCGTTCATCGTGCTGTTATGCAATGGAACAAAAGGGCAGACGTCAACCGCACCCAGCCTTGGGTGCGCCCCGGACTGAATGCTCATATCGATTCGCTCGAGCGCCAATTGGCATAAGCGATAGCTCGCATCCTCAACTTCTTGTGCAGAGCCAACAAAGGTCAATACCGTTCGTTGTGCATCAACTCCACTATCAACATGCAGCACGCGAACGCCAGAAGCGGTAAGGCTCGAGACAATCTCTTGCACAACTTCTGTGGAGGTGCCTTCGCTAATATTCGGCACGCATTCAATAAGAGATTCCGCATTCACAAGTTGTAGCTCACTCACAAGCAGCACTCGGCCATTTAAGCATTACACCCAGCCAACGCGTATCCCCTTTGGTTGACCCGCCTGAAGGGTTCCACAATGAACTTACCTTAATTCGATAGCGAGTGATCCCAGTCGCTAGTTGCGAATGCGCCACGGGCACCGTCAACTGATGCCACCGCGTATCGCGAAGCTCTATTGCTTGAACTGTTTCAAACTTGTCTTCTGATTCGCGTTCCAGACGCACCTTGAGTGGCTGCCCTTGTAGATCTGCTCGTGGTGCACTCAATTGAAAAACGTGTTGAGTACTTACATCATCACAAATCGAAAAATACGCCGTACCCGCTGACCAGCGAACCGGTCCAGTTGCTCCCTGCTCTGCTTGATAGAACCCTCGTGGACTATTACCCGTTGAGTAGAAGACAAAACAGGCAACATACACGAACGGCACTGCAAATGTAGCAGCCAACAACCTTCGGCGAGCAGTCCGCTCTATTTCTTTCGGCGGTAGCACCGAGTAGCAGACGCCAAACGCAAAGAGTATCGACATTACGTAGCGAACCTCATCGAAAAATAGATGGGGCCCGAAAAAAAGCACTAGCGCGAACACTCCAAGCGACATCTGTGAGAGCCAGCGGAGTCGATTCGGTGATGCCAGAAGAGGTGAATACTCTACTGGAGGAGCTAGCTGATTGCGCACGGATAGCGCGCTCGAAAACAGCACGAAGGCAAATAAGAGCACGGTTAAACCAAGCAATCCTCCTTCTGCAAGTACTTGTAGATAGAAATTATTCGCATTATCCCGCCATTCGCCTAGATCTATTCCCGCTTTCGCGGCAGACGCGCTTTGATGATGATAGAATTGCCTTACTCCCACACCGCTGAGCGGTTTCTCTTTCCACATTTGCAGGGCGATCTGTCCGTAGATCCATCGACTGTTTAGCCGGCCCGCCCCATTTTCCCAGTGCAGGGTATCGAGAATGCGCTGAACGCCAGGTGCAAAACCGACTGGCTCCAAGCGTTCCTGTACATACGGATTACCGAGAGCAGCAACACCCACACAAGACGCACAAAATACGGCGATCATCGCCATACGCTGTCCTCGTGACTGGGTCCGCCGAAAATACATTGCCGTTAAAACGATCACCCAAGTCGTCAACCCCAACCAAACGGTCCGAGAACCTGACCACAAGACTCCAACCATCAAGACGACCGCAGCGAATCGAGACAGCGCCACGAGTCTCCCTCCAGCGGAAAGCAGTAGAATGGGCACTAGCAACAAGCTCGTCACACCAAAAGCATTCGGGTCACTAAAACTTGCGCTATAGCGGCCGACAAAACGCCAGAACGCTCCGCGATTCAAAGAGAAAACTGGGTGTACATCCCAGTATTGCAAACAAAGCACGACAATCGAGAGCAATGCGCCGATGGTCAGTCCTACAATGAGTGGTGCAAATCCAAAACGGACTCGCTGGAGCCTGCACAGGTGGGTCGCCAACAACATCGCGCTGACGTATCCTAAAAGAAGCGCCGGAATTTGAATTAGCTCAAACTGTTGAGTTTGGGCCCAGCGAACAAGCGACGCCAAACCACCAAAGCGGACGATTGATGAAAGAAGTGGCACATCAAAGTAAAACAAAAGAGGTGAAATAGCTGCTCCGAGAAACCCCAATAATAATGCAAGGAAGCCATATCCCATCATTCTCTCAGACGAAGAGTGCTCTTCCCATTCGTCAGTGAGCATCAACCGCAGCTCACTCCCTAAGAGCCAAGAACTAACCACCACACTGAGGACCCCAGCGCCGAATAACGGTAGTAGGCAGAGCGCTACACCAAGCAGCACAAGTGATGCATTGACCGCGGAAATAGCAAGAACACCAAAACCGAGCGCGAGACAGACTGTTGTGGGCTGCTGCCAGCCATAGGGAACCGATCCGAAAAAGCAGAGAACGCAGGCGAGAAGAAGCGGCCCTATGCAGAGGAACCGCTGAAATCGAATCATGACGCGCTTTGTGCCGAACCGCTGCGACTCTTCGCTATCTGACTACGGTCACGTCCATCGTCCGTCAGCCAGAGTCGCACTTGCTCATCCTTTAGTCGCGAGGCAATCGCAGAGGCACCACCCACAACGAGTTTAATTGCCGACTTCATAGTAAAAGGCGCCACCTCAGTCTCAGCTACCAGCATCTGCCGTACGGTGACGGTTGTGGTCTCATGAGAGGAGTATCCCGGTGCGACGAACAGTGGATCATCACTGCGTGGTGAATCAACCTCCGGAATTTCAAAGCCCCCAGAGAACTTCACATTCGAGACAGACATATTTGCACTACCTTTGGTCAGCGCCGCCTCCTCAAGGCGTTCCCAATACAGGCTTAGAAAATCACCGTTTTGCACGATGAAGGAAAAACTATTCCATTCACCTTCTCGGACTGGGATTTCAGCAAACGTAAACCACCCGCCTCTTCCTGTCTCGTCCTGCCAATAGACCTCTGGACGAAGAGAGGAAGGTAATCGACGAACGGCAAATGCCCACCCTGAATACGGCTGATTCGCAACAGCATACTTATAGAAGACGCGCTTTCGCTGACCAACGGCAGGCAGGCGATCAAAACGCACGACGGCGTTTGCGATAAATACGCGATCGTCACTCGGATCTAGTTTTGTCTCTGGAGGTATTCTGCGAAAGGTGACCCCATCATCAGCAAAGACGGGAGTAGAGGCTGTGTCTTCCAAACTCTCTTGCAGCGCCTTTTCGGATCGGCCAAACCAACCGCGTTTATACTCGGCATCAGAGGGAATGTGTTGGAAGAAAATGGGAGAAGCAAAGACCGCCACTACCACCGGGACGGCAAACCCCAGACTTGATAAGGCGAGCACCTTCCAAAGAGGCACGTTGCTTCCCCTTCTAATCTATTCGGTAGCTTCCTGAGGCTCTACCACCTCATCAGCATCAGTAACTATATCAGCTAACTCTAGCTCCGCTTCGAGTTCAGCATCACGCGCTTCAGCCATATCTTCAAGCTTGCTCTTCGCTTGCAGCGTCTCAAGTTCTTCTTCTTCTTTCGTCGCAGCAAGAGCCGAAATATTGACAGTAACGGGCACGATTACGTCAGCGTGCAGCTTCACATTTACTTCGCGAGTTCCAATCTTTCTGATTGGCTCACCAAGCTGGATGCGACGACGATCTATTTCAAATCCGTCTTCATTAAGCTTATCGGCAATATTTCGCGAATTGATCGAGCCAAATACCTTACCACCGCTTCCAACACGCAAGCCCAACTCGACAGTTCGAGATTGAAGATCCTCTGCACGCTTTTCGGCATCAGTCTTAAGCTGGTTCTTCTTAGCTTCGATTTGACGCATTCGGTGGGCGATTGCTTTTGCACTCGCAGCTTCCGCTTCTATCGCCAATCCTTGTGGAATCAAATAGTTGCGGGCATATCCTGATTTTACAGAAACAGCTTCACCAATATCTCCGACGCCTACTACATCGTCAGTGAGAATAATCTTCATAATTCACCCTACTCGGTTAATCAGCCAACTCTCGCAGACCCTCAGTCGTTTCAACTGTTGGACTTAACTAGAAGGCGCTTCCGCTGTCGCAACAGTGGCAGCTTCAGCTTTCGGTTTTACTTCAGCAGCGGCTGGCTTGGCCGCAGTCTCCTTCGACTTACTATCAGACTTGTCTCTATCATCACGCGACTTTCGTGAAGTAGAACGCTCCTCAGTGCGCTTGACAAAGTCTGGAGCAAACTTATCCTTCTTTACAACTGAGAAACGAAGGACTTCGTCGGTAATGCGCATCTGCCGAGTAAAATCGGCAACAAATGTCGGCGCAGCCTCAGCAACGAGAATCACATAGCTTCCGTAGCTCTTCTTCTTCATCGGATAGGAGAGCTGTTGGCGACCGAGAAGCTCTTCACGCTTCACTGTGCCTTCATGCGCCTGTAGAATCCCAACGAGCTTGTCAATTTGCGCCCGAACTCCGTCTTCATCTAGGTCCGAATCATAGACCATGACTATTTCGTATTGATTACCCATTTATCCTTCGCACTCCCTTATCGAATCGCTCTACAGCATCGGCGCTACGACAAGCGCAACGATCGACATTAATTTGATCAAAATATTTAAGGCTGGACCAGATGTGTCCTTGAAAGGATCACCGACGGTGTCACCAATCACCGAAGCCTTATGAGCTTCGCCACCCTTATTTTCTCCGGCAATCGCACCTTGCTCAATCATCTTCTTAGCGTTGTCCCAGGCTCCCCCAGCATTCGCCATAAAGAGGGCAAGGACTACACCGGTAACCAAGGCCCCGGCGAGCATACCACCAAGCGCTTCTGGCCCGATAATAAACCCTACAACCAAAGGAGCAACCACAGCGGTCACCCCGGGAAGTATCATCTCTCGCAAAGCAGCTTTCGTCGAAATCTCAACACATCTTGCAGAATCACCCTTCACTCCTTCCTTGCCTTCGAGCAGTCCAGGGATTTCCTTAAACTGGCGGCGAATTTCATCTACCATCGCACCAGCTGCTTTCCCGACCGAAGTCATAGTAAAGGCGGCAATCAGAGCAGGCAAAGAGGCTCCAATCAACAATCCGACCACCACATAGGGATCAGTAAGGCTCACAGAAATAGTTCCCGCAACTGCCTGAGTATAAGCCGAGAAGAGTGCCAACGCGGTAAGAGCGGCTGAACCAATCGCAAAACCTTTACCGATAGCAGCTGTCGTGTTGCCTAGGCTATCAAGCTTATCGGTAATCTCCCGAACTTCAGGCCCGAGCCCGGACATTTCGGCAATACCGCCAGCGTTATCTGCAATCGGTCCGTAGGCATCGACACTCATGGTCACACCAACGGTCGCAAGCATCGCAACAGATGCAATTCCAATTCCGTAGAGACCCGCGCAGTAGTTCGCCACGATAATCGACACAGCAATCATGACTATTGGAAGTGCCACACTTCGAAAGCCAACAGCCAAGCCGCTGATAATATTCGTCGCGGCCCCAGTCTTAGAAGCCTCAACGATATCTCGAACTGGCTTTGCCGAGGTGTAATGCTCGGTAAGAAGACCGATCAAAATCCCAGCTGCAGTTCCAGCGACACAGGCAAACCACACCTTGACCTTCACGCTTGAGAACATGAAGAAGAAGATAAAGGCACCAGCTAGAAACAAACCTGCCGAAATAAAAGTTGCTTTCCGCAGAGCATCAGCTGGGTCAGTGTCCTTGAGTGTATTCATCGCTCGAATACCCACCAGCGAAGCAATCAAGCCAAATACTGAAAGCACCAGAGGAGTTCCCATCAACGCATAGCGAAACCCGCTCGAATCAGCACCTGCGACCGATGAGTCAAATCCGGTTATTGCAGACAAATCGCTAAGCGACATAGTCGCCGCTATCGCAATAGAGGCGATAATACCCCCCACATACGACTCGAAGATGTCTGCGCCCATACCAGCAACATCACCAACATTGTCACCGACGTTATCGGCGATAACACCTGGGTTTCTTGGATCGTCTTCTGGAATACCCGCTTCGACTTTTCCTACCAAGTCACTGCCGACATCAGCTGCTTTGGTGTAAATTCCACCGCCAACCCGTGCAAAAAGCGCAATAGAAGAAGCACCCATCGCGAATCCAGTAATGTGCTTGGAGGACTCAGGGCTACCGAATAAATAGAACAAGAGACCAACGCCGATGAGCCCTAGGCTCGCAACCGCAAGTCCCATGACCGCTCCGCCGTTAAAGGCGACGAATAATGCCTCAGCTTGTCCTTTGTCGTTTGCAGCAGCAGTAGTCCGAACGTTGGCATTAGTTGCCGACATCATTCCAAAGACTCCTGCGCCAACAGAGCAAAGAGCACCTAGGAGAAAAGCAAACGCTGAATAGAATCCGAGAGATGGAGCAAACCAAATCATCAAGAAGACTACTGAGACGAAAATTGAGAGATAACGATACTCAGCAATCAGAAACGCTTTCGAACCTTTGCGAATCTCATCTGCAATCGCAGTCATTTTCTCGTTGCCAGTGTCACAATCCTTACCTGTAACGAAGATGCGATAGGCAACCACCAAACCAACAATTCCCGCAGGGAGCGAAAGCCAACTAAGAAACGAGTTAAGACCATTCAAAAAAGACATAATTCCGAAGTCCAAAAATATTTGTTTTGCAGTAAAATAAATATCGAGGGGGTGCCAAACTCCCTAGACACCCCTAAGAATTCCGATGAAACTTTTGTTGCGCCGCCGATAAGCCGTCCAAAATAAGCGACTCCACCGCCTCCGCCGCTGAGCGGACTGCTTTGTCTAACAATTCTTTCTCCTTAGGTCTAGGCTGCCCAAGCACCCAAGAAGATATAGACATGCTGCGCGGGCCACTATCTACCTTATTCCTGTGATTTTTACCAGTATCTTGACCAGCATCTATTTTATCCTCAGCCTCGGCCCCTGGCCGCCCAATTCCCACACGCACTCGAAAGAATTTATCTTGAGAGAAATGGTCGAGAATATCTTGCACTCCATTGTGACCAGCCGCTGACCCTCCCTGCTTGAGTCGCACGACACCGCAGGGAAGATCGATCTCGTCGTATGCAACGATAACCTGCTCTTCCGATACCTTAAAAAACTTTAAGAGTGGGAGCGCCGTTTCACCACTGAGATTCATAAACCCCTGTGGCTTAACTAAGAGTACCTGCTCCCCAGCCAGTCGCGTCTTGGAGAATTCGCAATTGTACTTTGAGTTCCAATC
>CBDUGV010000217.1:0-7759 GCA_965366815.1 uncultured Bdellovibrionales bacterium | reverse complement strand
CGCTATGGGTCTCGTTGATGCATTGAGCCCAGAAGCAGTCTCAATTGGCGCTATCAATACGGTGGTCAACACTGGTGAGAAATTGCTCGGCTACAACACGGATTGGTATGGGGTGACCAAGGCTCTCGAAGAAGGCTCCTTTGATGCTGCGGGAAAGAAGGCGCTTGTCTTCGGGGCTGGTGGTGCCTCTCGTGCGGCGGTGTATGCACTGAAGCAGCTCGGACCCGAAAAAATATCCATTTGTAATCGAACCGATAAGCGAGCGAAGGATCTCGCCACGGTCTTTTCGATTGACTTTTTGCCGTATGCGGAGATGGAGGGTTTTGATTTTTCCACTATTTCGCTCTTTATCAACTGTACTCCAATTGGATTGGAGATTGCTGGACCTGATGCAAGCTACCCTTTTGAGTTCGATGTATTTGGCCAGCACCATACCGTGTTTGATATGGTCACTCGGGACACAGCTCTGCTTGAAGGAGCGCGTGCTTCTGGAGCGACTACTGTTGCCGGGATACGGATGTTATTTCATCAAGCCATCCAACAATTTGAGTTGTTTAGTGAACAAACTGCGCCGAAAGATGTAATCGAAGCAGCGCTCCATGCAGCGATTGAGTGAACCCTGAGATGAGGACTTGCTGAGTTGATAGTATTGGCTGATTACCTAGCATTGAGTATCGGGCGATTTCTGGTGTTTTTACTCGTGGCGTTGCCTGATCGACTCGCGTTTCGGCTTGCACGTTTCTATGTGACGCTGATCTTTCTTGTGAAGCGCGATCTCGAAAAAGTTGCATTGAAAAATCTGGAGCTTGTATTCCCAGATAAATCGGCTGCCGAGCGCCAAGAAATTTTTCGCAAATCGCAAGATGTCCTAGCGGAAAACATTCTTGGGTATGCTCGCATACCGATGCTCACCGAAGAACAGGCAAAAGCCATGTGTGAGTACGACCACGCGACGAAGGAAATGGATAGACTTCGATCAATGGGAGACGGCATTGGTGTGTTAATCCCAACCATCCATTTCGATGCGTTCGAGTATTTTATCCAAGTGCATGCGATAAACTATCGTCCAGTTTCGGTACTTGCACGGCGGTTCAATCTGCCGCGCTTCGATGCGTGGTGGCGGGGTCGACGCGAACAATATGGCAATATTATTTTTGACAGGGCGGGGGGATTTAAGGAAATCACTCGACGATTGAAGTTAGGTGAGGATGTGGTCGTGATGTGCGACCAGAACGTAAAACGCAATCACGCAATCTTTGTCGAGTTCTTTGGGATACCAGCTGCGACTGCGAAAACAGTTGCGATTACTGCGCTGAGAACCGGTGCTCGAATTTTGTTTGGCTCACCAGTTCAGACCGTTCCGGGAAAATTCGAAGTTACTGCTGTGGAGATCCCACATCCGAGCGAGGAAGAGGGAACGACCGATGAGAAGATAGCCAAGTGCACAGCGCATATGCATCGCGCCTTCGAAGAGCAGATTCTCCGTCGGCCAGAAGCGTGGTTCTGGATTCATCGTAGATGGAAAACTCGCCCCGAAGGTGAGCCAGAGAACTTCTATGCGTAAAAATTCGGATTAAGCGGCTTTTGAAAGCTGCTCATCAATTGCGCGGTCGACTTCCTCAATCAAGGAACCGATCGAATAAGCCCAGACATACTGCCCAGCTTTGGTGCCAGTCATTACTTCGGCAATTCCGTCTCTATCGTCGACTCTATGCTTGAGATACAAATGTCGACCATCTGTGAGAAGTATCATGTCCTTGGGCTCGTTGTAGAGCCGCGGTAGTCGTTTCCGCAAGTATGAGATACCACGACGAAACCGATTTACCGGAAGACCTTCGCGTTTCATGCGAAAGAGCCAGGAAAGCAGAACAACATCGGCATAGCTATAACAGCTGCGCCCACGTTGCTTTGTTCGTCCAGTTGCTGGCACGAGATCAGTGCGAGCGTAATAGTTGAGCAATGCGAGACCAATCTTTTCCGTGTTACCACAGAGTACGCGCAGAATCGCCTGCACTTCTTTTGCAGTGTACTCGCGCTCTATTGGTCTAACTTTGTCGTTCTGTTCCAATTTCTTTTTCATCTATAGCTTGCCTGCTCTAGCTGTTATTCGAGCTAGGAAAACCGAGTTACTTTAAGTTGTTTATAAGATAATAACTCGTTGCTGGAATAAATACAAAATAGGCAGACCAAACGCTAAAAAACTTTTAATTTTGACATGTTAGCATCAATGAACCAAATCCCACCAGAACTGAAATGCATCGAGGACCAAAAGTATCACGAGCAAAAGGCTCATGATACGCTTCAGTGCAATCCTGCTCCAATGTGGTTTCAACCTGTTGAGAGGGCATCCGAAAACGGACCACAGGAGGAATCCAATAAACCTAATACTCTGGAGGTTTTACGCAAATAAGTGTACGAATCAAAAACCTACCCGTCAATAGGTAAATATGGAACCCATGCGATTACTTTTGCTATAGATACAGGTGTGGAAGGGAATTTATGAGAGTCGTCCTAATACTGCTATGCTTTTCGCTCGGATGTAGTTCGCAAGACATCGACCAGAACTCGGGAGATCGTGCGGCGTTGAGTAGTCAGGAAGCATACGGCGAATTTCTAAGTAAGGGGCTTGAGCGAGGTAGTATTACCAGCGAGCGGGTCAAGCAGGCGATGTCTCGTGTGCCGCGCCACTTATTTGTGCCAGAAAATATTCGCGATCTCGCCTACGAAGATCGAGCGCTGCCGATCGGCTACGATCAGACCATCTCTCAACCGTATATTGTCGCTCTAATGACTCAGGCCTCGGAAGTAGCCAGTGGCTCAAGAGTATTGGAAGTTGGCACGGGAAGCGGTTTTCAAGCTGCCGTCCTGGCTGAACTCGGTGCAAGAGTATATAGCGTTGAAATTGTTCCGGAATTAGCAGAACGGGCCCAAGATATTCTCACATCACTCGGATACAACACGGTAGAAGTTCGAGCTGGAGATGGCGCTGCGGGTTGGCGAGAGAATGCTCCCTATGACGCAATACTAGTCACCGCTGCTTCGCCTAAGATTCCTTCTGGCTTAGTCGAGCAGTTGGCAAACAGAGGAAAACTGGTCATTCCGCTTGAACGCGACGGTGCGAAAGGCGAAGAATTGTTGATCGTTGAGCGTGATGGTGATGATCTCATTACGCGAACTTTGGGTCCGGTACGCTTTGTCCCAATGACTGGTGAAGTGAGAGATCGTCGCCCAAAAGAAGAACCACAATTATTGAAAGAAGCGCTTCAAGGTGAGGAGGCTGAACTGAAGCAATCAGTATCACCTGAAGAAAGCAGGTTACAGACCCCCATTACGAAGAAGGAATCCTCATGAGCAAAGATGAATTTGGTGCTCTATCTACATTAGAAACAAAGGGTTTTGGTTCGCTTAGCTATTATCGCTTGCCAGCACTGGAAGAGCAGGGAGTAGCACAACTTAGTAGACTCCCGTTCACCATACGCATTCTCCTCGAATCTGTTCTTCGCAACTGTGATGGTTTTGCCGTGCTGCCTGAGCACGTCAAAGCAATTGCCAATTGGAAAGCGCAGGAAGAGGAGCGGAAAGAAACTCCCTATAAACCAGCTCGAGTTGTGCTTCAGGATTTTACTGGGGTTCCATCGATTGTCGATCTCGCAGCAATGCGCGATGCGATGAAGCAGCTTGGTGGAGACCCAAAGCTAATCAATCCTATGGTGCGTTGCGACCTTGTGATCGACCATTCTGTGCAGGTGGATTATTTTGGGCGTACCGATGCATTGGCTCTCAACGAGAAAATCGAATTTCAACGCAATCGAGAACGATACGAGTTCCTCAAGTGGGGTCAAAACGCGTTCAGAAATTTGCGTGTCGTACCTCCGGCGACGGGAATTGTTCACCAAGTGAACTTGGAATACCTTTCCGAAGGAGTCTACCTCGATAGGGATACGAAACGAGTGTACCCTGATAGCTGCGTCGGAACCGATTCACATACCCCTATGGTGAATGGTCTCGGCGTGCTGGCCTGGGGCGTTGGAGGTATCGAGGCAGAAGCGGTCATGTTAGATCAACCAATCTATATGCTCGTACCAGATGTCGTAGGCTTTCGCCTGCATGGTGAATTAGCTGAAGGCGCAACAGCGACAGATCTGGTGTTACGGATAACTGAGATCTGTCGTCAAACTGGTGTCGTCGGTAAATTCGTTGAATTTTTCGGCCCCGGCTTGTCGAATATGAGTGTTGCCGACCGAGCAACCATTGGCAATATGGCACCCGAGCAAGGCTGTACCGTCAGCTTCTTCCCCATTGATGAAGTTACCTTGGACTATATGCGGCTGACCGGTCGATCGGATGAGTTGGTTGACCTGACAGAACGCTACAGTAAGGAGCAGGGACTCTTCCGCACCGCAGAAACGGTGGATCCTGAATTCACCCAAATTTTAGATTTGGATTTGAGCACTGTTGAACCAGCGCTTGCCGGACCAAAGCGCCCACATGATCGGGTGCCCTTGAGTGAACTCGGACCGACCTACGAAACAACCCTTACTGCCCCGGTCGGCCCGAGAGGCCTCGGGATTTCCAAAGACGACCTTACCAAGACTGCAACCGTTAGTTGGGAAGATGGTACGAAAGACACTCTCTCACAAGGTGCCGTGGTAATTGCGGCGATTACTTCCTGCACGAACACTAGTAATCCATCGGTAATGTTAGGTGCAGGCCTTGTTGCCAAAAAAGCTGTCGAGAAAGGTCTAAAAATTCCCCGTTCTGTAAAGACTTCACTGGCTCCAGGCTCGACGGTAGTAACAGAGTATCTGACAAAGTCAGGTCTCTTGCCGTATCTTGAAAAGCTGGGATTTCACGTTGTCGGCTACGGTTGTACCACTTGTATCGGCAACTCCGGTCCACTCCCCGAGCCAGTTGAGACTGCTATCAAAGCCAGTGATTTAGTTACCTCAGCAGTGCTTTCTGGAAATCGAAACTTCGAAGGGCGCGTCCACCCCTTAACGCGCACGAATTATTTGTGCTCTCCGCCACTCGTGGTTGCCTATGCAATTGCTGGTTCGACGAACATGGATATTACCAAAGAACCAGTTGGCATTGGAGCTGATGGGCAGCCCGTCTTCTTAAAAGACATCTGGCCGACCACGGCTGAAGTTCGCGAAGCAGTTGCTTCTTTTGTTGGTCCCGCAATGTTTCGTGAACGCTACGCCGATGTGTTCAAAGGATCAGAGACTTGGCGCAATATTGAGACCGCGAGTTCGGAATTGTATCCTTGGGACGAGAATTCTACCTATATTCAGCATCCACCGTTTTTCCAAGGAATTAGTAAGGACGCAGAGGAAATAAAGCCTTTTAAGAATGCGCGTGTGTTGGGGTTATTCGGTGACTCGGTGACAACTGACCATATCTCTCCAGCTGGTTCGATAGCTGAGGATTCTCCGGCAGCGAAATATCTTCTCTCCTTGGGTGTTGATGCGACGGAATTTAATTCCTACGGCTCTCGGCGGGGAAATGATCGAGTAATGAAGCGCGGAACCTTTGCAAATATTCGCATAAAGAATCAGTTGGTCCCCGGAGTTGAGGGGAACGCGACGCGGCATATTCCAAGTGGCGATCAAATGACATTTGTTGATGCAGCGGATCGCTATGCACAGGAAAACACCCCTCTAATAGTGTTGGCGGGCAAGGAATATGGAAGTGGTTCCTCACGTGACTGGGCCGCCAAAGGTCCGTTTCTCCAGGGAGTGAAAGCGGTCATCGCCGAGAGTTATGAACGAATCCATCGCAGCAACTTGATTGGAATGGGAATACTCCCGCTGCAGTTCAAGGTAGGTGATTCTTGGAAGGCGCTTGGATTGGATGGGAGTGAATCATTTGATTTCGCAATCGATGATTCGCTGGAGCCGGGGGCTGAAGTTGAAGTAATCGCCCGTGGCGCTGATGGCAGTGAGAAACTTTTCTTTGCGATTAATCGAATCGATACTCCTGTTGAAACGCAGTACTACCGTGATGGCGGTATTCTCTGCACTGTCCTGAAGAAGCTTGCGAGCGCATGACGCAACTTGACCTGATCCGCAGTAAGCATTCCTTGCGCCAACCACTTGCCGAACGCATGCGGCCAGAGACGCTCGATGAGATTCTCGGTCAGGATCAGGCAATTGGTCCAGAATCAGCGTTTGGACAGATACTGCGATCGACTGAGGTTGCCATTCCTTCAGTGGTTCTTTGGGGTCCCCCTGGAACTGGCAAAACCACAATCGCTCGAGTAATTGCCGAGCACTCGAATTATAGATTTGTTCGACTCTCTGGTGTACTCGATGGGGTGAAAGAGTTACGGCAAGCGGTGAGTGAAGCGGAGAAAATACTGCAAGCAGAGGGACGACAGACCTTGGCGCTGGTCGACGAAATTCACCGATTTAACAAGTCACAACAAGACGCATTTTTACCGCACGTCGAGTCTGGACTGCTTACGGTTATCGGCCAGACGACAGACAATGTCAGCTTTCGTATTCGCAATGCCCTTCTCAGTCGATTACGCGTCATTGAAATTAAGCCATTGGACACTGCGACCCTTGAATCCTTGCTCGATCGCGCACTGCAAGACAAGATTCGGGGGTTGGGCGCCTGGAATTTGACAATAGAGCCGATGGCAAAGACTCGACTTGCTCGGCTCGCGGGCGGAGATGGGCGACGTGCCTTGACCGGATTAGAATGGGCGGCTGCACATTGCCGAGCCCAGCAAGCCAATGAGATCACGGATGAGATGGTCGAAGATTCATTTGGAACGCAGCCGCAACTTTTTGATCAAGACGGTGACTATCACTATGACTGTATCTCTGCGTTTATAAAATCGATGCGGGGTTCGGACCCAGACGCAGCTTTATATTACTTGATTCGAGCACTGGATAGTGGTGAAGACCCACTTTTTCTTTCACGACGAATGCTGATTTTTGCCTCGGAAGATGCCTGTTGCGATCCTTGGGCGATGACTATCGCGCTAAATGCAGATCGAGCGGTTGAGCGGATCGGGTTGCCCGAGGGAAAAATTCCGCTCGCTCATGCTGCGGTGTATCTGGCATCATGTCCAAAATCCAACGCAGCATATAAAGCTTTGAAAAAGATGGAACGAATTGTTGAGCAAAGCCCGAATTTGGAAATACCGCGACGGCTTCGCAATGCCCCAACTGAGGTGATGGCCGAAATGGGTAACAGTATCGGGTATCGATATCCACACGACTATCCAGAGGCTTTCGTTGCGGAACGCTATTTGCCTGAAGAGCTTGCAGACCTCCGCGTCTACGAACCGAGCGATCGAGGCGTCGAGCAGAAAATCAAGCAGCGTCTCGCGCGCTTGGAACAGCTTATATCTTCGGAGAAAAGCTAGCTGATGAAAATCCGACTCGCTGTCGTATTGATCCTTTTCTTTCTTTCCGGTGCAACTGGCCTAATCTATCAAATCGTTTGGATGAGGAAACTCGTCCTGTTTATAGGTGTGACCTCCAAGGCTGTAGGTACGATACTCGCCGTTTATATGGGAGGTCTCAGTATTGGGTCTTGGTTGCTCGGACGCTACGGGGATAGAGTGAAGTCTCCGTTTAAGCTGTACGGCTGGCTTGAGCTGGGAATCGCATTTTGCGGGTTTACTAGCCTTGCCCTTCTCGACCTCTTGCAGGCTGGATACGTTGATATCGCTCGCGGCGTCACAATCGATCCTTTGTGGCTCCCACTGGTCCGCGCCCTCTGCACATCGCTTGTACTCCTTCCT
>CBDUGV010000216.1:0-7806 GCA_965366815.1 uncultured Bdellovibrionales bacterium | reverse complement strand
CCGGTAAAACAGGACAAGCCATACATGAAACCGGTATTAGAAATCGATACCGTACCCTGATCGAAATCGACAATCTTATCTCTCAGGTATACTTTTAAACTCTCATGATCGAACACCGTTCTCCTCCTCAAGCTTCAAAACAGGAACTCTAAAAACTACCAAGCAACCATACCCTGTGTAGTAGAATTAAACTCGCAAGGGCCCCTCCGTTAACAAAGCGAAACTTCGCGGGAGGGCAACGCAAATAAGCCACCAAATTAACGCTTTTTCCCTAGCTCTGCAAGAGTATTGCCACTAGGACCTCTCCCGTCGCAACCCTGCTTGCGAGATACGGGCAAGCTGGGATAGGACATTAGGTAACAATTAATGGAGAACCGCCTTGTCCGCTGCAAACTTTTTTAGTCCCCTCGATCAAACCAACCCCAAACGACAGTTTTTTGCCCGATCTATTCTGGGCATCTGTTTGATTTGGGGATGCTTACTCTTTCCGCTTTCGAGTTATGCCGAACAGGGAGACCCCAACACGCCTTTTGAAGAGAGCGTCCCAGTTGAGGAAGAAAACGATCCACTCGAAGGCCTCAATCGTTCTATCTTCTGGTTTAATGACACTGTGGATGTCTTTATTTTCGAACCCATTGCCGTAGGGTACGATTTCATTGTCCCCGGTTTTGTCCAAACCGGGGTCGGCAATTTCTTCGACAACATTCGAACACCAATCTATTTGGTGAGCGATTTAGTACAGTTCAAGTTTAGCCAGTTTGCTGTGCATACCGCGAGATTCTTGATCACTTCGACCATCGGTATTGGCGGACTAATCGATGTTGCTCAGCATTTCGATCTCGAGAAACACCATGAAGACTTTGGAACAGCCCTTGGCTATCGGGGAGTGCCAAGCGGCCCCTACTTGGTGATTCCCTTTCTTGGACCCTCAAACATTCGTGACGCATTTGGCAGAATTGTCGACGCCTTTCTCAATCCAACCTTCTACACGGGAGTTGTTTTCGACGGATTGTCTGAGGGCGAAACATACGCGGTTTCCGGCGGTTTATACCTATTGGACTCGGTCAACACCCGGGCATCACTGCTCGAAGCGGTCGACTCAGCAAAAGGAGCATCGCTCGACTATTATTTGTTTGTGCGTTCAGCCTACGGACAAATCCGAGCGAATCAAATTTATGACGGAAATATCCCAGGTGCTGATGGCCAAGCAATCGATGAGTTCGACGATGGATTTGAGTTCGATGACGAAGAAGAGGACGAAACTGAAGATAGAGCCACGGAACCAGAATCGCAGCAGTAAGGAATTTCAACAAGAATGGCTGAATACTCGCACAATGCCACTATTACGTTCCGTCAGGATTTGAATGATGAACTGATCGTCATACGAGTTCGACACGACGATCCCCTCGCTAGTTTCGTCCCCGGCCAATACACAGAGCTTGCGCTGATTGAGGATCCTTCCGGTATCGCTTCTAAGATAGTGCGGCGACAGTATTCAATTGCTTCAGCACCAGATGACGAGCGTGGTCTAGAGTTCTATATAGTATTAGTACCTGACGGGTTTCTTACCCCGAAGCTCTGGAACTTACCAGAAGGGTCACGCATTTGGATGAACGCTAAGTGTAAAGGAAAATTTACGCTCGACCCGGTTCCTCCGGGAAAGCGACTCATTCTCATCTCTACTGGAACCGGCATCGCCCCTTACGTTTCTATGGTTCGCTGCTATCTCGAAGCGGTTGAACCACGTTGGGAATCTCTAGTATTGGTACACGGCGTCCGCTTCGAACGTGACCTTGGCTACCGCGCAGAGTTAGAAGAACTCGCTCGAAGTCATACAAATATTACCTATATTCCCGCAACGACCAGAGAACCCGAAGATTCGAGCTGGGGCGGTTTTCGCGGTCGGGTTCAAACCCTATTCGAGGGCTCTTCCTTTCCCGAACTGTCCGGCCGTGAGCTTTCACCAGAGCAAGACCAGGTTTTTCTCTGTGGCAACCCAGCGATGATAGACGCCATGCAGGCGCTTCTTGAGGGTCAAGGCTTCCATCTGCACAAGAAAAAGAACCCCGGCAACATACATCTAGAACGCTATTGGTAGCCCCAATTCCGCTCATCCTTGAGCTGGCCCTATTTGGCGAAAAAATCTGGGATTCTCAAACCTTACGATTATAGGGTATAATTGTTAAGGAGGGGGGCCATACTGGTCGATATAATCCATTAGGATCTATGTATTTTTCGGAACGGCTTATACAATCTTTAATTCTGGATCTGGCACTAGGTGGCGAGTATTGCTCGGACAGTGTCCATAATCTGGTCTATCATCTCGGGCTTCCAGGCACGGCAGTCCCCTATTACGTTGCGGAAGTCATTGCCCATGCGCCACCAATCAGTGCGGAACAAAGTAGATTTCCTCAACGACTGGCCTACGGCGTCTTGGATGACGCTCTGCTTTGCTACGATCCAAGTCTTCGCAATCAGCGCCAAGCTAAACTGTTTCGCAAGATTGACCTGATTCAACTTGGCCTCAAGAAGCAACAATTCCCCGACGAGGTTATTTCGCTCGTGCGGCGACATTTCTCGGAGCTGCGATTAGCCAGTGAGTCGATTCGCTGTCTCGCTGTCGAGTCCCGTGAAGTTGCTGGCCCTGAACTCGCCGCCCTGCTCGAGAAAGTCGTTGTTTCAGCTATTGAACAGAGCTCCTTGTTGCAAATTTTGCTGCAACGCTTGATCGATCGCTTTGACGGCGTGGAACGACACAGACTCTATGATCGTGCCCGCCAAGGCATTGATTCGGGACTCAACAACCCTCCGCTTGAAGCAGAATCGCTGTCGGGACATCTGCTTCAACTAGATGAGCCAGTTCGATTTAGAAACGATCTCGTTTCCCAACAATCGTTTGCACCAGCGGCAGAAATGGTTCTCGATCACCTCGACGCACTTTGCCACTAATAGCTGGCGCGGGAACTCCACTTAAGCACTACTACCCAAAGAGCCGGATCTCGATCAGCGCGAAAATAGCTGGCTACCTCTGGATCGCAAAGTCTATCTAGTAAAAGTTCACGAACGTCACGACCAAAAAATCGACGATTGCGTTTGAGGAATGCATTCATTCTATCGGGTTCTTTCGGATCGATAGCAGACAGGCACCATTTGCCGGAAACCGTAGGTGCGGGAATGGCAAAGGGCGGTCGTTCGACAAATTCAGTGAGCGAAGTCATCGAACCATCTCCCCAAACGAGCTCTAGAGAATCCTCGTACCCTATAGCGGTGAGAACGCATGCTGCGGAGCCCTCAGGAGACAGCATTGGCAGAACCTCTCGCAGATAACCCGTATACTCATCTTCGTTGAGCCAACGATATTCAGTGGTTAGAAATAGATCAATCCATCTATCAATCTGGGGCTCGATATCGCCGCTGACGAGCTGCGCGCCATATTGTTCAACAATTTCATCGATCTGGTCCACGGAAGGATCTGACCAGAGATACACGTTGTATTCCTTCGAGAGATAGTCGATCTGCCAACCGAGCTGATCGACCGGTGGCATAAATAGCGCAAAAGGACGCTCTTCGTTCCCGTCGTATGTATGAGCACAGGATGCAACTAACCGAGAGAGGTGTGCATCGATTGCATAAAGCGGCGCGTCAATATCAAGCAGGAGGCTTTGTCTCCCGATCAATCCAGAACTAAGCCAATGCCAATTATCACGCTCTCGTCTTTTGCGAATAGCATGTGGCTTACTACGGTAGCGCTTCTCAAGTGAACGTGTCATGCTCGATTCAATTCTACACCCCAGCAAGGGGTTGGCACAACAAAGTACTGGAGCGAACCCCGATGGTTTTCCAGAACGAACTTTCACTTTCTACAACTGGACACGGAGATCTGACGGACATCACCCTGCTAGTCCAGGCAATTGTAGAAGACGCCAGAATAGAGCACGGCATTGCGCATGTGTTCAACGTCGGCAGCACTGCCGCAATTAGTACGATTGAGTTCGAACCAGGCCTCGAACGAGACCTCCCGGAAATCCTCAACGAGCTCATCCCACCCGGCACAGAATACGGGCACGAAGAAGCATGGGCAGATGGGAATGCCCATTCCCACCTCCAAGCCACAATTCTCGGACCCGGTCTTTCAATCCCAATAAGCCAGAATCAACTCGTCCTCGGCACCTGGCAACAAATTGTTCACATCGAATGTGACAACAAACCCCGAAAAAGGCGAGTAGTTGTTACGGTAATGGGAGAATAAACCTTTCTTTCAAAGAGCCTGCGACCAAATTCGCTAATTCCCCTCTCCAATGCCCGGTCAACAATGAACAAAAGGTGCCTGGCACCTTTTTACCTACACTAAGTGCCTGGCACCTATTTAACTCAATAATTCCCGGCTCTTAAGAACGCAACGAAGCAAGATCGGCTTTGATTAGGATTAGTGGGTGTTGATGGGAAGCGGTAATGCTGAAGGATATGAGTATGAATAAGCGAGTAATTACACACGTTTTTGCGGCAGTGCAAAATCTAGAAAAGAGCATGAAACAGGTCAAGGAACTGATGGCCACTCATCGGGGCTCTCTCACTGAGCTTGAGTCGCTTATTCCGCAACAAGAGCTGGTGCTCAAAAAGATGCGTCGCACGGCGAATCGACTGCAATTCGAACTCGCCCGAGAGGACTGGAATTCTGCTATTCGCTCACTGCGAATCTTCTATGGTCTGAATCACTTGATTCGCAAGGACCTGATGTCTACCCAGCGCAAACTCGGTAGCGAGCAGAGGGGTGTTATGAAAGCTCCTCCGGTCGTTGAGGAGAAGGCAATCACCTACCATTAATTCTTGGTAATCCGATCCAGTTGTCGTTTGTTTTCGCGGTCTTTAATGTCTCGACGTTTGTCGTGTAGCTTTTTCCCGCGGCCAACTGCCAGCTCTAACTTACATCTCCCTCGTTTGTTGAAGTAGATTTTCAACGGAACTATAGTCAGTCCCTTTCGGGTAGTTTGCACATGTAAGCGGTCGATCTCCTTTCTATGCAGCAGCAACTTTCTGTCACGAGTTGGTGAGATATCTTCCTGTCTGGCAAACGCGTACGGAGTAATATTGCAGCCGACGAGATAACACTCACCGCCTTTCACCCGAACATAACTCTCTCGCAAATTGACTAAACCACCGCGGATCGACTTGACTTCCGCCCCGTTGAGCACAATGCCCACCTCAAGCGTATCAACCACTTCGTAGTCTCGGCGCGCTTTCTTGTTCAGCGCAATTACTTTGACTCCGTCTGAAGTTTGATCCTGTTTTTTCTTTTTACCCATAGGTATGTGTTAGCTCATCTTTCCGCCACGAACTGCTTGCTTCGCTTGTCGAATGATTTCAGCATTATCGTAGGAACGAAGAATGCGCTCCAGCATTGATCGTTTTTGTCCTTTTAGCTCCTTTACATAGGCTTCGATGCAAGGAAGTGCTCGAATGACATTATCGATGACCGAGATATTAGCCTTCTTTACCGTCCGACAGAACGGATTGAGGTCGATAGCGACAATCTTCTTTCTGTGTTTGCGCAATATCTCCGCGCGATCACCGTCTTCGAGCGACACCACAACGACGTCCGCTTTTAGAATCCCCTCACTATCAACTTTTCCTCGAGGCGACAGAAGGCCGTCGATATTGGCATCCGGCTTGGCACCATAGACATGTTTCGCTCCCTGCGCATACAGATGCTGCGTGATCGCCTTTCGACGGCCAGGGCGATCGTGAAATACATTTACTTCAAGCCCGGCCCCGGAGCGCTTCGCGAGTGAAATCAATTTGTCGGGCACGAGCGTCGCGGTATTGCCATTGACCGAAAGTATAGGCTTCTCTGCCAACAGAAGAAGTGCAGCAGCAGCTCGACAGGCTTTCTTGGCAAAGGGGCGAGTCCGTTCCCCCAACATATAATCGAAGACCTCGCCGCGACCCTGCGCAATGAGCGCATGAGCCGTCGTCAACTTCTTTGCAATACCGTCTTCCAGTTTATAGTGTGCCATCAGCACGTCGTAGCGTGGATGGTTTCGCGGAACTCGCTTGTCACTTGCTGCTTTCATACCAGGCTCGCACCTCTATCTGTTATACGGGAAACAAGCACCCTGTCGCTATGGGGCGAGAGCAACTCCATGCCCTCGGCTGCCGTATCAGTCACCAGAAAAACAGTCTGGCCAAGCATTGCCATACTACACTGCGGAACCTTTTGCATAACGGCACGAACCTCTTCACTCGCCAACCCTGTTTCCAGACTAAACAAACGAGAAAGCTCAATAAACTTTGAAAACGTACAGTCGGCGCTCAACTCCCTCATGCAATCGGCACCAACGCGATTGATCGTTTCTTTCCATGTCTCATCACGGATAATCTTCAGCGTCGAGAGTGGCTCAAAGAAAGCACAGGTGACATACGACTGCTCACAAGCAATCGCTTGTATGGCCATACTCGGATAAGGCGGCAGACCCATCATCACACCGGAAAATTGCTGAGCCACGACGTCCCCCAGCCCAGTCCCACAATCGATCTCAGTTCGCCGGGCAATTTCCATACACTCGGCGTAGGATTTATCCGCTTTGAGCGCATCGTTGAGAGCGAGCGCCAGCGAGAAGGCGATTGCTCCGCTCATACCCATTCCATAACAAAACGGATAGTCAGTTTGATGACTAATCGAAACTCGGCAGCCCTTCAGCAGCGCACTAAAATGGCTCAGCACAGGTTTATCTACCGAGGGCTCACTCGCCCCGCCATTGGTCTCAATCTGCAGCTCACCCGCACCCTCATGGACTTTCACTGTAGTGGTCGCACCCAGCTTTGGATTGAGCCCGGCACCTGTCGAACCATCAGTAAAGATCTGGAAAAATCCAGTAATATGGGCGGGTGCATATCCCACACTTGTGCTAATAACTTGATTCATACGAGCGGTTCCGAGAATTACCGTTTCACAAACGATATTGACGAAATAAATACTAACGAATTTGATACTAGTAGGGATTTGGGATGTCCTGCCAAGGTACTGAGTACCAGGTCAATCTACACAAATCGGGCCAGTTGGAGCTAATAGCACAGCTCGCTAGTCGTTTTCCACATGTTTAGCTCACTTACAGATTTTGGATATCATCTCATGGTCGGACTCGCTGGAAGCGAACTGCGAGACGATGAGAGAGAATTGCTCGAACAATTGCGCCCAAGCGGCGTGATACTCTTTGGCAAAAACATCGATTCGACCGCGGCAGATTGGCCAATCAAGGTTCGATCATTGCTCGCCGAGGTCAAGCAAGTCGCGAAGCGACCAGATATGCTCTGTGCTATCGATCACGAAGGTGGAAGGGTATTTCGGTTTACCGAGCCAGTGACCCATTTTCCTGCCGCGGCGCACTGGGGTGAGCAGGCTGCAGAAGTCGGTACGGCGATGGCTCGGGAATTGCGAGCCCTTGGATTCAATTTAAACTTTGCACCCGTTCTGGATACGCTCTGCGAGCCAAAGAATACTGTCATTGGCGACAGAGCTCTTTCCACTGATTGCACGGCGATTGCCAAACCAGCAATTGCCTTCGCGAAAGCAATGGAAGCAGAAGGAGTGCTGAGTTGCGGCAAACATTTTCCTGGACATGGAGCTACGCAGGCCGACTCTCATTTCGAACTCCCGCTGCTTGAGATCGATCGTCCGATACTCGAAACACGCGAACTCATTCCCTTCGTCGAATACATAGATGCTGGATTTCAATTGATGCTTACCGCACATGTGGTTTATCCAGCCTTAGACCAGAATACCCCTGCCACGCTTTCTGCCCCGATTGT
>CBDUGV010000215.1:0-7839 GCA_965366815.1 uncultured Bdellovibrionales bacterium | reverse complement strand
CGAACTCGCGAAATCCTTGAGTGGTGTCAACAACGAGCGACTCATACAGTGTGCGCAAAGCACTCGCTACGAGAAGGAACTTCAAAAAGATATCGCCGAAGGAGTACGTATTGGAGCAAAAGGGGCTCCAGGTTTTTTCGTTGGCAAAGTTGTCGCGGATGAAAATGACACATATCAAGGTGTCTTCATTCGCGGAGCGCAGCCATTTGCCGTCATACGAGCTCAAATCGAAAAGTTGCTATAGGAATGAGAGAGGCCCGATGCGCGCACTTATCGTTGAGGACGACAAACAGTTTCGAAAAGTCCTCGAGTTGCGTCTAACCAGCTGGCGCGAGGACATTGAGCTGACCTACGCCGAAAGCTTGGCTGAAGCGCGGGCTATTCTCAATGACATTGAGGAGCCCTTTTCTCTCGTTATCCTCGATCAGCATCTCCCCGATGGTATGGGACCGGAACTATTTGAACATCCGGCACTCGATCCAAGTGCTGTCTTGGCCGTGAGCGCGGATGACTCACCAGAACTACCAGCCGAAGCGGTTAAAGCTGGTGCGAAACACTTTCTCGGCAAACGACAGGTCTCTGCGCCGCTTTTCATTCCACTTGTTGAAGCCTTGATAGAGCGAAAAGAGCTAGAAGCGGAGCTTCTCAAGAACAAGCTCGAACAGTCGCGCATGGATACGATTCGAGTGTTGCTTCGCACACTACGACACGAAATCAACAACCCTTTGGGAGCGGTTCTCGGTGGTGCCTATCTCGTACGCTCTTCGGGCAAACTCGAAGATGAGCAAACCAAAGCCCTGCGACTCATTGAGCAAAGCGGCAATCGCATCAAGCATGTCATACAACAGCTATGTGAAACAGTTGAGTTAGAAGAAGTGACGAAGGGTCGAGAGCAGGTATTTCAGATCCCTGGAGATCCAAAATGGGGAGATAAGTAACTATCTCCCCGTCTCGATTCCTTAGTTAGATACTACAAGGACTAATCGCGAACGAACGGCAAGAACCCAAGATGCTGGGCGCGTTTGATTGCCCGAGTTACCTTGCGTTGATTAGCTGCATTCAAACCAGTCATGCGACGAGGAAGAATTCGGCCACGCTCACTCATGAAACGAGTAAGAACCTTGGGGTCTTTGTAATCAATTACGAGACTCGTGTCCTCGACGAACGGATCAATCTTCTTGCGTCGGCGAAACCCGAGGTCGAGTGGTTGTGCACGGAAATATCCAGTTGGTCCACTCGAGTGTCGTGAGCCACCGTCATCGGAGTCGCGGTGATGTGAACCACCGTCAGAGCCGCCACGCGAAGTGCGATCTTCGCTGACTTTGATGACTCGGCCTTCCCAGACCTTACCGTTGAGCTCTTTGATCGCTTTCTGCGAATCATCGGCTTCGCTGAACTCAACGAACCCAAATCCTCTCGAACGACCGCCCTGACCTTCCTTCATTACCTTAGCTGAGACAACGGTCCCGATGCTGGCAAAGAATTCTGCGAGCTGTTCATCAGTGACTGAGAAACTGAAATTTCCGACAAATACCTTCGACATAGTACTGTATATTCTTTGAAGTTCTTAACTAAATAGACTTACTTCTGCGCTGCTATCTCTTTGCCTAAGGCAAGATTACCCTTAGACAAGATTACACAGATAGCCAAATTCCCTAAGGACGGCAGCTATCTTTACCTCTACCGTATTGAATTTGCAAGCAAACTCAGAAAAAACAAAAAATCCCGCAAAACCTCTGCGGGAATCTTGAGTAACACTTTATTATAGCTGAGTTTCAAGCCTAGCGAAGCAGGCTAAGTCGCTCCTGAAGCATCTCAGGATTACCCTCGTAGCTACGCAATGTATGTTGTAGGGCAATCGGATCTAGGTCCAAATGCTGAACTACCCATGCAAAGCTAAAAGCACGAGTGGGAGTGAGCCTTCCAAATAGCCACTGACGTGCACTACGTACCACGTGTCTATCACATTGGGCTGACCCAAATGCATCACAAATTGCCCTTGCCAACACTGCCGCTAGAAGATTTCTCTCGGGTTTTACGCCTTTTGACGCGACATACCCCTCATCTTCGTCTACGCTTCCAGCACGGACTCTTGCTACCGACATAAAAGCACCTCAGTAAAGATCTACACCCAACACCCTCGTATAAATTTCCACTTATACGAGACAAACCAAACCAACGAGCATAGTCACATCGCCTTCGAGTAAATTGCTCAAACAACTCGAGCAACAAAAAATGTACTCGCGCCTTGTATCCCTACTTGCTAGACTGGCCTGACCGAACGAAACGCAACTTTAAGTAACTTTGCGTTTAAGTATCTTAAAGTAGTAGACGGTAACTCCTTGTTTGTCAAGGACTTTTTCCCTGTACTTAGCTGTACATTTCCTCATAACTTGTGAATAAATCCTCTAACCCATGCCGGATCGTACAACTTTTTTTGTTATAGTCGGTGTAACTTTTGTTCTAAGCATAGCTCTACTGCTTGCGGCGACGAGACACGGTCTCTGGACGGAGTTTTGGGTATCGGAAGCTCAGATTGTAGTCAGCGCAGTGGTATTGCTCAGGCTGTTGAGAAGTCAGCAGTCCTAGCACGAGTATCCAGACAGCTCTATGTTCCGATCAAAGCGCCGCGACGTTCTGATTCCACAAAGCGAGCACGCCCGACTGGCTGGCGCCTTGGCTCGAATTTGGGGCAACGATTCTTTCGATACCCCTGCGTTCGATTTTGAGGCCTTTGTAACTGGCGTCGTGTTCCACGACCGGGGCTACCCGACTATCGACGTATCAGAGATCGGGGCAGTAGATGAACTGGACTGGCTCGAATTACAGAAGCTCGGTGCCGAGCAGGAATACAGCAATCCGTACGTTGACCTCGTTGTAAAATTTCATGTCCTCCGCTTACTCGACTACCGCCCTACTCCCGAGCGACAAGCCTATCGCCAAGAACTTGAGCAGACTATTACTCAACGCTTAGAGCGCTACCAGCTCGACCGGGCACAGTTCGAATGGGCTGACCGAATTACAAATTTCTGTGACAATCTTTCATTTGATTTTTGTTTTGAAGTTGCAACAAGTGGTGCACTTGCGGTGCAAACCCGACGGGACGATGGCTCGACGGTAGAACTCAAATATCAGCTTGATGGAACGGGGGGAATAACCGTTTCGCCCTGGCCTTTTTCCGTAGATCAGCTGCATGGCTATATCGTTGGCTACCGGGCAAAAGGCTATCCAGAAGAGCTTGAGCCAGTAGCACTCAAATATCAGCTTATGCAAGAATAAGCCCTAAAATCGCGGCTTTCGCCTCTCTTTTGCCGCTGTGATTCCTTCCTTGAACTCATCTCCTAGATAGTCTCGAGCCTGAGCCAATGCTTCGTATTCCAGGCACTCACTTAAGGTTCCCTGGGTGGTGGCCTTGAGAGTTCGCTTCAACATGCGAACCGCTTGTGGCCCAGCCGTCGCGACAGAGTCAGCACAACGGTTGACCAGGCCAATCTCGAGAGCGTCCTCTGCACTGAGTACACTCCCGGCATACAAAAGCTCAGCTGCTTTCGCTGGGCCAACTATCCTTGGCAAGGTGTAGGTAACTCCCATGCCAGGATGAAGGCCAAGGCGTACGAAGTTTAATCCGAGCTTTGACCCCGATCGTGCAATTCGCACATCGCAGCACAACGCAACGCAGAGCCCCGCACCCATTGCATGTCCGTTGATCGCAGCAACGGTAGGCACTGGTAAATCGCGTATGCAAAGAAACTGCTCGTAGAATTCACGCATCTCCGCTCTATTGCGTTTCTCGTCCTGCGCGATCTTTTTCTCAAGCATGTCGAGATGACCACCTGCCGAGAAAGCTTTACCTGCACCACTGAGCACTACTACTCGCAAATCATCACGCACGCAGAGTTGTCCAATGGCAACAGCAAACTGCTCGGCCATAGCCTCGCTCATGGCGTTTCGCGTCGCTGGATCATTGAACAGCAGCCTGACGATTCCATCTCCGCAGTCTTCAGTAACAACAAGTTGATTTTTTCCGGTCATGGTAAGCCCTATACTGAAGTCATGCGGAGCATTCGTCCAAGAATAATTTTTTGACGTTTTTCCTGGGGATATTGTTGCGCGGGAATTTTTTTTGGAGAGAGCTAAGCTACATGCTCTCAGTTGCTAGATTCCCGGCATAAATAAGGGGGAAATTGAAGTATTACAAATCGACTTCCATCCGACCTTCGAACACGAATTCAGCAGGACCGGTCTGAAATATATGATTGTCTTCCGTCCACTCGAGCTGTAAATCACCCCCGCGCAGATGAATGAGAATTTCGCGATCGCAATAACCATTGAGCACAGCAGCCACTGCAACCGCACTAGCTCCCGTGCCACAGCCCCAGGTTTCACCACAACCGCGCTCCCATACGCGCATTTCTAGCTCATTTCGCGAGATAACCTTTACAAACTCGACATTTGTCCGACGAGGAAAAATTGGGTCCGTCTCAATTTTAGGACCGAGCCCCAAAACTTGTTCATCGGTTATTTCATCGACAAAAAAGACCGCATGAGGGTTACCGACTGATACACAGGTCATTGAAAAGGATTGCCCGTCGATTTCATACGGCACTCCGACCGCACGTTCACCACCTAGAAGAACTGGGATGTCTTCCGGATGAAGAAAGGGCTCACCCATGTCGACCCGAACGGAATCAACACTGTTGCCATGCTGAGATAGGTTGAATTCCAACTCTATCCGACCACGCAGCGTCTCTAACTGAAGCTTCTTCTCGCTGTGATGACCCTTCTCGTAGAGATATTTTCCGATGCAGCGAACAGCGTTGCCACACATCTCTGCCTCGGTGCCATCGTTGTTAAACATTTGCATACGAAAATCATGTTTTTCGGAAGGCAAAATTAGCACCAGCCCGTCACCACCGACACCGAAGCGACGCGGAGTGATTTTCTGAGAAATTTTGTTAGGTTCAGCGCACTGCTGATCCAGGCAATCTAAGTACACATAGTCGTTGCCTATTCCATGCATCTTAAAAAATCGGACCAACTGCTTCATCTACAGACCTTTCTAAAATTCCCTGCAGTAGATTCTGAACTATATCTTCCTGGCAAAAGCAAGACGAAGAATAAGAAATCAAATTCATATGCAAGTAGGTCAAACCTATTTCAAATGACAAAAACCGGGGCACAGCTGCGCAAATCGAACTGCACATTCCCGCAAGTAGTTTGTGGAATTAGAATCGACCGATACCGCCTAGTGATCTACTTCGGTGACAGCTGGGGGCATTTAAAGAAAGGGTAGGAGCATTTCTAGAAGTGAAGCCACGTATTCGTACAAGGAAAGCAAATGGCGATAGAAGGTCTCAACGATAGCTCGAATTGAAACGTATAGGACAAACAGCAGCGCAATGCACATGAGCCATTCAATCGCTTCAACGATAAGAAACAGTTTGAGAGAGGGAGTATCGTGATCGCTGCTTGCGATCACTCGGAGATGGCGACCAGTTAAGACTTCAACCTTTTTAGATACCTTCGACATAAACCCTGCCTAATACCTACTGTATATCTAACAATATCATGCGTCAGTGGAGCTAAGATAGCACCCTGCCTTCCCTTGCTTTTTTGTAGAGATACTGTCACAAAACCGATGACATACTTAATCAGCTAAAGCGATCTTTGTTCCTGATCCGCAGCACCTGTGGACCGCTTTACTAGACTAACTGGACTAAATTTGATGTCAGCCAACGAAAAGATTTCACTTGAGCAAATAGAAGAAATGTTTGCGCAAGTCCGCGAACAGAGTCCTTGGGACCCAAGTGGTGATTTAACCTGGGGTTACTACTTCGTCGATCCAAAGGCTGAGAAGCTCGACGCAGCGGCCAATGAGCTCGAGAAGCTGGGGTATACTGTTCTTGGAATTCTTGAACCCGACGACTCCGATGAAGCTATTCAGGATGCACCTGAGAAAGACATGTTCTTTCTTCATGTCGCAAAGGTCGAGACTCATAGCCCAGAGACCTTGCTAGCTCGAAACGAAGAACTGTACGCCTTCGCTACAAAACATTCCCTCTATGGTTATGACGGTATGGACGTTGGCCCTTCAGACGATCTGATCGAAGAAGAATACGAGCTTGTTCCAGAAGATGGGGAAGAAGAATAGTCTGCCTACTCTTGGAGCTTTAATTCGAGACTGCTCTTTGTCTTTAGTTCAAAGGTGCTTGGGGCAGTCTCTTGAATAGCGAGACCTTTATCTGAAGGCAATTTGTCAGACAATTCAGTAGAGATACGCCACGCACCGCGCAATCTGTTATCGTCGAGACGTTCGAGCACAAGCCGAAACTGTGCACCGAATTTAGATCGGGCGCTCCCTTCAGAGACTTCTGCGTTGGCAACCGTCTGGGCGACGAGCATGCGCACCATTTCATTTGATTCAGGAAGTTTCCGATCGACAATCTTACTTGAACTCACCCCGTCGGCTGAAATTGAATGAAGGCGGTAGGTTCCATTCCCATCAGGGTTCGAAGAGTTCGGAATCTGACGAGGTGGGTCAAACTCCATTTTAAAATTGATTTTGGCAATAAGCTCACCAATCGTCACAAGTTGAAGGCGCACTCGCTGCCCATCGGCAACCACCTCAGCTGCCCATACATCCCCAACCTCCGTCGACCCTTCACTCACAGCGTTTGCAGCTTCATCTGCATCTGAGGAGAATGACCAGGCACGTATGCCAATGGTAACGACCAGTGCAAGGACCGCCAACACGCTCACTGCCGAGATCGCTTCACGACCAATGGGAAAAGCAATTCGTGGCCCACTCCGAGGAGTTTTTTTCGAGCGAGCCTTCTGTTTAGGCTTGTCGCCTGTCCCCTTGCTGTCTTTCGGACTGCACTCGGTCGCTGTGCTTTTCGTTTTCTGTTCGGAAGATTCGACTTTTGCAGCATCACTCTCTGATTTTTTTACGGGAGATTTTTCCTCCGATGACTTCCTGGTCGCGGTTGCGGCCTGCTCTGATTGATGAGTCTTTGCTATCGGAATATCGTCCTCGACCTCCGCTGCGGAAACAAAGATATGCGAGAAGTCCGAAGGATCCTTGCGTTGAGGATTGTCAAATTCTGACTCTGCGTCATCCGGCTCGAGCACCGCGACGGACGAAACCTCTTCCGCGGTTTCAATCGCATCATCAACTATGGTCTCTTCCGCGATTTCTCTTAAAGTTTCGTCGGGAGTTTTGGTAGAGAACTTCACAGTCGGTATCTCTGTCGAGTTCTCAGCGGGAGATACCGCTTGAGTTTCACGTTTTGAATCTTGTTCTGCCGGAGCCTCTGCTTGGGGTTCTCGACTCGGTACTGTCTTGGATTGAGTCGCTGCCAGGGCTTTTGCCGCAGCTTTGGCTTTCGAGCGGTATTTGGAACCAATAGAGACTCGCACTTTTTTCGGCATTGCTTCGACAGCATCTGCACTTGCTTCAGACGTTGCATTCGTCTGTAGCTTTTCAAGCGCCAGGACCAAACGCTCCATCGTGGTCGAGCCGGGTTTTTTACCATTTTTCTTGGCTTTCTTGGATGCCTCTTCGATTTTGTATCGCTTTTGAGTTCAGCTTTTTCTGAGATCTCAGTTTGCTCGCTTGGCTCCTGCCTTGAATCCACAACGAGGGCAGCGGCAACGACGTCAGTTTCAACTGCGTCGACTGCAACTGATGACTCTGGTGATGACTCGCCCAACTCAGCACTCTCAGCAGCTTGTAACTCTTCTAATGACTCAGCTAAGTTTGGCAGCTCCGATTTCGCCTCTTCTACTTGCTCGGCTGTTGCTTGATCGGCCGCTACTTGCTCCGCTGTGCCATCGCCA
>CBDUGV010000214.1:0-7848 GCA_965366815.1 uncultured Bdellovibrionales bacterium | reverse complement strand
TTGCCGGAAGAACCGACGCAACACATTCTCTAATTGACTCTGCGGTAAAAGGTATTCCTCCTGGTACCGCGTCAGCTGCCATCTGAAAGGCGAATTCTGCTTCAACGCAACAAAAGGCAAAGGTATCGGCTTGTATTTTGGCCGGAGTTTGATGGGTCGAAGACGAAAGCAAGGTGCCAAAAAACGGCCCATCCAGATTAAGCGCCTTCTGCGCCGCCTCGTTCGTGCATGCAACCTTGTAGCCAATCTGTTCTGCCTGACTTCTCGAGCGAAGCTGCTCAACGAGTTGTCGCTGAATCTCATAGGCTTCAGCAAATTTCTCTGGCTTGAGGTTACTTGGAATGTCGGCAGCGGTTCGTCGATCCAAACGAAGTGACAAAAGGAATTCGGCAGCTTGAGAACTAATTTTCATACGGCTAAGAGCTTATTTGATGGTTATACAATAGACCGAGCGCTGGTCTGGATTGTATTGTAGGGATTCTAGAATTACAAAGCCAACTATCTGCGCCTCAGACTTTCATGAGTGTTAGATACTTAGTCGGCTGCCACAGACTTCTTTGCCAGCAGAACTATCCACGGGAGAGGAGTTTGAAGCTCCAGGACTGGGCCATAATTGGCCTCAACCAAAGCAGTAATACTATCGGGGTTCCAATGCGACAAATGACCCGGAGTATTTCCAAGCTGCGTCAGATACGACAATCTCAGCAGATTGCAGATTCGCCAAATCGGCTCATTCGGAACACCGATAATCAAATACTTTGTACTGAGCTCAGCTAACTTCCGCAGTGCTTGCTCGGAATTTTCCAGATGCTCCAAGACCTGCAACATCATCACGAGATCACTTTGATGTGCACTGGGATCAATTTCACAAATTTCTTGTTGGTATATATCCAGTTCAGGATTCAGTTGTAGCGCCAACTCGATTGAGGATGCTGACGGCTCGAATGCCTTAAAGCTCACAGAGGGATCTAGAAAACTGAGAATCTCCTTAGTCGAATATCCTTCACCACAGCCAACCTCAGCAGCACTTGCAACCTCTTTGCCGATCCTCTGACACAAAGACTGTACTGAGAAAAAATAATTGCGAACAAGTCGTCGAAAGAACGGATTCTTGGTCTGATATTTATAGAGACTGACGTTCATAGGATAATCGAGCGACCGAAAAAGACTGCACTATAACGAGTACTGCGCCTACGCACTTTTCCGACCGATATAACACTCTAGTGAAAAATAAAAAGCTAAGATGCTCGCGACTCGAAACCAGGACAAGTAGCGATACGCAGTCACCGGCCCGATAAAAAACAGAGTTGTGAGATGCAGAACCGCACTGAGCATCAAGCAGATCGCAATCAAGTAATTCAATCGGGACATGCTGCCTGAAAGGAAACACAGAATCAGGCTCACGATGCAGAGCATCAAGAAGAAATAGCCATTGATAAAAACACTATCGTGCCGTTCTTTCAGCATACGGAGAAGTTGACTTGCACGTGGTGAAAGTTCTTTAAGAAAACCCTCGCCAATGCAAGCCGCTACTATTTCCCTGCCAAAGAGAGCAATCTTGTTTTCATTCAAAACGATCCCCGTGTGTGGATCTATCTCCATGCTGACTGGAAACGCACGAAGTCGCTCTCTACCGCTCATCAGGACTCCGGCATAGAACAATCGGACTCGAAGATAGGTACCTGGGTTGGCAAGGAGACTCTTCAACCATACTTTCCTAACTGCTCTTGATAATCGACACCCTCGCGGCATCTTCAATTCAATGAGCTCCTGGAATCTCCCAGCCGTAGGATAACCGATGCTGGCTACCTCATCTTTAGGAATGACACAGAACTTGCGATTTCCAGGCATAGCAAAGGAAGTTCCATCGAGCTTCGCCTTCATGAATAAATCGTGGAGCATCAAGTGATCCAAGGTTCCACTGATGATTCTATGCTTCCCGAAGTATAGTCTCTTAAAGATCAAATGTGATGAGGTCAGCGTGAAAAGCAATAAAATCGCTGAAATAAAAGATAAGGAATTTCGGGAAAACAGTCTCGGCCTACTCTTTTCACTCAGCGCCAAATAGAGAACAAGCCAAATCAGCGGGAAACTGGCGATGGCAAGATCGGGTCGAATCGCCAAAGCGAGGAGCAGCGACGCGAGGCTGAGAGCCAACGTGCCTAGGCTTCGATTCTCTTTTTTTAGAACAATAAAGCTGATCGCCGCAATCAGGCAGAGTACCGCAAGTGAATCTCGGGTTAGCTCTGCAAACAAAAGCCACGTTGCCGGAAGTAGAAGATAGACAATGCCATAGAGCACACCACGCCATCGTGACTCGAACGCCAAAGCAAAAAGAACTGCATTAAATACAAAAAAGCTCAGACAAAATACAATGAAAAGTACTTTTATCGCCGGACCAAAGAACGAGGCTAGTATCAGAATGATGCCGAAATAAGGTGAGTGCCAAGGCAGTAGTTTGAAATTGAGTGCTGGAACACAGTTCTGAAGCAGATCAAAATTGGGATAGCCTGGTCTAAAGACCAGGAAGTTTACGAGCGTGTAGAGAAAAAAACAGCAAACACTGATGATGAGGGGGACACTCTTACGCATTGCTAAAAGCTACTTTGGCTCTATGGTGTATATCATCGTCCTGCTAAACTTGCTTGCAGTTGGTACAGAACGTTTTGGAATTGTGGTCCTTGCGATTGCGGCCTCTCGACGTCAATCCCGAAACACTATACTAAGCTCAATGAGAATCGGCTATCGAACGGAGCCAGGTTCCTACAGTGAATATCTCGCTTTACTAAATCTGAATATAACAGAGAGGTAGTATCCGGTGGACGAAGAAGAGCAGTTTTTAAAGAATCTTTTTACTTTTGCTAGATGGGTAACCTTTGCGACCGGCACCTGCGGGGTCTTTGCTACAGTGATGTCTTTTGCAGATCAAAATACCACTACCGGTATACTCTACTTAGTGGGAACAACTATTCTCTATTCTGTTTCTACCTTTTTCATGATGAAGCAGCGTCAGGTATCTAAAGAAGGCGGTGGCGAGCAGTCTCTATAGATTACAATGAGATCATAGTTCTACATGAAGATGAGAATGTGTAAATTGGCTAGAGTCCCTGGCGCTCAATAAAAATGCCCTTGTCTACTTTGGAGAAGAAATTTTGGTAGAAAAGACCGCTATCGACTTGCCGTACGGTGACAGTACCGCCTAAGTTATCGAGCACTTTATTCTGAAACACCGCACGCACTCGCATGTCCTTGCCGTACTCCGAGACATTGACAGAACACTCCAAAACTGAATTCTTGCTAAATCGCGCCGGCGCATTGTTACCTGCCCCGAGATGAGCAAAGAAGGTTTCCCATTTGTCTTGCACATCAGTTTCTCGCTGAGCGGTAATAAAACCAAGTTCTATGTCGGCGTTTTTTATCATATACCCCTCATCCTGGAGGGTGTTTATCACCGCTTTCATGACTCGCTTAAGCCCTCCTGGTGGAGCCTTGTACTCCCGAGTCTGCATTTGCCGAAGTTCGAGCTGTGATTTCTGCGGTGCGGGTGGCTCCATTGAGCAGGCCACAAAAAACAATGAGAAAAAAACGAGCAAAACGACGGTAGTGTCTGCACAGGATTTTCTAGTCCGGTCGTTCATCGTTTTCCTCCCCATGCAGAAGCGTTTCAGAAAATTAGAATTTAGAAGAGTGATAGCTGAAGTCTCTAACCGAACTGTTCTTATCAAACTTGATCACTACAGTTAAGGTTCGCTGCGTTGATGAAGAGGCTCCGGCTTGACGCTCGTAGCTTCCAAGCAGCCCACCCAAGACGAGCACTCTGTCTGCAACTCCCCCTGCGCCGGCTCCACCACCTACGCCACCTCTATCACTGGAGTACGAAGCTTCTGTCGCAATCTTATCGTAGATCCAAGTCTCAGCGCCCGTCTCATCTTTTGTTACTATGTTTGGAGAACCGAGGGCTTCTGCGACAGAGGCTTGTGACATCCCTGGATGTATTCGCTTCTGCACCCTGCCTAGAGTGAACTCTCGATCCTTAGTTGAGTGCAGGCTCTGTCCGTGGTCAGCAGCACTCATACAGCCAACAAGTGTCGTTGTTAACGAAACGATAATTAGTTGCTTTAGAAAGGTAGTCATACGATCTCCCAACGCGGTACACATTGCTGAGTAATACTACGTCCTCAAGGTGAGGTATTGCAAGGTATTATGTTGCCTCAGATTAAACATGTTTTCCAACAATCAAGACATCCTCGCCGGATTTTTCTCGAGTTTCCTCTCTCTTCTCCTCACCCGCTAGCTGAAGTTCGGCGCTCTTCTTTCCCCCAACCCATTCATCCATCACTGCACAAGCTGCAAGATCACCAGTGACGTTAATTGCTGTACGACTCATATCGAGAATACGATCAACCCCCATTATGAGAGCGATGCCACTGACAGGGACACCAACACTGCTTAGCACCATTGAAAGAATCACAATACCCACACCGGGTGTCGCCGGAGAACCAATTGACGCCCCGACTGCGGTTATCACCAACAAGACAAGTCCTCCGACGCTAATATCAATTCCAAAAACCTGCGCCAGAAAGATAGCAGCGACTCCCTGATAGAGTGCAGTTCCATTCATATTGATCGTAGCACCCAACGGAACAACAAATTGAGAAACGGAAGGCCGGACACCCAGTCGTTCTTCGGCGACCTTGATCGAAATTGGCATAACCGCTGCCGAACTAGAGGTAGAAAATGCGAGCAACTGTACTTCGCGAATGTTTCGTAGAAAATCACGTGGTCCCATTTTTCGAACAAGCGACAAAATAACCAGATACATGACCAAAACGAGGAAAAGTCCTATGAGCACCGTAGAAACGTAGACGCTCATTCCCAGCAGGACATCCAGACCTACTTTGCTTGTCAGTTGAGCTAACAAGCCAAATACAGCTAAAGGTGCAAGGCGCATTGCTCCTTTGACTACCGTCATACACACCTCCTGCAAGGAGCCAAGCAGGTCAAGCAACGGCTTTGACTGAATAGGGGCAAGGTTGATAAGCGCAACACCAAATACAATCGCAAAAAGTACAATTTGCAACATCTGGCTTTCGACCATTGCACCAAGCGGATTCTTCGGAAGTAAGCCGACAATGGTCTGTGGAATCTGGTCCAACCCAGGTGTTTTGGGAGTCTCTGTTTGAACAATTTGCGTGGGACTTCCCAAAGCAGCCTTAACGAGTTCTGCGTTTACGAACGAGCCAGGACGAATAGTGAGCGCAAGTGCGACACCGATTAGAATTGCAATGGTAGTAGTCCCCAAGAAAAACAGCACCACGCGCAGTCCCAACTTCTTCAACAATTCAACATCTTCACTTGCGGCAAGACCTCGCACTATTGATGCAAAAACTAGTGGAATCACAATCATCTGAACCAGCGCCAGAAAGAGTTGGCCTGGTAAAGCCAGCCAGTTACCTATCGTGGTCGCCGCTCGCGAATCGACTAGTCCAACGGAAGGACCTAGTAGCATTCCAATCGCGATTCCCAAGACCATCCCAATCAAAACTTTGATCCAGAGCCTACCCTGCACTAGATTTTCAAGATACTTGTTTAGAAACTTGAGTGAGCGTGGGTGTAATAATTCTATAGGATGAGTCATTGCCTATTTACTCGCAGCCGACCGTAAGCGTTTGGGATGTAACAAGAGTAGATTGTTGTGTTAGATCTCACAGCCAACTATAAGCCTATTGATAAAATAATCAATAAATAATGTCATAGAAATGCTGCTGAATAATAGAAAAAGAATGATTCGCCTACTCACGATCCCGTTTTTCTTCATTGCGACTTTCCAATCGATTGGTTGTGCCACTGTCGGCCACCAAACGATTCATACTGCCCGTTTTAATTACAACGAGGCGATTAATCGGACTTCCAACGAGCAACTGCTTCTCAATCTTGTGCGCCTAAAGTTCCGAGACGTACCGGTGTTTTTAGAAATCGGCGGTATCGCTACCCAGTATACTTTCAGTAGAAATGCTTCGATCGGCGGTGCTTTGCTTTTTGGAGGAAGTGGCGACTCAGCGAGCTCAAGCATTGCGGCAGGCTATATTGAACAGCCTACAATTACCTACAATCTACTCCAGGGCGATAAGTTTGCTAAACAAATCATGTCGTCAATTCCAGTTGAAACTCTAGTGCTCCTTTCTAAATCTGGATGGAGTGTGGAGCGGATTTTCCGTTGTTGTGTGCAGCAGCTGAATGATATCCCGAACGCACCATCCGCCGCAGGTCCAACACCAGAGAAAGCGCCTGAGTATGAACAGTTCTTGCGAGTATCCAGGCTGATACGGAGTTTGCAGAGAGATGGTGCCCTACAGTTTGGCACCAAGGTTACTGATGGCACGCGGCAGCTCGTGATGAGGCTATCTCGTTCAAATCCAAGCGCTCCAGCAATTGATGATCTCCGAACACTTCTTTCACTCAAGCCCAATCAGCGGGATTTTCGGTTTACTTTTGAACCCTTTGATAGAAAAGACGATTCGATCCTAATAACACCACGATCACTTCTCGCTTCTATGTTTTTTCTTTCCCAAGCAGTCGAAGTTCCAGAGCAAGATGTAGCGCAGGGGCTCGTCACTTCGACGTTACAAGCAGATGGCGCTCCCTTTGATTGGAGCCAAGTGACGAAGGATCTATTGCAAATACGGCACTCTCCCAAACCGCCACAGGATAGTTTTGTTCATGTGCATTACCGAAACAACTGGTATTTTATTGCCGATTCAGACCTGAGCTCCAAATCAACCTTTGTCTTACTTGGCTATCTTTTTTCACTCCAGGCTGGGGATGTTCGCTCGCTAGAGCCAACATTGACACTTGACCTAGGTGGGTAAATCACTTTTCTTTTTTTCTACTGGAAAATGATTTAGGCCATGATAGATGAAATGCATCGAGTCTGATGACAAGCTGAAAATGCGCTGCTGCCCGTAACCAATGCGTATTGCAGTGGATGAGGGCAGCAGCGGGGAATGTATCCCGGGAAGTTTCACTGCGTCCAAATCACACTACGGCTCCGAAGCGGAACCTTGGTAACCGCGTTGCCTGCCGAATCAAATTGCACCCGGTACGGATGTCCGATCCAGCTATGCAACATGTCGCACCACGTTTTGACCCCCTCCAACGCCCAAAGAATCAGACGATGGCCTTCCGGCGAGTCAGCGCGGTACTGCTTGACGTGTCGAAGGCCCATGATGGAGTGGAATTCATCCGCTCCAACATGGACACTGAAGTAGGCATCCGGCACACCGAGCTCAGCCATGCGCTCGGCGCAGACCTTGAAGAAGTCATTCGACAAGCGCTCAATCGCCGAATTCAAGGCACACATCCAGGCCTCCGGATCACCTTCGCGTACGAGCTTGTGGCCCAGATTCACGCAGGCATTCGTCTCCGGTGTCGGAATATGAGCGATTAACTCCTCGTCACTCCCGATCAATCCCTGCTTGAGCATCCAACGGCTGAGCATGTTGTGGTGGTCGACCTCCTCGATCAGGTGTTGAGCGTAATGCTGAAACAGCTTGTGTCGCCGCAGTGGCGTAGCGGCCAGCATTGCTCCCATTACCTGAGGAAAGGTGGTGCTGTGGTGCCACAACTCCATTGCCGCCGGACGAAACTCCTCTGGAGAGGAGAGTGCGGCGAGCCACTGGAAGAACGGCGTGTGCCGCACGTGATCACTGGCGCGAACCAGCGGCTCTACGAACCAGCGATGCCGTTCAGACAGTTCGGCAATTTCTGCCTCGTCGACCTCCTCGTAGCCACCGACTTCGGGCTGCGACTTGGCCAGGGCCCGCCGCTTATGCCGCAGTCGGACAAAAA
>CBDUGV010000213.1:0-7853 GCA_965366815.1 uncultured Bdellovibrionales bacterium | reverse complement strand
CCGCTCTTACATATAGGGACCACTCGTAATACTTAAGTTCCACTGGCGGCGTCTGCTTCCTCGCCGGGCATCTCGATATCAACATCGGGCAGGGTAACCTCGACCTCTTTCTTCTTGATGTCGACGTCTGGTACTGTGAGCTTTTTCTTTGTAGTCCCAACTTCGATGTCGGCGACATCCACTTCAAACTCGGGCATTTGTCCCTTCTTCGCAGTGACATCAATATTGGGCATTTTACCTTCCTGTGTTTTCACCACGTCATATTTCGGAATTTGCCCTGACTCGGTTACTTCGACACCAACCGATGGCAGTTTAGTTTCCTTTGTCTGATTTACTTCGCAGGCCGCGAGGCTAAAGAGCAACCCGATCGCACAAGCGCTTGAAGCAATCGGTTTCAAATCCTTGGTGTTCATAACTGTTATTCCTCCTCGTTGAGTGTTGATCTGTCTCATAAAATTAGTCGGTCGCGTCTTCAATCGCGTCACCGGTGTCCTCAATTGCCTTATCTACCTTCTCTCCCGCCTCTTCCATGGGTCCATCCTTTGCCGGACAGCCCGTAAGTGAAAGCGCGACGATTAAGCTTAAAATTAGTAGCCGTGTGGTTACCATGATTTCTCCTCCATTAAGTTCAGCAGCAGGTTAGCACTCGGAGATACGGGCACACATGAGCGGCATCAGGCCGATAGCTCACTTTTGAGGAGTCTGCATGATTCAGATCATGCAATGTGAGTTCAACCCCTTGTAAGGTCCGGTTATGGATATTCTACGACTTTTGATTGCTATTCTGTTGCCGCCGCTTGGAGTGTTTCTGCAGGTTGGTCTAGGTGGACAGTTTTGGTTAAACATTCTTCTGACGATATTGGGTTACTTCCCTGGAGTCATCCACGCTGTCTGGATTATCGCCAAGCGTTAGATAAACGGGTTGAAGGCGATATTGTGTGGGGCTTGCTAGCTCCGTTTTTTCCCGCGTACGGGCTCGTTTGGCGTCGCGATACCTTACGCTACTGCAATGAGCGGTAGCCTCTGCCTGTATTCCGATACTCCTACACCGAGGGTGGAAAACACAGGACCTGACCACATAGCGGAGCTGCGAAATGCCAGCGACCAACCTCGTTTGTCGATGCAACAACCCTATTGCGCGATTTGCAGCCATTAATGATTAAATTGCTCTACTCTGGAAATTCGCGTGCATGATCCGGCTCATGGATAGCTAGGAGGCGCTGGGCTAGGTTGGGATTCTTATTAACTCATATTTGCTTACAAACTGGAGAAACCAAAATGAAGCTAGTAAAACTTGTGATTCTTGCGACAATTATCGGCTTACTGTCAAGCTGTGGCTGGATCAGAGCGTCCGGAGATTCTGTAGAGGCTGTTGGTGATGGTGTTGGTCATGCTGTTGAAGAGACTGGAGACGCCGTAGGCCGGGCAGCTTCCAAGACAGAAGATGAGATTGAAGATGCGGTTAATTAGGCTGGGGTTTGCTCGGTCCACCGAGAGGGAGAATAATTTTACAACAGTAAGGAAAAGTAAAATGAAAGCTATACGTATTCTATGTTCAACAGTACTGGTAGCGGTCCTGGCATTGCCAACCTTGAGCCATGCCGATAATCGGCGAACTTCTGATACCTGGTTAGAGTCAAAGATTGTTACCACGTTTACTTTGAACCCGAATCTGAATCCTTTTGAGATTGATGCGAATGTCAAAGATGGCAAAGCGGTGCTTTCGGGTACTGTTGATGAAGCTATCGACAAAGACTTGGCAGAAGAAGTTGCTAAGTCGGTTGATGGGATTAAGGCGGTAGAAAATAACATTACCGTTGAGCCGGGGAAACGAAGTGCCGAAAAGAAAGGAGCTTCTTTCTCACAGGCTATTTCTGACGCGAGCACTACTGCAAGCGTGAAGTCGAAGTTGCTCTGGAACCGCCATACGAACGGCTTAGGTATTGATGTAACGACAAAGCAAAACGTTGTCACTTTGACTGGAGAAGTGAAAGATAAAGCAGTCAGCGACCTTGCAGAACGCCTTGCCGAGAACACCTCGGGAGTCAAGTCAGTCAGCAACAAGCTGGAAGTGAAATCTGCTGACTCAGAGGCGAAGCTTGGGTCAGTGAACTTGGATAAAATGGCAGAAAATGCTGGTGATGCTGTTGGAGATGTAGGCGCAAAAATAGGCGACGGTTGGATTACTACAAAAGTCTCTACTACTCTTGCGTTTACCAGAGGATTGGATTCTTCTGATATCGAGGTCGATACCAAGTCAGGAGTCGTATATCTAAAAGGGTGGGCAAGAACTGCGGCAGAAAAGGAACTTGCCGAGGAACTGGCCTCCGGGGTGAAGGGAGTGAAGGACGTCAACAACCTTCTAAAAGAGACCAGCTAGCCAAAATGTGAAAAAGGTCGGGGGGAGGAGAATGATTCAGGATATACGAACACTGTTAGGTAGTCGTCTTTCAGCGAAAGATGGAGATATCGGCAGTATTAAAGATATCTTCTTTGACGATCACTTGTGGCATATGCGCTATGCTGCGGTCGATACTGGGACTTGGCTCCCGGGGAAGAAGGTTCTCGTATCGCCTGTTTCATTCTGCGAACCTCAAGTTTGGGACTCAGGCGCGGTTGATGTGGATTTGACCCGAAAACAAGTTACTAACCGTCCGGAGATAAGCGATCACCTTCCCGTTTCTCGCCAGAAAGAAGAAGAACTGGCGGAACAGTATCGGTGGCAATTGTTTTGGGTGCTTAACGCTGCAGTCAACACCGCTATACCCATCACCTCAACGCATCGCGACGGCGACCCGTTTTTGCGCAGCGTCAATGAGGTTGTTGACTACAGCATTGCAGCTGAGGACGGAGAGATCGGGCATGTGGAAACGTTTTTACTCGATTTCAGCAATTGGCGGATTTGCTATATGGTCGTGGATACGAAGAACTGGCTTCCTGGAAAAAAAGTATTAGTGTCGCCAGCTTGGGTAAAGCGATTTATATGGGAAGAGCGCAAGGCCGTGGTGAGTATTACCAAGGAACTTATAGAGCGATCTCCTGAGTACGATCCAAGTGAGCCACTGTCCCGACAGGCAGAAGAGGACTTGTATGGTCATTATAGCAGACCAGCCTACTGGTTATGAGTAGAGTGAGCTCACCTCCCGATGAACGTAGTTCATAGTTTGTTCGGACAAATCTCGATCAGCCGGACACTTGGGTAGAGGGATGGATCATTGAAAAAAGTGCTTTTAACAGTTGTCGATGCTCTTAGTTCTGATGTTGTCGCTGCGGAGCTGGCCGCGAATCGTTTGCCGACATTGCGAAAATTGGTGTCCGTCGGGGCATTAGTCGATTCATGCACCTCCATCTTCCCTTCGATTACTCCAGCGGCGACTGCTTCGCTCGTGACCGGTCGTTATCCCCTAGATCATGGAATTGCCGGGGCCTTTTGGTACGATGAAGCCAAAGATGACGTTGCCTACTATGGGGATGACTTTTGGTCGATTATGAACAAAGGTATTGGTCGGTATTTCAACGACTTTCTGAGGAAACTTAATTACGATCGACTTCGAACTGAGACAATCTTTGAAACAGTTGAAAATGCCGGGCGGACTGCAGCCTGCATAAACTACTTGTGGTTTCGTGGCCAAGTGGAACATCAGGTCTCAGTTCCTCTCTTATTGAAACTACTGCCCGGTGTGCCTTTTTCAGAAGTAGTGCATGGCCCGAGTACTTTGTTTCTAGGCGATTTTGTTCAATCGGCTGACAGTGAGGAGCTTGAAGAAGTAGGAGCAGAAGGTGGTGTGTTTCATCGATACGGATTTGAGGATTCTGCGACCGCCAGTTGTTTGTTTCAGTTAGCCAGCAAGGGCCTACCTGATTTTACATTAGCGTACTTCCCCGATAATGATTTCGATAGTCACGAGCGCGGTCGAATGAAAGCGGCTGAGACGTTGAGAGAGTTTGACGAGCAGCTTGGTAAAATCATTGGGATTTGGCCCTCAATAAATGCCTTTCTCAATGAAGTCGCAGTTGTAATTGTCGGTGATCATTCTCAAAGTGATCTAGTCGCTGACGAGAAGCTAAGAAGGATATCTCTAGAGCAGGTATTGAACGGATATCGTCTTACCGCGGCGGGTAAACAACCGACTGAGGAAGATCAATTGGTGGTATGCCCGAACATGAGGGCGGCTCAAGTCTACTATCAACTTAGCGATCTCAACAAAGCTGGTTTGGTTGAGCAATTGCTCGAGGAGCCACGGGTAGATCAAGTGATGTGGAGGCATCAAGCCGCAGATGGGAAGCAAGTGTTTAGCGTAGCAACTTCGGATCGAGGCCAAATTGAGTTTCAACGGAGTGACGAAAATGCAGCTGACGCCAAAGACCTTTACGGAAACTTTTGGTCCTGGCAGGGTTCTCTAGAGACGATCGATGGAAATGTATCAACGTTAGGTACAGTCGAATTTGACCAGTATCCCAATGCGTTCGAGCGGATAGAAGGAGGATTTTGTGATGAAGCAGGGAGTTTGTGGATTACGGCTCGTCCAGGATATGAGTTTGCCCTTTCTGATACCGAGATTCATCAGGCGAGTTCTCATGGTTCTCTACATGTACTGGACTCGACCTCTCCAATGATCACTGCAGGAATTCCCAAGGATATTCCTCTCCCTGACCATGTACGCACGGTCGATGTTCCTCAACTTTGCTTGGCGGTTCTCGAAATCACACCGTAACCCTTTTACTTTAGCCAACTCTTCGCGTAAGCATGACCTAGATCATGCTCGACATCTGATTGAGACGATTCCTCTTCCAAGGCTACCCTCCCATGATTAGGATCATGTGAATTTAGAAGCTAGTTTCGCATACTCAATACATTATTTCGGCGACGGATCCATGTCGATTTGTTTAAGGGCTATAGCAGGAGAGGATTTTGCAGAATCACGACGTAGAGCGACAAACTCAGAAATCCGAAGTGGAAACTACCGGATACCTCGACTTACTTACTTTCTGTGCTCGGCATTTCAGCCGCGGTGTTCTGGCGGATTTGGAAATAAAAGGGAAGCCGAAACTCGATGCAGATGAACAAGGTTCGATGGCTGAAAATGCCGAACGTCTCGCTGAAGATCTAGAGCGCCTCGGACCCTCATTTATCAAGGGCGCGCAACTTCTTTCCAGTAGGGCTGATTTTTTACCTCCCGAGTACCAGCAGGCGCTGAGCCGGTTACAGGACAATGTCGCCCCAGTCTCCTTTGAATCAATTGAGCGAATCGTCGAAGAAGATCTCGGCGCACCCATCAAGAAGCTGTTTGCCTCCTTTAGTAGAGAGAGCCTTGCGTCCGCTTCGCTCAGCCAGATTCACACAGCAGTGCTCCATAGCGGACAGTCGGTTGCCGTCAAAGTGCAGCGTCCAGGAGTACGAGAGCAAGTAGAGAGTGACTATAAACTCGTGCGACCCTTGGTGTCGATGTTTGCTTCGAAGCAAGGTGAAGAAGAACATACGCATTTGCTCGAATTATTCGACGACACCTATGAACTCTTGCTGCAAGAATTAGATTTTTCTCGGGAACAGGAGAATATGCGCTCCATTTCACTGCGCATAGCTAAGTCTGACAACATTGTGACGCCCCTACCTGTCGCGGATTACTGTAGCGGCCGTGTACTGACGATGTCACTTCTTCATGGGCGAAAAATTACCGAGATAGGACCGCTTCGAATCCAAGAGATAGACGGTCGCCAACTCCTTGAGGAACTCTATTCCTGTTACCTGTATCAGATTCTTGAGGATGGTCTTTTCCATGCTGACCCGCACCCGGGGAACCTGCTTCTCACCGCAGATGGTCGACTTGGGTTGATAGACATGGGTATGGTCTGCCGGGTTGCGCCGGGTAAGCGTAGGGAATTGATCAATCTATTTTTGGCGCTTGCTGAGGCGGACGTGGAGCGTGCACAGGAGTCTGCAAAACGACTGTGTCGTGAGCAAGAGGGGGTTCGGCATACTGAATTCGAACTGGCGCTTGAGAAATTGATCTTGGCTAACCAGGGCAGGGCGGTTAGCGATATCAATTTCGGTGAGACGATGCTCCGTATTGGTGAGATAGCTCGTGAGAACGGTTTTGTTCCGCCAAGAGAGCTGAACTTCATCGGTAAAGTGACAGTGAACTTGGAACGCATTGCATCATTGTTAGACAAAGAGTTCGATCCGGCTTCGGCGACGAAGAGGCATGTGGGGCGGATACTGCAAGGCCAACTGATAAAGGCCTTACGCCCAGAACATTTCCTACAGCAGATTGTCGAGCTAAAAGAATTGGCGACAAAATTACCACAACGGCTCAATTTGATGTTGGACTCTTTGAGCAAAGGTATTCCTCGCCTTGAGGTCGATGCAATTGACGAGCACTTTCTCATGTTTGGTATTCAGAAAGTAGCAAATCGCATCACACTGGGTCTGATAGTCGCCGCATTGATAATTGCAGCAGCTCAGTTAGCAAGTGTTGAGTCTCCACACCAGTTGTTTGGCTACCCTGTCCTTTCAGTTCTTTTATTCTCAATTGCCGCGCTCTTAGGACTCGTAATGCTCGTTTCGGTGTTTAAGAAAGACGTTTCTCGCCCCCGATCAAAACGCGAGAACTGATATGATTCGTACTATCAAGAGTATCGAGACGACTGCAGAAATAAGAACGAGTACAGAACCGAAGGCGAGGATAAACAAAAACGCAGTTCGGATTTGCGACGGTTCCCGTGGTTGACAAGGGTGCCGTTCTAGCTCTTCGAGCACAATCGCAACGTTTAGTCTGTTGGCCTGCCACGCAACGTCAAAGAGATCTCCTAAGAGAGGAATGGCTCCCAATAGTGTGTCTATTCCTGTGTTCCAAAGCATGCGGGTCAAGGCTCGATAACGCACTCCAAGTCTTGCTCCGCTGTAGATAATGTAGAGCGAGAGCACTCCACCCAGAGCGTCTCCGATGCCCGGTACCAAACCAAGTAGCGCATCGGCTCCAAAACGAAACCCGGTTCCAGGGACTTCAAATCTATTGTCGAGCAGTTGGGCAAGTTGGCGTAGCCTATGTAGTGTCTCCTGGTGATCTGGAGCCACGAGCTCTGCTTCAAGCGGCTTTCGCTGCTTCCGGTGCTGGAGATCCTCGTTTTTCATAATGCGGTATCTTCAATCAGTTAGATCGCCTAGTCAAACTCATCTCTAGACTGATGTGAATCATGGTGGGGGCGATATCCACTAGGTATTCTCCTGTTTAATACTGAGTAATCTCTATTTCTAATCACTTGAAGGAGAAAGGTAATGAATTCACAACTGGGATGGGTAATGAAACTCTTTGTCAGCGTAGGTCTGATGGCATTGTTAGTGGGTTGTAGCGGTGGAGGCGGTAGCGATGAAGGTGTTTCAGGTGAGACTGCTCGCGTTCGCTTTGTTCATGGAGCGCAGACCGTTCTGGAATTTGACGTATTCGTTAATGGAGAGTTAGTCGTCGACAATCTATCTTTTACTGCGGAAAGCTCTTTTTTAGATGTCGAGGCGGGAACAGTTGATATTAGTGTAGTTTCATCTGAAACGGGCATACTGCTCAATGAAGCGCCAGAAACGTTTGATGCCAACGCCCAATATACAGTGGTGCTAAGAGGTTCGGAAGATGGATTTACCGAGACGACACAGCGGTTCGTATTCTTAGATGCCTTCGATGAACCAGCACCCGAGACATTTAACCTCCGGTTTCTTCTATCTTCTATCCGTGCCGAGTCAGTGGATATCTATTTTGTTGGTATCAACGAGGATCTCGCTTCGATGATGCCTACCGTGGAAGGAGCAGCACGTACGAGCGTGTCACCGTATTTCACTTTTCCGGAGGGTGTCTACCGCA
>CBDUGV010000212.1:0-7861 GCA_965366815.1 uncultured Bdellovibrionales bacterium | reverse complement strand
AACCTCACCACGAGAACAATATTCAATACTGCTGCGCAAATATCTCAAGGCAAGTAAATCCACTTCTATGAGATAGACAGCTACCTCCCCCCCTCAAGATACAAAGGCACACTCTGCTCCAGCAGCAACACCAGTTCCGGATCCATAAACTCATAGTCATCGGGGATATCGAGTACAACAATCTTAGATACTTCAATTTGAAAGCGTCTCGACAACTCTCTTACTCGTTTCTTGTGCTGATCCTCCATCACAAAAACGATATCGGCCCAGGAAAGGTCTTTGGACGAGAGTTGGCGGGGGCTCTGTGGGCTGAGTCCGGCGGAGCGGACAGAAAGGTTCGGATAGTTTGAGAATACTTTCTCTGCAGTCGGGCTGCGCCACTTATTTCGCGAGCAAACAAAGAGAACGTGAGTCACGAGAGCACCTCTTTCGACGAACGAAACACTCGAACTCCCAGCACTATGCTGGTTGCTGTTGTGTCAAACAATGGAGCGTTCCCTGCCCTAACACTAGGTCTACGGAATGAATCCCAACTACTTTTCGATCCGGAAATAACTCAGAAAGAATCGCTATCGCTCGGGAATCGGCCGGATCGTTGAAGGTCGGAACGAGCACTGTTGTGTTGGCAATATAGAAATTCGCATAGGAGGCCGGTAGAACATCCCCGCCCAGGGAAATAAGCCTCGGCATCGGCAATGGAACTACTTTAAGTTTGCGCCCGTTGGCATCCGTTGCCTGCATCAGTCGCTCATAGTTCTCGAAGAGCGCCGGGTAGTTCGGATCAGCTTCATCTTCGGGAACCGCAACCACCACGACACCTGCACCGACAAAGCGGGCTATATCATCTACATGCCCATGGGTATCATCACCTATGCAGCCCTTGCCGAGCCAAATGGTCTTGCTGATTCCTAGATACTTTGCGAAGGCCGATTCGTAATCGGCTTTTGAAAATCCCTTGTTCCGTAGTTGCACTTCTGAGAGCAGGCATTCTTCGGTAACCAACAAAGTTCCTTCACCATCCGTATCAAACACGCCGCCTTCCATTACCAAGGCTTCTGTATTGTCTGATCGGAGGGCAGGTGTATGGGGAATTTCAGATATGTTGCTAATCGCTTCTGGAACTTTTTGGTCTAAGAGATAGTTATCGTATTTGGCCCAAGCATTGAACTGCCAGGCGATCCATTCGAGAGAACCATCTGCGCTTCGAACAGCGGTAGGCGCGGAATCTCGAAGCCAACTTCTATTGTTTGGAACGACATGCAAACGAAAGCGCTCTACCGGGACATGAGTGAGTGCAAGCAGCTCCGCTGCGTGGGCGCGAATCTCTTCGTTGTGGCAAAGTATTTCAACTCGCTCAGATTCGCTGAGTACTCGAACGATTTCCGTGTAGACCCAGTTAACGGCGGACAGCTTTCCGGGCCAATCTTCTTCTAGATAGGGCCAGGCAATCCAAGTAGCCTGATGCGGCTCCCATTCGGCTGGCATTCTTCGGGGTAAAGGAGACATGCTAGTCGATCAAACGTTTTAGAATCGGTGAGTAAGAATCAATTCGACGATCGCGATAGAACGGCCACATCCGGCGAGTCTCTTCGATCTGTGAAAGATCGCATTCAGTCAGCAGTAAACCCGGCTTGCCGGTCGGAGCTTCAGCCAGCATCTTGCCAAACGGGCCACATACGAAGGATCTTCCGTAGAACTCGATACCATCAGTGTTCGGGGTCGCTTCATGGCCAACCCGGTTGACTGAGGCAACATAGACACCGTTGGCTATTGCATGTGAGCGTTGAATAGTAGCCCAGGCTTCATACTGCTCTTCGCCGCATTCCGCTTTCTCGAATGGATGCCAACCGATCGCGGTTGGGTAAAAGAGGATTTCAGCGCCGAGCAAACTAGTGATTCGCGCGGCCTCTGGATACCACTGATCCCAACAAATCAATACACCGATAGTTGCATACTTTGTTTTAAAAACTTTGTAGCCACTTTCTTCGGGCGAACTATCTCCCGGAGTAAAAAAGAATTTCTCGTAGTAGAGTGGGTCATCGGGGATATGCATCTTGCGATAGACGCCGAGTAAACTTCCATCGGCATCAATCACCGCAGCAGAGTTGTGATACACACCTGCGGCGCGTCGCTCAAAGAGTGGAGCAACTATGACTATTGAGTGTTCTTTTGCAACATCTTGCAATCGATCCGTAGTCGGTCCTGGAATCGGCTCAGCCCGATCGAAGTGAGTGTGATCTTCAACGGTACAAAAATACGGGCCATTGAAGAGTTCCTGCAGACAAACGATTTGCGCACCTTGGGCGGCGGCAGATGAGATCTGCGTAATCGCATACTCCAAGTTCTCAGAGGCATTCTCTGAACAGGAGGCTTGAACCAAAGCTACGTTGCATTTCTTACTCATTACCCACCCCTATATATAAGGTATACATCTGGGAACTATTGATACGCCTACGACAAGCAATCGATACTACGTTGGCGACACAGTATGCCATAACTAAGAGTAATTTCATCAAGTTAAGGTGTCTTAGTTTGAGTTTTAAAGTAAACTGCCTTAAATATTGAAGAAATACAAAGCGCGTAGTTTGCAATCCCCACTATTATTGAGTATATTACTGCAAAATAGTGGTGAGGCTTACCTAAGGTTAGTTAAATGCTTGAAATCTCAGGGCTAAAGTTCCATATCGGCGGCACGCAGATCCTCAACGGTGTCGACTTCTCAGTTCGCTCAGGAGAGAAACTGGGTATTATCGGCCCAAACGGCAGCGGTAAAACGACGCTGTTCAATTGCATCAGCGGCTTTAACCTTCCCTCCTCTGGCAACATTCGCTTTCAAGAAAAGGACATCAGCAGATTGGCTCCTGCCAAACGGGCCCGACTTGGATTGGGTCGGGTGTTTCAGAATTTTGGTGTGTTTCGAGAGATGACCGTGCTCGAAAATGTGGTGATCGCAATCGAGAGTCGGCAAAGTCCGATACTCTTTCCCTGGAGTGCTCGTCACAAGGAGAACCAAGCCAAGGCTATGGAGTACTTGGAATTGGTAAACATTCCGGAGAAAGCAAAAGCGAAAGCTGGCAGCCTCTCGGGTGGTCAGATGCGTTTGTTGGAAATCACTCGGGCGATTGCCTTTGAAGCGGAACTCTTTCTCCTCGATGAACCCACCGCTGGCGTTTCGCCGAGAATGAAAAAAGAGATTGAAGTGGCGCTTGCCAAACTACACGACTTAAACAAAACCGTGTTGATCATCGAACACGACATCAATTTCATTCAAAAGATCTGCGACCGCATTGTGGTGCTCGACTCGGGCAGGGTTGTGCTCGATGGAACGCCTGAAGAAGTTCGAGGTGATAGTCGCTTACAAGAAATCTATTTCGGCACCGACGGCAATAGTGCCGCAGAGCAGAAAACAGCAAACCTCTAGGAACTCTGCATGGAAATTCTTCCCCAGCTTCTCGTCAATGCACTGATTGCTGGCAGTATCTATGCCCTCGCGAGCTCTGGGCTGGCTCTTACCTATGGATTGATGCGAATCTTAAACTTTGCTCATGGCCATATGATGATGGTCGGTGTCTATATATTCTATCTCTTCGCAGTACTGATGGGCTACGGCCTGATGGGCTCTGCGGCGCTGACGATCCTAGCGACCCTGCTGTTATCGATGTTCACCCTGAAAGTCTTTATCATGCCTTTCTCTCGCCTGAGTTTCATTTTGACTTTGGTGACAACTCTGGCGCTCTCAAATATTTTGGAAGCATCGATAGCTATGGGGTTTGGCGTGAATGTAAAATCCTTATCTCCCGGAGCCGCCGCAAAGAGCATTGAGATATATGGTGTCTACATCACACCGATCCAAATACTGATCATAGCAAGTGCGCTCATCTTGCTCTCACTCCTTGCATTTGCGATTCACAGCACCTCTATCGGACGCAAAGTGAGAGCGCTATCGCAACACGAGCACGGCGCAGAAGCCTTGGGGATCAGCAAGGCCAAGACGAGCTACATTGTCTACGGCGTTGGAACCCTACTGGCAGCCTATGCCGGTATCCTGGTTGGCTACGAAACCAATATGCAGCCGACGATGGGCACAGCCTATACGATCAAAGCGTTTGCTGCGATGATCCTCGGCGGTCTAGGCAATGTCTGGGGCACCATCATTGGTAGTTATATTTTAGGACTGGTTGAGAATCTCTCAATCGGATTGGACTTTGGTGGCTACAGCATTCCTGCTGGATACAAAGACGCTTTCGCCTTTGTGATTATCCTTGTTGTATTGCTGTTTAAGCCGGAAGGAATGTTCTCGACAAAGAAGCGCGTCGCCTAATGGATTATATCATTCACCTAGTCATTTTGGTTGGCATCTATTTGATACTCGCGCAGAGTTTCAACCTGACCTTTGGACTCGGCCGCCTGTTTAATTTGGCTCATATCGCCTGCTATGCAATTGGTGCCTACACTGCTGCTCTGATGTCTACCGAGCTCAATCAGAGTGTTTGGGTTTGCTTGCCCGCGGCGATGCTCACGAGCGGTGTCTTTGCCTTGCTGATCGGTGGAATCTCGCTGAAACTCACGCACGACTATTTCGCGATTGGTAGCTTGGCGTTTTCTGCGGTTGTGACCGCGGTGCTGATCAACTGGAAAAGCCTCACACGGGGTGTACTCGGTATTCCTGGGATTCCTCGCCCTGAAATTGCCGAGATCAATTTCTACGAGAATATCAATTTCCTTTACTTTTTAGCGATCGTGGTTGTTGCAGTATATATCGTGCTCTACTGTATATTTCGCAGTCGCTTTGCTCGACGCCTGCGCGCTCAAGCTGAGCATGAACCAGCTACCATGGCCCTCGCGATTGGTATTGGCTCACTCAGGAACACGAGCTTTATCATCGCCTCGGCCTTTGCTGGACTGGCTGGAGCGATATTTGCCTACTACATTAACTACATTGATCCCTCGTCTTTTGGACTGCACGAAATGGTCTTCGTCCTTAGTCTAGTTATCGTAGGAAAACCCGGCTCTTTCTGGGGCGTAACACTTTCAACAATTTTCTTGGTACTGCTCCCAGAGCCGCTTCGCTTCATCGATATCCCACCAAGCGTTTTGGGACCGATGCGGCAGCTACTGTATGCAGTCATTCTCTTCGGCGTTGTATATTGGAAACGTAAAACGCTCTTTCCCGTACAGCGTACAGTCTAAGACAATCTATGCATGCCATGAAGGTGGGAAGCTCAACAGACCACCCCCGAATGCAATTCGCTCTATATGCGCTGAGCACTTTATTGGCGCTAGCCGCCCTCGGCACTGCCGTAGTCAACCTACAAGCTGCCTTCACGGCTCAACTCTCCGCTGCATGGATTGACATAGCCTGTATTGCTGCGGCTCTCCTGCTAATCCTGATTCATCCGCGCACAGCTTCTCTTGTCGCAGTCGCTGCCTTCGCAGTCTATTTTGCCTACCATGGTTTGATTTTTGATCTGGGAAAGACAGTGGCATTTGCTCTCACCACTGCATATACGAGCTACGCTTTTGCCCGCTCGCTTACTGTCCGCCATGGTGGATCTGTTGATAGAATCTACGTCTATGCGTGGACCATCGCACTCAGCACTGTAACCTTGCTGTGTATTCTTTTGCTGCTCCTACAGGCATTCACTTCAGTCACACTCTTTCTCAGTATGGCTTCACTCTTTCTCTATGCCTTGAGGCTCAATCCGAAAGGAGAGAGAATACAACTGCTGCTCGAGCCGATCGCGGCACTAAAGTCGACTTTTATCTTTGGAACAAAAACACGAGCTAGTGGAATACTAACTACGAGTCTACTGCTCGTAGTCCTTCTCTACGGAATTGGCTATTTATCGGTCCTGGCCTTGGCGGGCGATGCGCGACATGCCTATCTCGCTTTTGCCCGTGCTTACGCCGAAGACAATACCTTCTTGCTCAATGATCCGAGCTACCGCTGGAGTATCGGCTATGCATTCCCCCACTTACAGGAACTTTTGGTTTCAGTTGGCTATGCCCTCGATCAACGATTAGGGGCTCGCTTCATTGGCCTGCTTATCATCGTTGGAAAGCTGCATGTCCTCTATCTGTTCGCCCGGCAAATAGTTGGGTTGACTCAGCAACGAGCCACCTTGCTCGTGCTCTGCTTCACACTTGTCCCGATGATCTTCGACATTCAGCTCGGCATTCGACCAGACAACCTGATGTCGCTGATACTATTGTTGCTTGTTTACTTTCTTGAGCGCAGCTTGCTGCTTGAGAAAGAAGGGGCAGATCTAAAAACACAGTTGCTGCTCTGCCTTTGGCTCAGCGCCTTGCTTGCTTCAACTAAACTAACCGCTGGCTTCGCTTTACTCGTACTACCGATTCTCTATGGTCGATTGATTCTTCCGGCCCTTCGTATACTGCCTCGGTTTGGACTGCCCCAATGGCTTGCAGTGAGCGCTTCAATCGCAATTGCTGCTTGGTGGTGGGTTCGAAATATTTGGTTCTTAGATATCCCGATGATCGAGCGAGGAGCGAATTCTCTCTCGGGATTTCCACCGCTTCGAAGCATTTCCTCCGTTTATTCATTCTTGACCGAGGGATTACTGCGAACGAGTGGCTACACAGAATTTGCAGATTTCGGATACGGCTTATGGGGCGTGTTGTTGATTCCACTGGCACTGATCGGGCTCGCCGATCGGCCGCTCATCCGTCGGCTCGCTCTGATCTTTCTTTTGTATTCGGCATTGCTTCTCAGTTTTTTCTCCCAGATACGCTATCTCGCAGCAATCATTCCCTTTGCCTTCTTAGCAGTGTTTGGCAATCAATCAACCTGCCGACTTGCATCCTGGCTGCAAAGGGGAAAGACACGCGCCGCCGCCCTATCGCTAGCTGTCGTTTTCATTTCTTCTAGTTTTGTCGCACTGGCCAGTCGCGGCGTGCCGGGGAGAAGGAGTAGCGCCTACTCGGTGATAGCGAGTCGGATATCCGGTTCGCGCAGTGATATTCGCTCGCTAGAACCCTGGGCGACCTTTAATCAGCTGCTGACTGCGAATGATAGAATCATGGCGGGGCGAATGGTCTATATGTACGATATCGACGGACGCCTGCATGTGACCCGAGAGCTAGAAGGATTCTTTGACTTCTATCGGCATCAGCAAGAGAACCAGGTGGGATATCTGATAGAGTTTCCGTACCTGATGGGAAGTCGGAACAATCCGCTCTTTAACGACCATCTGTTTCTCGAGACGGTTGGCAGCAGGGTTCGAGAAGCTGGTCTTGTAGATCACCCTCGACTCAAAGCACGCCTCTATAGAGTCAATCTGCCGGTTCTCAATTCGATTGAACAGGAACTTCGAAGAAGCAAGGATCTAACCGTAGCTGATGCATTTGTCGTTTCCACAGAGGTGGCCAAAAAATTCGCCTCGACCCATGTGCTTGGAGAACAACTTTGTGTAGATGGTTTAACTCATCCACTCTATCTCCTGCACGGGCAATGGATTGGCTCGCCGCTCAAATACCTTCGCGACATCAAGACTGAAACGGGTGGCGATAGTTGTGTGTATAAGCCGCTCCAGCAAGACGTTCGATGCGAAGGAAATCTGAAAAGTACAAAGGCAACTGATACCTCGATGGCACTTTCTCTTGCGGTACAGGACGCCACCATCAGAACTATCAATATCGCTTTTTCGATCAAGGGAAGTAAGGACTGGATCCTGGCGAGAGTTGACTACAACCCAATGGAGGCTCCCCTAGAGCTCGATTTTCAGAAATTGGGGCAATTAGATAAACCGCCTATAGTTGAGGAAGCGCGGATAGTATCCCTGCCGCGGCCGCGCCCCTGCGCTTTGGCATAGTCGAATGCGTATCGGATGATCCGCTCGAC
>CBDUGV010000211.1:0-7896 GCA_965366815.1 uncultured Bdellovibrionales bacterium | reverse complement strand
TTATACGTTGTTCCTGAATACCGGCGCTGATAAGTTCGGCAATTCTGCGTTCGAAAAAATTGTACATTCCCTGAATGACATCATGAGCCTCTGTCTTTTCACGTGTTGCGATGCCATATCGTTGTACCGAGTGCATTACGACAAGAGCGCAGTCGAACGCCGCTAACTGTTGCCGGGTTGCTTGGTGGGGAAACCCCTGAATATCGTTGATCATCCCGACTCCCTTGCGTGCTGCAAACACTTGCGTCTCGGGTTGGAAGGAGTCAATGGATACTCGTTTGAGTTGTTTGGCGAAGGCTTCGAGCAGCGGTTCGATCCGCTTGATTTCTTCTTCGGCGCTTACTCCCTTAGCATCTGGATGCGATGAGGCTGGACCAAATTCTGCGAAAAAAGCACCGTCTTCGAGTTGTTGTTTCGCGTGAGCAATTGCTGCGTCGGGCTGTAAGTAGGCCCCCCCGTCCGAAAAGGAATCTTCGGTAACGTTTACTATGCCGACAATCTGTGGAGTGTGAAGTACCACTATCTATTCCAGATCGAGATACTCGGCTCGCGCCCTAATACAATCTCGATACGCTTTTTGAATGGCTAACGTGCGTATTCCCGGTTGACCATCTCCAATGAGCTGTTGACTGATACTCAACACGGGGGTTACCCCAGAAGTGCTTTGTGTCACGAATACCTCTCGAGCGCCTTCCATGAGTTTCGCCAATGTAATATCGGCTAATGTTACGTCGAATAGCGAAAGAAGCAAGGCGCGGGTGACGCCAGGGAGCACTCGACTGGCAGTTGTACAGAGCACTTGATCGGCATTAATCCAGAATACGTTCGTCCATGCCCCCTCGCGGAGTGTGCCATCAGAGTCGATAAACAGCCCTTCTTCGCAGCCTTGTTGTTCAGCCAGTTGCCGCAGCCGCAGCGAATCATCAATTAGGGTAGTTTTTAGCTCGGGTATGCGCCGTTCACCGCGAATTGCTGCCACCTGTATCCCTGGTAATTTCTCCCAGGGATTTATGTAGGAATCGACAAACAATTCGAGCTTCTCATTACTTAGAACAAGACGAATACGTGCGTATTTTACTTTGTCCCGAAAACTGCTAAGGAATTCAGCTACGCATTCAAATACTAGGCTACGCAATAGATCTGGTCGTTGCTGCAGGGGCTGGGTGGCGCTGAGCCCGTGTTTATTCGCATTCTGTAAGAGTCGAGTAAGATGCTCGTTAAGGAGAAAGAACGCATTTCTCCCGCTCGCATGAGGAATGTGAGTTACGAAAGTTGTAAAAACGGCTGGTTGTAGTTCCGAGCTTTTAATTTGGAATTCTTGGGTTTTGGCAGGCTGAAGTCTAGGCCGCGAAAAGTCGGAGAATGAGTACGTATAATAACGAGCGCAGCTCGGGTTTTCTTCGCTCATTATGGTAACTGCTTGAGGGAAGTCATTATGGGAGCATCAATTGTCTAACCAAGGTTCATCTCAAAATCCAGTCGAAATTCTCGCCCCTATTGACTGGGGCTTAACCTTTGCCTGGTCGCATAAGCGCCTACTCCTTACGCTTGCGGCGCTTCCTATCTTTATAGAATTAGTTACCGCATATATGGTATTTTCTACACCCCTCCCGCAGAATCAGTTTTTTTTGGTAAAAGTGTGTTCTGAAGGAGCGAACGCCTGGCTGATTACCGTAGTTGCCATGGCATGCTTCGAGCGGATCAAGGGCATGCCGATACGGACCGTAGATATCCTGCGCCGTGCATTTCGCAATCTTCCCAAAGTATTTTTTAGCTACGTGCTATTTATCTCGCTCGTGTCAATTTCTCTGTTACTCCTCCCCATTTTATTCTTTGTGCTTTTCTTCGTCTGGGCGCCCTATTTCTGTGTAGGGGAGTTTTACTCCCGAGTGCAGGACAAAAAAAAGGACGATGAGTACGAAGAGCCCTATGATCCAGAGTACGATGAGCCTCGACCGGTCGTGCAGTCGTCGTTTACGAACAAGTCAATTTGGGAGTTGGGTTTTACCCGTTCGCTGCAGTTCTCACAAAAAAATCTCAGTGCGACCTTTCAGATGAATGTCTTGTTTTGGTTTGGCATGTTTGTACCGCCAGCCGTAGTTGATTTAATGAGTACCGGCCATACCGGATTTTTTATCCTCACGGTGAAAATCGTCTTGTCATCAGTGGTCGGCATTTTTATTCTCGCGGCGGCAGTCAGTGCCTTTTCATTGATGCTCTCATCAACGGCAAAGGAGGAGATCGGAATAACTGGATATCCGACACTTGGACAGATGGGTGTGACGAGAAAGCCGTTTCGTATACAGGATCGCTATTCTCTGTTTGGTATTCTGGTCGCAATGTCTTTAATCGGAACCTTTAGTGTGTTGAACCAGCTCAAGAATGAGCAATTGATGCCGGAGACTGCGCAGGTCGAATTCGAGAAGTTCGAGAGAACAACCAATACGGGGCAGGTGACCATTCGCATCACTGACACCGAGGACAACTTTCGTTGGCTTGTGCCGAGCTTGATTCATCTTGAGCTGGGGCAGGAGCAGGCTGCGACAACGGCCCTAAGTACTTCTCCTTCGATGGAAGTTTCGACGGTCGCAGGGCCCTCGATTGGTGGTGCGGAGCATTCCTTAAATAAGAGTTCCGGCAATAGAGAATCCCAGGTGGCCGCAAAGAAAAAGGATACTGTGAGCACACCCAGTCTCATTGCACCGACCCGGTATGCGGTGCTTGGCAGCGATGGCGTTGAACTCCCTCGGGAGCGCTTTGCCCCGTACTATGAGCCATTGAAGGTAGTACTCTATTACAATTTGCCTGACGAGCTTCCCGAGCAGGGTGGATTCTCTTTGAAGTATGTTATTCCGTATAGTGAACACAAAACTATAGTACGTGGTTCCTACGGACTTAATTGGTGAGCAGTATGTCAGAAGATACGGACTTTCGTCGTGCAACTCGACGCTTGTTGTTTCCCGAAAAATCGGCAGCCACGCAAAAAGACATTCCCGGAGCGGGACGCTCTGCTGCTGAAGGGCCGGAACGTCATACGCGGGTGAAAGTTACCATCAATCTAGATGGAGATGTGGTTCAGTATTTTAAAGAGTGGGCCAAACAAGAGGGGCGACCCTATCAGTCGTTGGTAAACCAGGTTTTGCGGGAGTTTGTTCTCGGCACTCGTCCAGAACATTTGGCACAACAAGTTCAAGAACTCTTGTTGCGAGATGATGGCTTTCTCGCCGAGTTGCAAGCTCGTCTCCAGGATCAAACTTCGAAAGTCGATGAGGCATAAGTGGCTGAACAAATCGTTATTTATTCGGATGGTGGTGGCGAACGCAGTTCCTCTGCGGCTGGGGCCTGTATTGTTGATAGTCCAGAGGGTCGTCTTCAGTTAATCGTATTTCTGGGAGCTGCGACGAACAACGAAGCGGAAATTACAGCTGGGCTCTTAGCGTTTTCAGCACTGCGCGCTTTGGGAATTAAGAACAAAGCCGAAGTGCATTGGGTATGTGATAGTGAGTACGTTCTCAAGAGCGCGACGCAGTACATCAACAATTGGCAGCGCAACGGTTGGAAAACGGCGTCAAAGAAGCCTGTGAAGAATCAAGGGCTTTGGCGTACGTATCTCGGACTGAGTAAGGGATACGCGGTTCAGACTGAGCATGTCTACGGACATACGGGTCATGATGAAAATGAATCTTGTGATAGTGCTGCCACATGGGCTCGAACGCATGCCTATACGGTCTTGGCACAGCAAGAAGAAGGTTTGTTTGTCACATCGGTTGGTCGAGGCGATGATATCGGTTGGTATCTACTCGATGGACGTGACTTTCTAAAGAAACTGCGCGCTTCGGCGGAAACGGAGCCCTCAGAGGAAGTGGTGCAGTTCTTTGTCGACAAGATAGCGAATTTGTCGACTGAGGGATCGACACGTGTTCCCCTCGCGAAAAAGCCCGAAGAAAGTCCGGAATCCAAATTGGCGTCGGTATTAGAAGAGCTGCGACAAGCTGTGGATCACTTGGATGTAATTGCTGATTCTTCGATCGATGCGAAATCTTTACAGAAGAGTTTAGTCACCCTGTTACGAAAATACGAGTAGCTATGAATCGGCATTTGAAGCGGCTTCTGAACCTCTGCGTCTTGATTCTCATTTTCGCTGCCGTCCCTACTCTCTGGGCTGAGCAGTCGAAGTCAGAATCTGATTCTGCTGAACCTTTTGAAGTGGGTGTGTTGCTGTGTCTATCGGGAAACTGTGCTGATTGGGGCCAAGCGGCCTTGGATGGCGCCCGACTGGCAGCCGAGATTGCCAATGCGAGAGGCGGGCTTCGGGGTCGACAAATTGAATTGCGAGTTGAAGATACTGCTGAGGCAGTTAGCGGAGCGAAGACGGTTAGCGCTTTCAAAAAATTACAGACGAACAGGAATCTTCGATATTTCATTGGGCCTTCCTGGGCACCTGGGGCACTCGCACTTCTGCCACTGATAAAGGAGGCTACTGATATTGTAATGATTACCCCCTCGGCAAGCGCGGTTGAATTTAGTCGGGCTGGAGATCATGTCTTTAACATGCGAGCTGCTGAAGAGGCGGGAACGAAGGCCTTGGCAGGCTACGCCGTTTCTCAGGGATGGAAGCGAGCGGCAATATTTAGCAGCCAACAACCTGCCGAGATGACCCAGGGAAGAGTGTTCGAAAAAGAATTTACCAAACTGGGTGGCACGGTGACAATCCTCCTTGAGCCGACGCCAACATTGAGCGATTTGCGGTCTGAGGCGACGAAAATCATAGCTGGAAAGCCAGATGTCGTTTTTATGATGAACTACAATCAAATCGACGCCGGTGCTCGTGAGCTGTCGAAACAGGGGTACCGCGGCGCGAGGATGGCGATTAGTCTTGATGCACAACGACTCAAGAGCGCAAAGGGTGCGCTCAATGGGGTGATAGTCGCGCGTGCCCCAGAGCCGTCGCGGGCGTTTCGCCAGCGCTTTACGAAACGATTTGGTCATCCACCTGGGCTTTCGGCAGAAGGTGGATTCGATGCTATCCAGGTGTTACTTCGTTCAATTTCCGAAGCTGATTCGACAGATGTGAATGCGGTAAAGAGTATCTTGCCGACATTGCAATATGCAGGCGCATCTGGAGAAATTCGCTTCGATGAACACGGTGCCTTGATCCAGCGTCCAGCTTTGTTTCGCGTGCAAGATGAACAATTAGTTGGGTTGGAGGTTCATTAGATGACAGTGACTGAAAGCCGAACTGCGGTAGTTGTTGGCATGGGCTATCTAGGGGCAGCTGCCGCTCTCCAACTTGCGCTCGAAGGGTTTGACAAAATTGTCGTCACAAACCGTCAGTTAACCAAAGCCGAAGCTTCAGCTGAGAGTCTCCGAGCAGGAATAGCTGGTCGGGTTGAGACGACTATCGTCCCCATGGGGGTTGATGTTGCTGATAGTGAATCGATCGATCTGTTTTGCCGGAAGCTAGAAGCAACGGTTTCGGAAGATTTGGATGTGGTTCTGATCACGTCCGGTGGGAATTCTGTTGAGGCGACGTTTAATAAAATGGAGCAGGCTCGTGGGGAGTATCCGCAGGAGCCCGTTGCAGAGCAGCAGGGGATTCGCAGCAAATGGCAGTGCTGGAGTGCTCAAGCGATGCGTGAAATGTATGTGGCGAACGCGACTGGATTGGTTGAGTTGATGTATACGCTTGGGCCTCGCTTGGTTACGCAGAAGTCAGCACCGCTCGTTCTCACTATTGGGTCCGTTAGTCCGCAGTTATCCGGAGTAAATCATTACGCCGCTGCGAAACAGGCGCTTCGTGAAGAGACTATTCGCTTCGGTGAATACCTTGCGTGGGATCGACGAGAGCTCGGATTGCCCTATGGCCGCAGTGTTTCGATTCGCTGGGGATTTACCGAGACGACGCAAAGCAAAGGATTGCTTCGAGACGAGGATGGCAATCCGAAGTTTCGCTTCGTGCAGATTCTTGGAGCTACGCCGGTTGGACGTTTCGCAACGCCAGAAGAATTTGGCAAGTGTGTCACGTTCATAGCTCGTTCCCCGTATATCATGGGTGAGTTTGTTGCTGATGGTGGGTTTAGCAACGCAAAAGTTGTCTAGGACGAAGCTGCAGGAAATAAAAAAGACGCTGCGAAGTAAACTTCCCAGCGCCTACATGAGTGGCCCGTTTTATAGGGTTGAGCGTTGTTAGCAGTTAATATGTGTTGTCAGCAATGAAAATAAAACGTCGTTAGCGGTTCGTTCTATCTTCTAAGTAAAAGACACGGTAGATTTTCCAACTTTCTTGATATTTTGGTGCGCAAGGCTAGAAACAACGCAGTAGGAGCGCATAGAAGACAGCAATTGCGATCAGATACGAGTGCTAGGCAGTTTCTTCTTTGGCCGGTAGATCAGTTCCAACCCCGGTGAGTTGCTCTTCGATGTCGCCTGCAAGCTCATCTCGTGAGCTGGGCTGATTGGAACGCTTTATCTGTTTCTCAAGCGTCGCCACATCCTGTTTCGCCTGATGCTTGGCTTCCAGATGCTCGTGGAAGTGGAGAACCGTCTTATAGGCGTCGTTGATGCGGGTTATCCTGTTAATTGCCGCCGTCACATAGGTTTCACCTAGATTCGACATCTTCGGCAGGTTCAAGTTCTCGATAGTCTCTTTCCAGACTTCTTCGGCACAATCCAGTGATTTAGTCCTATCTAGACCTAAAACTGTCAGGGCCCGTTCGACGTCTTCTCCAGTGATGCTAATTTCGCTTCCCAGCAGCTCTTTTGCGTTGTGGAGCAGTTCATCCATGGAGTTCTCTGGGAGTTCCCCGACCAGCTCGTCCGCGCCGTCAAAGCTCAGTAGTGCCTTGAGATGCGGATTGATCAACTCATCGATATCATCACCAGCTACTTCCAATCGGCTGCGATTGGCTGCCATTACTTGCTTAAAAATAGAACGTGCATTTTCTGGAGTAAGCTTGAATCTACGCCCGATAGAGGCGAGGTAGGTTGCTTCCTGTGCAGATACGAACCGATCATGTGCGATAACATCACAGATCATCCGAAACATCATTGGTGCGAGTTCCGCGGAGTCCTTACCAAGCGACTCGAGTAGCTCTCGACACTCTTGATACATATCAAAGGTCCCGCAATAGTCCTCAATCGCCGCCCCAACGTCGGCCACAAGCTCCGGCATACCTATCTCTTCAAGACTCTGAGCAACCTTCTTTTGCTCCTCTCGGCTCAATGAGCCATCAATGCTCATCGCGCCTACAATTAGTCTGGCGATATGTCGATTTTGTCGTGCGCTGCTCATTCCTCGCTCCATGTAGATAAGAGATAATCTTAGCCCGCTTGGGCATTCCCCCATAGGGTCTTGCTGACTAAGAAACGTCCCAAACCCCTTCATTGCTGTTATGCCGAGTTTGGAGAGAGAAGTTTCGTTTGGAGATTTTTCTAAGTAGCTAAAAACAAAGGAGAAAAGCTCCCTTTCTCGCATTTGTTCCTAGATTGAGCGGAAATGAAGCCTGCTCTTTTCCTAAATTTCTGCTTCTCCAGACGAAAAAGTAGCTAATTCTCGTTGTCGCTCTGGGGAGGCTCGCTGTTTAGTGAGTGGGAGGTCAGTTCCTGGGGAATCTTCATGCTGATCAGCACCGACGCCGCGAAGGCGGCCAGTCCCCAATTGATCTGGACTTCAGTGCCACCGGGCAAGCCCTTTATCGCCACAACCAGCAAGGCCATGACGAAAATATCGATCATCGAAAACTTGCCAAGCTTCTCAACTAGAAACAATCCACGCATCGGGCACTCACTTCGGCTGAGTGCTCCAATACTGCTCGAGAGTATACCAAGTTTCCAAAGTGGAAAAAGAATAGAGAACAGGAGGAGCAGTGAGCCGACAAAAATGTTTCCCAGGCTCTC
>CBDUGV010000210.1:0-7901 GCA_965366815.1 uncultured Bdellovibrionales bacterium | reverse complement strand
GACGAAGCCATCGAAGCTCGCGGTGGCCCTGATCGAAGAACTCGGCCCTCAACGATGCGATATTATCGGATGGTCATCTGGTGCACTTTTGGCGCTGGAATTGGCAACATTTTGGCCCGATCGCGTTCGGCGCTTGGTCCTCTGTTCTGCGACTTGTTCTTTTTGTATGCGAAGCGACTACGCGTTTGGCGTTGAGGCGTCTCGCGTTCGCGCTATGCGAAGACAACTAGGCCAGAATCCGGCGAAGGTCGTATCGAATTTCGTTCGACAGCTCGGAGGAGAGCTGGAACGGCATCAAGTCGAAATCCAAGGAGAAATCGATGTGTCGGCGCTGCGGACTGGCTTGGATTATCTCTTAAATACCGATCTGCGAGCGCTGCTCGATACAGTCGTAGCCCCGACGCTTCTTTTGCACGGGACCCTCGATTCAGTTGTGCCGAGCGACGCGAGCGGCTATGTATGTGGCCGCTTGCCCAATAGTCGTTTGAAGCTCCTCGGGGGGGCCGGACATTGTTTTTGGCAGGGCCACATTGCCGAAATAGCAACGAGTATAGAAGATTTCTTGTTAAATGAACCACTTACGTAGTGTCGAGAGGCATTTTTCGACAGCCAGTCTGCTCTATGACGAGCTCGCAGGCTTTCATAGTCGAATCGCAACAGAGTTAGCATCGAAGGCACTTCCGGAACTGCGGCCACGGCGATTGCTCGATGCCGCCTGTGGCACTGGCGTTGCGGCGGCGACGTTGGCGAGGCGTTTTTCGGGGGCCACGATTGACGCAATTGATCTGGCGCCGGGTATGATCGCCCGTGCGCAACAGCGCTTTCCCGAACTTGCGAATATCAATTGGTCCTGTGCCAATATCACTCGCACCTCCTTTCCCGATCCCTACGACGTTATACTGAGTGCTTCGGCACTGCATTGGATGTTGCCGATTAAAGAAACCTTTCTAAAGCTGACCGCAGCCTTACAAGCCAATGGGGTATTCCTATTTTCGTTAATGGTAGAGGGCACGTTCAACGAATTGCACGCGCTGCGAAGAGAAGTCGCACCGACAAAGATTCCAGCGATGGATCTCCCCACCACTGAAGCGGTGTTGGCCGCAGTTGCAGCGGCGAATCTCGAGATCGAGTGGTTGGACCTCAGGAAGGAACCGCACTATTTTGAATCTGCCACCGCCTTTCTGCAGAGTATCCGGTCTCAGGGATTTACTGGTGGTTCGTTCTCTCAAGGAAAGCAGTTGTTGACGCGCTCCGAGCTAGAGCGGCTGGTCAGTGAGTATGATCAGAGATACTCGAAACCCGACAGGGGTGTCGCAGCAACGTATGTCATTATGATGGGTCTTGCGCGGCGCGCGACTTAGACCTTCTTACCATAGTTATGAAGGCAGTTTAGCAGGACCTGGGTCTGTTGCACTCGCTCGCCATTGGCTCCACATACTGGGGCGCCGGTATCGCTGTAGTAGAGCGCTTCAGCTCCAGCAGCACGCTCACGCTGATTGTTCCCATCCGAGATGACTGCTTGCTGGCCTGGGGCATAACCACAGTGGACGAGCCCTTGGATCAAATCTTTGGCAGTGTCTTTGTTTGCCAGTGAGAGTGGTGCGCCTTCGTATTTCAGATTGCTGATCGCGATCGTATCAAGTGAGCGATAGAGCAGAGGCTCCCCTTCGAAAGTGAGTTCAAATAGATTCATGCCTTGAAATTCTTCGCAGGGGACGATGCCGTTTACCGATTGGCAGCTTCCATAGCTGCGAGTACTCAGCGGACTAGAATCTCCATCACATTGATTGAGATCGCCATATTCAACGAGCGTGCCGTTTAGCAGCACAACTGGTACGCCCAAGCTGAGAATCAGGAATGACGAAGAAATGCAAAGAGCCAAACCAAAAAAGAACTTCATCAGTTTCATTTCCTTACCGGGAGGAAGGTACTACACCCAAATGCCCCACATGTTTAACAAGACTACCCACAACTATGTCGGGAAAATGACAGCAAATCTTTAGTGAATGGCTCATAATTTTTTGCTAGTCGAACTAGAGCTTAGCTGGGGCTTTGAGGCATTTGTGAGGCTTTGTTATAATCCGATTGAATTTGGCGGAAATTATGGGACGGCCTGTGTCTAACACTCTAGAACAACGAGTCTTTTCCGAAGAACCATCTGTAGCGCTAGATGCAGTTTCTGTGCAGATGCTCTATGCCATGGGATTGGGACCTTTCTGGCAATCGCTCCACGATAGACAGACACTCGACGTTGAGACTATTGATGCGGTCCTGCACAGCGCGCCCTTGGCTGGGCTGCTAAAGATTGCCACATTACAGCGAAGAGCACCGCGGCTCTGCAAGCCCCCTCCGTTGTTGCGAGCGCCCTTGGAGCCTTGGCTTGAGAAAGGGGTTGCGACCGACTATTTTTCCAAGCAGCCCTTCTCCAAGCCGACGCTAGAACTCGAGGGGCTAATGCATCTGGCCAAGCATCCTCGTTTTACTGAGTTGCTCTCTGAGCTACAGAGCGAATATCCTCAAATTTCGTTCTATTGTCCGATTGAGAGTGTGTTGTTTGAGGATGCAAGTGTTTGGACTCGGAAACGGTTCCAAACAATGCTTGAGCAGCTCCAGCGCACTGAGGGACGAGTCACTCTCTCCTTTTCGTCGAGCGTTGCCCTTCGACAATTCTTGGCGCTCAAATTGGATGTCTCTGCTGAAATCATGTTGGTCTCCGATCTGAGCTTGCCCCACATGGAAAGTCTAGAATCGATCTCGGTTGAATTGGCTCGGATCCAACACCTCTGTGCCACAGAGAATCCTATTGCTACTTGGGCGTTTCGTTGGGATGCGACGAATGTGGGTAGTGACGCAGCGACTGCTGAACAATGTCTACAGTATCTTCGCCTAGTTGCACTTGGCAGTTGCCTTTGTCCCGACATACCTGCAATAGGGGTGCTCGGTGCCGAGCGTGCCGAATTGTTCCCCTTGTTCCGGGCCGCCGCTGCTAATTTTTTTGGACTCGGTGCCGCCGATGTTTTTACCGCCGAGCGTTCTGGCTTGCCCGAAGTGCGCCATCTTCGCTCACTCGTAGAGCTGCTACGGCAAAAGGAGCATAGTGATGCGACTGCTTAAGGCCACCGGAATTCCCCATCTCGCTGGAGTGCCGTTTAAGCTTCTCAGTCAGCTCGACTTCATCAGCTACGAGGAAGACACGCCAACCGAGAACGCTCGCAAACTTCATGAACGCGAGGTCGATCTGGCATTGATTCCGATTGTTGAATTTGCACAGCATGGCGGATATCAGAGTCTCGAATTTGGCATGGGCACTCGGCAGCGAACGGAAAGCATGATTCTGTATGCGAATAGCCCGGTTGAATCCTTAGAGCGGATTCACATTTATAATTGTTCCAGTACTTCAATGCTCTTGTTGAGACTCTTACTTCGCGAGCGCTGGGGTGTTGATCCACATTTTGTACGGCGACAAGAGTGCGAGTTATTTAACTGCGTTGGTCCGAACGAGGGAGCGCTTGCCCTGCACGAACTGCCGGGAATGATTCGCTATGACTTTGAGGTAGTAGAAGATCTTGCCACCGCATGGTACGAACTGACCGGTAAACCCTTTGTGTTCTTAGTCTGGGCCATGCGGCCAGATGCCGTGACACCAGAAGAAGTACTGGCAATCCATCAATGTTTGCATCGTGCCGCGAAGGCGAGTGGGGCTATAGCCCGTGAGTATGCGCCGTTCTTTGGCACAACTGAAGAACTGGCTCAGCGCTTCATTGCCGATCATCGCCGATTTTATATCGATCAATTTTTGCTGGATGGCATGCAGGAGTTTTTGAGTCGAGCCTATAAGCTCGATATGCTGCCCAAGGCAGAGTATCGAATCGCCAGAACAACCGTGATGGGGTCGGGGCCAATAGTTCGCACGCAGAGCCGAACCGCAATTGACATGGTGCAGGATGTGCTTGATGGCTATCGCTTGACCATGAAAGATGCCCTCTGGCTTGCTGATTCTGCCGCTCTCGCGGATCTTTCCTGTGCGGTGGAGCTGCTTCGTCTTCGAACGTCGGAGGTCGAAGAGGAGACTTCATCGCCTTCGTTTCAAGCGCCTGAACAACAAACTATTGTGGTGCGCCAAGAATCCCTCTCAGATGACAAAGCAGTACAGCGACTCGCGGCTCGCATGAAGCGTGCAAAATGCTTTCGAAGCAAATTCGAGATCAATGCAAGCAGTCTCCGGTCCAGTGAATTCTATGTTGACCTTTTTACCCGATTGCGTGCGACCTCACCCGGGATACAAATCGAAGCCTTTGATATCGCAGAAATTCTCCAGCTCGCACAACAGGAAGGGAAGAGCGTCGAGCGCTTGGTGCAAGAGCTTAGTGAAAGTGGACTAACCCATATTTCTGGATTGAGTGGCAGCATGCTGCTCGATACGTATATGAAGCGACGCGGGCGTCCACCGGTAACCGTCGATCAATGGGCAATGTGCGTGCGCTGGCTTCATCGCTACGGTGCTCATTGTAGTTGTACGATGCGTGTCAGTCCGTTTGAAAACTGGGAAGAGCGTTTAATTCATCTACAGAAACTGCGAACCATCCAAGATGAGAATCCGGGATTTAGTCATTTTCTGGCTCAATGCCCAACGGAGTGGAACGACCCCGAACGCTTGGAACTCTATCTCCGGGCAAGTATGATTGCTCGAATCTTTCTCGATACTATCCCTTGTGTGGAAATAACACTCGATCAGAGCGATCAGATAGGATCTGTTTTCGGACGAGCTTTTGTTGCCGATATCTCTAGAGTAGAAATCAGCTGAGAGTGATTAACCGGATAGGCGTGCTCTGCGATATCCGGGTGAGGGGGTTGTCTGACTTCCAAGAACCGTTCTCGGTGGTCATTTTGTTGTTTTTATCCTCGTAAAACCTCAGGCGCCAAGCGGCGTTGTCGAAGCTGAACTGCTCGTCATTGCGGTGACCGCATTGGTGAGTCCATAGTTCTCGTCGTCTTCAACGAGAATGTCCCAGATGTGACTACAATCGATAGCTTGGCGAAGGTTTCGTAGCAATTCTCGATTGCGAACACGTCTCGCGACTAGTTCAAGCGCTCGCAAGTGTCGGCCCGGTTGGTCCGGTGGGCAGAGGATCATGAAAACGACCGTAATGGGCGTATCGTCAGCCAAGGGTTTGCCATCAAATCCCTCCCGGAAGACCGCCAGGCAGCAGCATAATGCCTCTATCACCGGCGATTTCGTGTGTGGAACCATATTGCCCTGCCCAATGGCAGTGCTTCCAAGTTCTTCCCGTTTCAACACCGCTGCTTTCACAGTCTTGAAATCTCCTCGAGCGAAGGCACCTGCTTGGCACAAGCACTCGAGCATTTGAGCGATTGCCGATTCCTTATCATCGGCACGCTGTCCGATCATCAGAGTCTGTTCGCTACAAAGTTCCGTCAAAAACATCTCGTTCCTTTCATAGGTAGGTCTAAAGAAAAAAGGCGAAAGCCCCCGAGTGGATCTCAAGCAAGGAGAATTGAGATCTATTCAGGGGCCCGTCTTTGCATTTAGACCAAAAAAACCAATAGCACGCCTAATCCGACTGGACTGCGATCGGGCAAAAGATCGTAGTGAAGTCGAATAAGATCAACGGCTTCTGCGCCCATTCGATATGTGGGCGAGAGACTCAAATCAAAATATGAAGAAGAGCAAATCAGATAGGCCCGGGAATCTACGCCTGTCCTGGGGTAATTGCAAGAAGAAAAACGGTTAATCCGACTCGACACCGTGTAGCAAAAGTCATTAAAGCAATTACCGACAAAAAAAGTGCCTCAATCTGGTCCTTTCGAATAGCCAAGCTTTCGAACCCAGACCTGCTGAAAGGCACTGAACTCTGCAATTTCTTTGCTAATCTGGGAATGCCTTGGGTCCTCTGGCTTCAGCAGGCTGCTATCTGGGAATTGTAGGCCAGATTTGGAAAGGTAGACCGCACCTTGTACATCGCTTCGCATCGCATAGCTCTCGCCCTGATGAACGGCATCAACGCTCAGGAAGCATTTTCCGAACAAGAATGTGCGGCGCTCAGCCAAACGACCATCCCAAAGCGCCACCCCTTGCAGGAGCTGCTGACTCCCCGTAAGTCCGAGTAAGCTCATCAGGGTTGGTGCAATATCGATGTGAGAAGTGACTGATGATATCTCAGTTGGTTCAGAGAGTACACCCGGCACATATATCAACAGGGGCACATGAAAAGAATCAGCACTCGCCCGACCGACTTGTAAGTCGGGAGCTTCTCGGGTAGTTCGCAAACCGTGATCTGAAGTAATCACAATTATCGTTGAGTCGAGTTTTCCGGCCGCCTGCAATTGCTCGACTAGCCTCGCCAACCAACGATCTTGCTCGGAAATGATCAGACGTCCGCGTGCCAGCCAGTTCTCAACGTCTTGCGATTCGCTAATATCCGGCCAAGGGGCATGACCAAGGGTCGGAGTGAGCATTGCGAAATAGCGCTGATCTCTTTGATGAAATCCACTGATTTCTTCTTGGAGCAGATCGAAGGTCAGGCGGTTTTCCTTCAACCCGCTGCGCGGCGGAAGGCCCTCGATCGGCGTGTCTAGTTCCAGGCCCTCAGGAAAGACAATTGTATCTATCCCCAACGACTTATACATTCTGTCGTCATTCTGAAAACGCTGGGCAACAGGCGCAAAGAGAGCAGTTTGGTAGCCTAGTTTCTTTAGCTCGCGCGCAACGCTTGGTGGCGACATCCTTGGATGCTGGTGATTAAAATTAGTGGTGGTATTTGATGGATACCAAGAGCTTAGAATCGAGAAAATAGCGCGATTGCTGATCGGGTAGGTTGTATAGTGTTGCTTTGCAACAAACGCATTTTGGCTCAATCGTTTAAATGTAGGAAAGGCGTCCAGGCCAGCTTCGCCAAAAACTCTCATTGGAGCAGTCTCCATCACAAGCAGTATGACATCGTATCCTGCAGCGGCCTTAGAGTACTGGCCCTGGCGCGAGTCAGACTCGAGCACTGCATCGGGAAGATTACTGATACGCCGATACTCCATCAGCATTTCTTCCTTGCTGAGGTTGCTATACGCACTGCCATCGAGTTCTCCAGCTCCAATAAAGTCGGCTAGCGCACGTATGACAATTGCTCGGTGGTACGCCGTGGGCCTTGCTTGACCGGCAAAGTACATCAGCCCGACTCCAAGCAGCGATACGAGAGTTGCCACCGGCAATGAAAGGCGTGCACTCGGGGATTTTGCAATGAGCTTAAAGGAAAGAACTGAGGCGAAAACAATGAGTGCCAGCACAAAGAGCAGCTTGAGGAGACTAGTGAAACTTACGTAGTGGGCTGAGATGGAAGAATCGACTGCTGAGAACTCGGTAGCCGCTTGCATAAATGAGAGTGAGAGAAAGCGCCCTAGCGTATAATAGCACTGCAGCTGAACAAATAGCAGTGAGGAGAGCGACAATGAAAAAACGATAGAGAGCCAAAGCGCCAATCGGCGTCCTTGCAGCGCAGTTGCGATTGATACAAAGAAGAGCAGGCAGGCGATTCCAAAAGCGATGTCTGCTGCAAACAGCCCTAGTCGAGTTGTCATTTGCAGTTGATTCGGGTGATCGAGGCCATACAGATTGGCAAGTAAGAAATACCCATGCCAACTGACGATTGCCTGTTTCACGTAGAAGGCAAGGAGTAGCATAGGAAAAAGAGGAAGCAGTAGTGCTACGACAGTACTTCTACAAATCCGATCTTTCCAGGCAGTGTTCACTCAGACCTAATAGCTAAGATGTGGAATTTATTCAAATTGATTTGGAATCAGTTGGAAGAAGAATATCGGTAATGTCCGGTGAGTGGATATTTATCAATGATATCCTCCTCTTTCGTGCCGTTGCCGATGTTGTGAAGAAT
>CBDUGV010000209.1:0-7959 GCA_965366815.1 uncultured Bdellovibrionales bacterium | reverse complement strand
TCTTCTTTCGCCCCACCAATCACCATTTCTCGAACAAGAACACAGCGATTGGCTTCTCGGCTACAGTCGAGTTGATAGGATAGAGCAGAAAATTGTAACGCATAAACCAAAACAGCAGCCAGACCGGCTAGCACCACAGTGACTGCTGCAATTATCTTACCCTTAGATCTTGTAGCTGTTTTTTCCATCAAAAATCACTAATTGTTTTTGGTTTTATTGCAACTCGCAAGGCATTGAGCACTGCCACCACGTCGATTATTTCCTGACAGATTGCCCCAGCAACTGGCGGCAAATATCCAGCAGCGGCGAAACACATTCCCGCGATGCTAAGGGCTATCCCACCGATAGCACTTTGCAAAGCGATACGTCGCATCCGCTTACTAATGTGTAAGAACTCATCAATCTTCTTGAGTGAACTGTCCAATATTACCACATCGGCGGCTTCGGTTGTCACGTCACTATTTTGACCAAAGGCAATACCCACGGTAGCCGCCATCAGGGCTGGGGCATCATTGATACCATCACCGACAAACATCGTGTTCGCTTTTTCGTTCTCCGCGTTGACGATACTGAGTTTTTGCTCGGGGCTCTGGCTGAAATAGACCTCTTCAATCCCCACCTTTTCCGCCAAGTAGCGGACTTCCGATTCACGGTCTCCTGACACCATCAAGGTCCGACGTATACCGTGGCGCGGCAAGAGATGCCCGATAAACGACTCACCATCGCTTCGAGGAGTGTCTCGAAAACGGTACGTTGCAGCGTACTGGTCGTCAATCAAGATCACACATTCGAGACCGCCAGCGAGTGGGGGGAGACTGCCACTGAGTTCTGAACGCTCGGCGTGCACTTTCTTGCGACTGGTGACTTCGATCGTATGACCCCTGACAACTCCACGTAAACCCTGTCCCGGGGGTTCGCTAATCTCCGAAACATCATGAACCTCGGCCTTCGACTCGTTTGCTGCGGTTACAATTGCGTGTGCCAAAGGATGTTTAGAAAAGCGCTCAAGGCTGCTTACCAGAGCTAGTATCTCGCTTGGGTCGTGAGTATCTGAAACAAGCTGCTCTACTAGAGTTGGTTCCCCATAGGTCAGCGTCCCCGTTTTATCAAAGATCAGAGTGCGACAGGTGTCAGCAGTTTCAAGCGAGGATGGATCGCGAACGATAATCGCCCTTCGAGCTGCGAGCGAAATGGAGCCGATGATAGCTACCGGAATCGCGATCAGAAGCGGGCAGGGTGTGGCTACGACCATTACCGCAAGGAAGCGCACTGGATCGCCGGAAGCAAACCATGCGGCAAAACCGATTAGCAGAGCAAGTGGGGTGTACCAGGCTCCGAGCCGGTCGGCTAACCGCCGCATGCGCGGCTTGTTCTTCTCGGAAGCGACAATGACTTCCATTATTTTCGCGTATCGAGAGTCAATCGCCAGCTTGTCAGCCCTGATAATGAGTGCCGCATCACCATTGATCGCTCCCGAAAGGACTGTCGAACCCGGCGTCTTGGCCATCATATATGGTTCGCCAGTAAGGTAGGATTCGTCCATAACCCCATGCCCCTCGACGACAGTTCCGTCAACCGGACAGATTTCATGTGGAAACACGGCCAGCTTGTCTCCGATCTCAATCTGCTCCAACGGCAAGTCTTCAATGGCCGAATCAACCTTGCGGTGTGCGACTAGCGGCATTCGCTTGCTAAGTGCGCGCAGAACAGAAGACGCACTTCGAACCGCGTAGGCCTCTAAGGCTTCTCCACCTGAGAGCATTAATACGACGAGGGAGCCGGCCAAGTACTCGCCAAGCAAGGCCGAGACGACAATAGAGATGCCCGCCAGTAGGTCCGACCCAAACTCACGTTGAAGGACCTTTCGCAGCAGGTCCCAGACCAACGGCAGGCCGCCAAAAATGAAGATGCCCCAGAGTGGTATGTTGCGGATAGTTTCAGAACTATCAGTTCCGAATCGCAGTGTGAGATGCACTACAATCAGCACAATCGTAAACAGCGCAATGAGCGTCTCTTTCGATTTCCATGTACTTACTGTTGGCGTAACTGAAGATTCTTCTGACAATCTATCCTCTAGATAGGTTCAACTGATACATATCGCCCGTTCTTAATGGCTCTTAGCTCGTATGGCAGGCTCAACTCGCCTGAAGCATCGAAGTCGTAAAAATTGAATGCGCCAAGAAACCTATCGAGACTCTGAAGAGTCTTTCTTGGCTCCTTTGCTTGGCTTGCTTGCTCCAGCAATAACAGAGAATCAAAACCCCAAGCGGCAAACGGATTGCCCTGTGGAAACTCTTTGTAAAAGGCATCGAATGTGCGCCTGGATTTGTCAGACCCCTTAACCGAAATATAAGTGATGCCGTCCGCATTCGCACCCGCCAGTCGAATAACTTCTGGATTCTCAACAGAAATATTCGACATTACCGGAATTCCAATTCTCAACTCTTCTATCTGCTTCAAGATAGCTGGCGTCTGTTCGGGTAGTGCAATCAAAAAAATTGTCTCTGGTTTAGTTACCTTGAGTTTGGCCAGTTGGGTTCTCACATCAATCGGGCCAGTTTCAGAGAACGTTACTTCATCTGTCGTTTCAATGTTCTGCCGAGTGAGAGCAGCCTTTGTTTCCTCGATTATCGCAGCAGCCCAGCTATTCTCGACATGAATGAGAGCGACTTTAGTAACATTGCTTTTCTTAAAATATTCGGCTGTCTTCGATGCTGCTATCGCCTCGTTCACATCCAGTCGAAAATTAAAACTATCTTTAGAGTCAAACCTCGCAGTGTTGCACCCAGCGGCAAGATGTAAGATTCGGTCCTGCTCAGCTGCTCTGTTTAATACCTCACAAGTTGCCCCACCAAAACTCACTACAAACTTGACCTTGTCGACCTTCGTCAGCTTTTCATAAGCAGCCAGTGCTGTCTTGCTATCGAACTTTGAGTCTTCAAAAATAAGCTGAAACTGAGCTGACGCGGGCGAGAGTTCCATACCTGTTCGAAACTGCTCCCCATAGCTTGCTGCATTTCCAGTAAGTGGAAGAATCACGCCGACAGATACTCTCTCAGACTGAGCAGCCGATTCAGACGATCCCAAGGTGCTCAATAGCAACAACATAAACAGTGATTTGAGCTTCCACATAGACGACACTGGTTAGTGGCAAAACAATGGTAAGTGACCTAAGCGGGTCGAGACTGTATTGCCGTACGAGTCAACAATAGGGTGCTCAGTTTAGCACGGGGATTTCGACAATCACAACTGAACACCAACGCTAATCCTGGTTCAATATTCAAACAGTTGAAGAATGTTAGCGCATTTCTCATCATGACATGAAGCAAATCGTTTGCTTACGATCTGATTCGGGAGCTGAGAAGGTACCGCCTATCCAGCAAGCTGCTAAGCTTCTTCAGCAAGGGCCTTGATCGTATCGAGTGCTTTCGGCCAGCAGGAGTTAAACATTTCGACGAAAGACGCATGAGTACTCATTTCGATCGTCAGTTTGGTTCCCCCATCCTGTTCAGAAAAAATATACTTTTCTGTTGTTCCAATCCATTGTTTTGCAACATCGGTTTCAGTCTCCTCCTCGCCCTCTTTCGTGACGATCGCCACATTTTTGGCCAGGATACATTCGTAGGGACGGTAGATTTCGAGAATTGCTTTTGTGCCCCCCATACTAGGGTCGACGAATCTAACGGCGGCTCCTTGTTCCCATTTACCTTCAAATGTCGAGCCGTCCGAAAATGCCTTTACCCATTGCTCATACTTCCCGGGTTCGAGCATGGTGTTCCATACTCGAGATGGCTCGGCGTTGATTGTGATACTATATTCTAGCTTCTGCATGATGATTCTCTCATTAGTGGTTTGATCGTTCGACGATAGTGTAATGATCGTAGACGACCTCTTTTGATACAACGACGCCGTCGTTAAAACCGACGATTAACTTCCAATTCCTTTCTCTCCGAGTATTCGCCTCTTGGCTGAGGGAGTAATACCAGGCCGCTTTTTTGATCAGGGATGGGCGCTCTTGCATCACTGTAAGAACCTGATTCTCGCTCATCCCCTTTTCTACATTCTCGTATGATTTTCTAATTCTATCGTCTCGTTGTCCTGCTGTCTCCGCTTTCCCGTTATGAATCACTTTAATCGATGGTTCAGTTCGGACTATTCCACTGGAGCTCACGGTTACTGTGCCAAGCACGCCACTAAAACCCACCAAACGTCCAAACTCTTCAGCCACTCTTACTCGCGGCGGCTTTTTACCAGCGATACTAGCCAGTTCAAATGCCTCGGCAATCATCAGTACAGTATCGTAGGAGTGGCCGACACCGGCGGTGATATCCTTGCCGTAGGTTCGCATAAATCGCTGGCGAAACGAATCGTTTGGCACAGCTGCATCGACAAACCAACTACCCTCGAAAGGCTCCTTGTTATCGGCGAGACCGAACCCTTCAATAGAGACCAGAGGAACGTTTTTCCCCAGTTGTCTAATTTGGGTAGCAAGTGTTTCTATTTCTGGTGAAAGGCCTAAGATCAAGAGCGCATTGGGATTCTCTGAAAGTGAACGAAGAATCTGTGATCGAAAATCTGTTGTTTTGGGTTCGAAGGTTTCAATCGAAGCCAGTGAAATGTCATGCTTTGTTTTTTGCTTCTTCAACTCCTCCACAATGAAATTAAAGCCAGCTTCATTCAAAGAGAAAACAGCAAGGCTAGGGTTCTTCGGGTACCTCCGTTTCATTTCATTGACGAACTTTTCAACGCCCTGGCTCGCTGTCAGATAATTGATGAAGTTAAATTTCCCCTTAGCAACGCTAGTATTGCTGCAGATACCAACATTGAGAACTTGAGCTTGCTCGGCCATCGGATTAAGTAGTTCACCCACGCCAGAAATAATGGAAATGAGCGCGTCTACCTTTTCAACGTTTATAAGACGTTTAGCTACAGTAACAGAGTCTTTCAGTTCGCCTCGGTTGTCTTCAAAGAGAAGCTCGTAACGAAACGTTCGATCTTGTAGGTCGGCGTTAGCCAGCAGCGCTGCATCGCGAATCCCCGCGCCCAAAAATGCCCAATCGCCGCTGAGTGGAAGGATGAAGCCAATCTTCACGGTTGCCTTGGTCGGGCCTTGACTGAACACCTGACTCGGGAAGAGCCCGAAGAGTAGCAACAGAACTTGCAGTAGTAGCGAATTGGGAAAATGGTTGATCATCTCGGAATCCTAATAACTCGAGATATCTCGCGAAATGGTAGTGCCGCAGAGGTGCGTTTTGCAGAGAAAACGCTGAGGTTCCCCTACCGTTTGCAAAGCAGGGAAACTCTCAGCGAATCTGTTCGAATTAATCGAGTGGGGAAGTGTCTTTCAAGTCAAGGCTAGAAGTATAGCGCGAGAGCTTGCAGCTTACTGCACCTTTCGGTCCATCGTGGAGGACGCGCACTTCGCCAAACTTGTCAGCGCCGACGGGAGTGTGAATATCAATGTCGGTGCGGATGCCCGCGTTAAGCGTCAGCTGATTTGCAGCCAAATCTCCATCAACTAACACGGTACCAGCGAAATCAATCGCAAATACACGAATAGCGATCGGCTTATTGCTGCGATTCAAGCATTCGAGGAAGTTAAAAGGCGTGCCGTTGGTGTTAAATCCACCACTGATGCTGCTGCGATCACAGGATATGTCTAATGCGGTCTGGTGACCAGGAGCGTTCAGAGTAAAGGTATGGTTTCCGGCTTCTTCGGCAAACAGGCAGATTCGATTATCATCCGGGCTCATGTCAGACATAGGATTAACCGCCACCGCTGGAGTTGTCTCTCCTCGAGCAACGCCTGTGACGTCGTTAGCGGAAGGATCTTTCACGGTAGTGTTCACACCAACTTGATCACCTATGCTCCGATTTATGAAAGTACAGCAATAGCTCTGCTTGCTTGCAAACGAAGAGACAACTAAGTCGCCAGTTTGCAAGAATGGGTTATCCGCGGGGTTTCCGACAGATACGGCATACGTTGTTTGGGCCACCGCAGCAGAGGAAATAAACACACTCAGTAGGGCAGCGAAAAGAATCTGTTTGTTCATAGTGATTGTCTCCTGATAACGGATTGTAACAAGTTGAGGTCGATACAATACACGCTTGCTGAGAAAAAAACATATACTCAACAGAGAAAATAAACAGATGCAGAGCGAGCAGGATTTACTAAGTACCTAGCAATGCATGAAATTCAATTGAAACACATCTAGAACATGCAGGTATTTTGGAGTTTCAAGGGATAGCTAGTACCGATGGGAACGAGAGATCGGGCTAATAAAGAAAAACGCTATAGACCAAGGAAAAAATTTGTCAGGCAGGGTTTCTAGCATCACTGACTAGGCGAGAAGAACTGGGAGCTTTCGGTAATGCCTTGCTCTCCCTTCCCCTTCTGCCCTTAGTCTTCCCGCAGCTAACCATTTCTCAATCACTCTTCGAGTGGTCCTCCCAGATGCTCCACTTTGTGACTCAATAAAAGCTCGATCAAATAATTGCCCCACAGCGACAATTTCTAGCACATGCTCCACTTTTGCGGCCTCTGAACTCCGAGCAAAGTCTGCATACACCTCTTCTGCTACTGCCACCTGCCGCTCAAACCGTTTGTAAGCTAGATTCAATTTTCCAAGTGAGAAATTCATCCAGGGATTTAGCGGATGATTTGCTTCATGCCATCCTTGGGAGCTCTCATACAAACTCTCGTAATACGTCTTCTTATCGCTCTCGACTAAGCCTTCTAATGAAATGTATCGCACCACATCGTATCCACATTGGTTAAGGAGATGCGTATGAAGCAATCGCGCAAGTCGCCCATTTCCATCCACCACTGGGTGAATACAAAGCATATCGAGGATACAAGCAGCTACAACTTGATGATCAACCCACTCGCGCCCAGCGATGAGTTCGTTATAGAGCTTACAAGTTTGCCGAAGAAGCTCTGGAGTATCTTCTGCGCTTGGTGGATGAAAGCGAATTACCTTGCTACCATCTGGGTAGCTAAGCGCAATTTTATTATCTTCGGTTTTAAGCCCAGCTAAACTTGGCTCATGTGCCCAAAGGATATGGCTAAGCGTTACAATCAATTCAAGGCTTAGCTCTTGCCCACTGGCAACCTCAAAAATAAAGCTCAGCCCATTCTTGTAAGCCAGTACATCTTGCTCATCTCGGCTCTTCGCTTTGTATCGTGCATCACTAAGCATCGCCCGCAAACGCTTAGCTTCTGGCACTACCACCCCTTCAATTGCCGTGCTTGCCCGAACTGATTCAATGATAGCTGCATCAGTTAAGCGCTTAAGCACTTCCGGGCTTTTTGTCGCAAAGAGTTCCTGTTTGCCCTTACTCTCAGCTATCTCGTGAATCAGACGCTGCTTTTGCTGGGGGGTCTGAAATCTACCGTGCTTAAGGCTGGTAAGAGAATACATTGGCCAGATTCCTTGCTATTTGGCCAGCTATTTATTTAATGTTTGCAAGTGGTTCTGGCCAACTAAGACTAATCATCTCATTTTGCTGGCCAAATAGCAAGGCGTATGGCCAGCAATCAGCGCAAGTGGCCAGATTACTAATTAAGCTTCCCACTAAGAGAAAAGCAGAAGAAGGTAACGTGCGAACGGCGGACGATTAGATCGTAGCGGAGACTAGACTCTGTGGGACTCTGAGAAACTCTGTGTTCATTTAAAGGGATCCGACGAGCACAAAAAGAGTGGGAAGTTGTGTTCAATCACAAACCTACATCCACATCGAGCCCTACCATCCTCTTGCTTGGCATACCGAGCAAACCTGTGCTATACCGTCCCTACTCAAAGAACTAACCCTTATTTTAAAGCGAGTAGCCTGCTATGTTCCGAAGATTATTAGCAATTACCTTCCTCCTCCCGATAGTTCTCTGCAGCAACGCCTCGGCAGCAGACAGCGATCTGACCTTTGTATTCCAGAAACAAAAGAATCCAGACCAGGTTAAGG
>CBDUGV010000208.1:0-8014 GCA_965366815.1 uncultured Bdellovibrionales bacterium | reverse complement strand
GCGCCCGCTGGCAGGCCGGAAGGCGCACCACCTTTCACGCCATTCAGGGTAATAGGCCCATCTTTAGATAAACTTGAGACAGAGGTAGTTCTAGACAATCGAGCGCGCTGCAGATTCTTCTTTGCTTCGCTCACCAAATTCTCATCACTAAGGAGATTCGGATTGTAGTGATGGACCGAACGAGCAAAGAACGCCGCTTTCTGTAGAGGAGGCAATGAGGAGCGCTGGAGTTCTCGTCCTAGCACTTGAAGGCCAGTTTCATCCTTCCAACAGGAAAACTTCGAACCGCTTCCAGGCTGTTGACGACAAACTCGAAAAACTGATCTTTGACTCTCGGCTATTCCACCAGTCCCTATAGCTCCAAGCTCATAATCACAAATTTTTCCGAGGCACCCAAAGGGCTGACCATGCGATTTCGAAATAATGTAGCGCTCAGGCCCCACATCAAACCAATCGACCGGACGATAATAATAGAATTTTTTGAGAGTGACTTCTTGCGGCCGACTAAACTTGGAAAATTCTTTTGCTAATTTCTTATTCAGTCGTCGAGATATGCGACCGTGTTTCGCAAAGTAGCCTATGTGCTCTCGCTGTTCTGACACAGATGCGAGACGGTTCGAATTTCCAAAAAAGTCGTGATAGAGCCCCGAGCCTTCGTCTGACGTTTCATCTTGCTCGCTCTCATCTCCGTCAGCGACATCGTCATCATCTGGATCTTCGCCCTGCGGATCGTCATCCGCTGAGTCCGAACCAGAATCACCGCTACCACTTCCGGGATTAGGAGATGGATTTGGAGTGCTAATCACCGCTGGTGGACTTGAAATAGGGGTTGGAATCGGAGTCGGTGAAAGACCTTGGTCTCCACCGCCACCGCCACCGCCGCCGAGGAGACCGCCCAAAAGGCCGCCGATTAACGATCCAATGAGCTGTTGAACTATCTGCTGACCTTCACCGCCACCAGCGCCACCGCCGCCGCCAGCGCCACAGTCTCCGCCGCCGCCAGCGTCACCTCCACCTGAGCTGCATCCACCAGCGCTGCACTTGAAAACTGTGTACTTCCGGCTTAAGCCGCAGGTTTCGCATATCACCGGAATTTCAACTTGGGGTGGAAAAGGAGGAGCCGCGCCTGGGACACCAAGCGAGCCGATTGTTGCGGCTGTCTGAGGACCCAAAGGATCCACGGTGCCGCTAGCTGGTTTCGGCTTTCCAGTATCGCTCCCCGGTTGGAGCGTCTCGTCAAAAGTCTCTGGACCAGGAGCAATCGCATCTTGCTTCAGCGCATTGCCTCCGTTTGTTTGAAATGCTTTATGGCTGGCGTTTTTCTCTTCTTGCTGCGCGCTAACTGGAGATATACTTAAAGGTAGCAGGAGCAATCCAAGCAACAACGGCAAGACGAAACCTTTTCGCTGGCAGAATCTGCGGGAGCCAAGCCTATACAAATTTCGAACAACTGCACTCATCAAAGGATTCTCTTAACTCCCGGCTATTCTCATAGGTTTCAGTTCACCAAACGGGCCAGGTGGCTTTAAAATTGGCGGCTGATTGGTAAGATCTCTTACTCCATAAAAATTATCTGTTGGATGGTCCCCGGTATTAATCACCGAACAGGCGTAGCCTTCTGCCGCCCCGGGCTGCGCGCAAATCGTACAATGACAATTCACTCTCTTTATCCAATAGGCGATTCTCACTTCATTTGCCTCTAGTTGCCCTTCGTCCAATCCTTTCTCGACCATGGCCTTGCGAAGATCGCGACGAAAGCCCCAAAAATCTTTGCTTACTTTCTTATCTATCGCCCCACTGTTCTCTACGTATTCAGATCGAGCCAGCGATTCAGGACGAAAGCACTCGCTGCCCTTATCTGCACCCACGGTCGGGAATACTACTTGAATCTTGTCAGTAGAAAAAATCGCATCAGGATCAATCGTCTCACTCCCCGCGTAGGATTTGTGATTGCCGCTCATACCGCTCTTCGGGCGTCCTTTGTAGAAACTCCAAAGTATGGGCCGGGTAAACTGAGGATTATTATTCGGCTGAAAGTTCTTAAGGCTATTGAGCGTATAGAACGAAAAACCCGAGGCGATACTCGCGTAGAGTGGGTCTTTCGCTAAATTGAAGTTACGGGAGTGATAAAGTCGAAAGAATGAATGGAATAGATAGTCTTCCCAATGAGTGGCAAATTCGGTTCCGACTCTCTCAAGTCCTTGACCGAAGTATTCATTGTTCATTTCTATATATTGGCCAAGCATCCAGTTTACCGTACTATTCGGTTGCTTTTTGCGGTTCGCTTTCCATTCCTGGTCAACGTTCTGCATTAAGGTGTCAACCGCGTTGGGCTTCTTCGCCTCATCGAGCATTCCGAGACCATACGGAGTACCTCGATCATCGCCTTCGTTTATCCCTTCATGATTCAAGGCGAAGGTCACATCATCATGCCCTTCATTGTACGTGGCGTGACCTATCGCTCGCTTTCGCGCATCAGGTAAGGTGTTGTACCAACAGCGCTCGGCGTCTTTCGGGTGTCGCTTATTGGCATAGCCAACCCAGTTTTTCTCAGGTCGCGAGCCCCGACTATGCTGGCGGTTGAAATTCGTCATGTAGACGAGAGTATGGAGTGACTGAGTGTCGATCAAATCTCCATCGGCAACTGCTCGATCGCGCCCAGCGTATTGAGTATGCTCGAAGTACTCTTTAGAGATAATGTCTTCATCCTTTGGCTCTTCGCCAAAGTAATCCTTCATCGCCTTCTTGTACTTCCCTTTTAAACTTGTGTATGCCTTGCTTCGTGCCTGATCGTAGGACAAGGCTCCTCGTTGATCCTGTCCGTTCAGATACCCACCTTCGGGATCAAAGCTTCCCATGCCGCGCCCGGGGAAGGTTCTCGACTGATACACGGGAATATAAACTTCAGACACGTAATATTGGTTCCAACCACACTCGATGTTAGGAAACGGACTTTCGACACAGGGAAGACACAAGGCATTATTGGTTCGCCAGCCGGTGCCACAGCGTGCCTCACAAACCGAATCGTATTCGTGATTCTCTACCTGCCGCTCTTCATAGCACTTGGCAAAGGTCTCAGTATTGAGCATCACCTTGACGTCTTTTTGCGTGTAATCCTCTTGCGAGGTTGGGGCTACTCCTTTTTCATAGAGAGCAGTCTTTGGAGCGCCTTGGGTCGTAACGGTTTTCCCCTTATAAGTTACGTTGTAGTTGTCCTTCTTTTTATTCTGCTCCCAAAATGTGCGGAAGCGTTGCTCAAATTGCGGCAGTTGCTCCTTATAATCGTTAAAGCCTTCCTTAATTCGTTCCTTGTTGTCGTCTTTTAGCTGCTGGCTGTTAAAGCCATCATCTTTAGGTTCTGCCTGACTTCGCTCAGCCTGAGCTACATTGGTGACCACGGCCAATTGAAATGGAAGGAGTAATAAGAGAGAAATCACAAATAGCCGCTGGCATTGACGAACGATGCCGCGCAAAAGGATCGCAGAATAGAAGCCACACAAAGTGCTGCGCACCATGTGAAACGCATTGAGAATCAACGGATTCCCCTCGTAACTATTTGTTAATACTAGCGGGCGCTAGCAATTTGGTTAGCGTCCGACCCCACTATAGTTATTGTGTATTGGCGGAAAAGATTACCTCTACGGGTAAGCTACCGCAAACATTAAATAATTAAACCGCAGAATTTCAAGGAGTTTCGTTCAGTCCGGCGTGTAGACGCCCTAAACGGCTATTTCGGCTTTCTCAGCAGCAACATAAACTCAGTGTAGAGCCATATCCGTTGATCGATAACCGAGAGGTCTCGCTGAAAGTCGAATTGCCAAACATTGGGGTTGGCCCCGAGGTAGCATTCCTTCGTCAGCTTGGTTGTTCGTAACTTTCGCACTTGCACCAATACCACCACAACTGGAGCAATCCAGTCTTTTGAGTCAATGCAAGTTGAGCCTTTTTTTGAAGACCGAAATCGGCGTTAGGGTGTAAGCCTAACGCCGATTGGATCAACAACCTGCACGACGACTACCAGCAAAATTCCATGACCAGTGGAAATCGCTCGACCAGTCGTTCAAGCACCTGATCCTCCAACTTACGAACATGAGTCAGATCGTCAGTGAACGAGTTCTCGTGGGCCTCCCCAGCCAGAACCACAAAGCGTCCGTCGCCAGACACTTGGTTCCAAGCAATGGGGTGAACACCACGTCGGTTCTTCATCACCGTGTCGGGATCAATCAGATCACCCAACGCGGAAACGATCTCCGAGAACGTAGTTCCTGGTGCTTGAGTTCGGATTTGCCAGTCCGAACGAAGGAAAGGGGTGTAGGAGTAACGTTTCTCAACGTGCATCCTGTAAAACGAGGCGGGGTTGTTTCCCGAGGGCCGCATTTCGATGTCATACATCACGATTCGTCCATCCATGCAGATGAAGTAGTCGCATTTCATGACACCGAAGGCCGTTGGAAACGCCTTCCAGACCCGTTTCACCAGCGTGCTGATCGCCGGACGGAGTTTCTCGAGAATCGCGGAATCGACGAGACCATTGTAGTGGCCATTGCCGGTCCCACGCTCCGAGTTGATTTGCTCCGACGCAGCCACCACGGGAATCGGTCCTGGTTTTCTGTTGTCGAGAAACACCTGAAACGACCCGTTGCTTGCGAAGGTGCCCACCGACCGTTGGAGAACGTAGTGCGACGAAAGCGTCCGGATCCCATCAGGATGCTCAGACTGCTCTTTCGCTCGCTCTGCTTCCTCGTTCAATCGGCTGATTACCTCCAGCCGGTGCGCAACGACTTGCCGAGCATCTTCCAGCATCTCATCGATGCCGTTGGACGCTTTAAATCGCCAGACACCGGATGCACCGTTCTGTCCCTCATTGGTCTTGAGGTACAGATCGTGTTGGCCGTTCTCCGACAACTCGCGAATCACACGCTCCAATTCGGGACCGTCAGCTACATCGACATCGATTTGCGGAAGCATGTGCTCCGCCGATGCCCATCGCTCGAGTCCCGACTTGTTACCAATCTCTGCGATGCATGCGCGGGAGTTCACCACAACGGGGTCAAACTGACTCCCGTAGATGTCGTTCCCGAGCAAACGTCCAGTCGATTCTCGCACCGCGTCGAGCAGCTGGTCAGCGCTGCCCACCTTGTTGACGCGATGGAGGAACCCATTGCTCTGCATGAACTCGATAAGAGTCTCATCAGTAGCTTCCTTGACGTGGAGGACGTTGCCCGAAGAGGACAAGGCCCAACCACCGAACTGATGCATCAATGCCCCACCTGGGCCTCGACCGCCCTGATCACGCGGTCGATCCATGGTGGGCCGGATGTCCTTCAATGCGGGGTTGTTCGGATCCCACGCAGTGTCGTTCCATCCATTGAACACATCAATTCCACCGAGACGAGTTTGGACATCGTCCAAACGCGCGCCAGCGACCTCCAAGAGTGTCGCTGGGCTTGCCTGTGCTGCTGACACGAGAACCACCTTCCTGTTGAAAATAGTGCCTGAAAAGGCCGATAGGATGAGAAGCTGTAGTCCCGCTAGTTAAACCTCTGAAAGGAAACCTTGTTTAGGCTCAACTTGCGGGTGAGAGACCTGATGAATCTGGAAGAACGCCCCGATTGGAGCTGGGGTCAGAAAAGGTGCCAGGCTACTCGCCGCAAGTGATTTTAGGAGTTCTACAGGTATGCAAAAGAGAAAGAGTGCACTGCTAGAGAATTGTTAAGTGACGGAAGAAATAGCAAAGTGACCGGCGCAGGCAAGAAATATTTTCTTATTCCTACTAGAATAAGCATTCGGAAAGACTAACTATTTGGGAACACAGAGTATTATTGATTCACCTAATAGTACCATTGATATTTCCAAACCCTAGCTACTCTATTGTCGCGACATGACATCAGGCTACTTACTCAGTCGCCCCATTCTAGTTGTATTTTGCTCATAAATCAAAGTGCCAATTCTTGTTAAAGTCATTCGATTTTGCTCGTAACGAAGCGAAAGGCTTACAGCTTGGATTATTGTCTAAACACAAATCGAAGGAGGTTTTAATTATATGGAAAAGGGAAAGAACTGGTTGAACGCCCTACTTTTGTCGTTCGCTCTACTTTTGCCGATGTTGACTGTGCCGTTGGCCTATGCGGAGGAGGTTTGCCCTGCCGCAGTTCCGGATTCCGGTGAAATCCTACCGACACCCGAGGAAGAACCATCAACAGCATTTCTCTACGATTATTGCATGATGGTTAAAGAGTATTATGCAAACACAATCTTGCCTGGAGCTATCAATGCCTACAGAAACTGCAAAGCATACGAGTGCTACGAGGTATACGAGCCTGGGATTGAAGTCCTAGTTGAAGAGTACAGCATCTGCGGCCCCTGGTTAGAGCCGTATGCGGACTACGAGCCACCAACGGAGGAAGAGCCAGTGAGCTAGGATCTGTCACATTGTCGATTTGTCCAAGTTACCACCGTGCAAATCAAACAAACTCGAGCTATTTGACTGTGCAACTTAAGAAGATGAAAATGGCGGACGAACTTTTCGCCAGCCGTTTTCTCACTATATTCATCGAGATTGCTTGGCGGCGAATCCTGTATTATGGATTACCAATAGGCACCCCGAGATGTTCAAGATAGAGCTACGAGAGCTAATTGAGTCAATTGATGCTGACCTCTCACTTTGCCCCGAGCCACAGCAAACTACCCTTTGCACGGGAATTACCTACGACAGTCGCGCAGTTGAAGCAGGAGAGCTCTTTGTCGCAGTGTCGGGGACGAGTGCCGATGGCCATCAGTACATTGAGCAAGCAATCGCTGCCGGAGCTATTGCCGTGGTCGCCGAATGCAATCGAGTTCCACAACACTTGATTGCAAGTTCAACGGTTCCAATTTTTCAAGTGCAGGACTCACGCCTTGCCCTTTCCCATCTGGCAGACTGTTTTTACGATCGCCCTTCGCGCAAGATCAAGTGCATTGGAGTTACCGGAACAAATGGTAAGACTTCAACCACCTGGATTACGACAAGCCTTCTCACACGGCTTGGTTCACCCAGCGCAATTGTCGGTACATTTGGTGTTGCCGTTCTCCGATCGTTGACGACATCCCCTGAGTTCATGGACCTAGTCACGGCGACCCCCGATCCAGTTGCCACTAATCGCTTTCTCATCGAAGCAATGGAGATGGGCGCACATGCTGCTGTGTTCGAGGCAACCTCACAAGGAATAGCGCACCACAGGACCGCCAGTATCGATTGGGATTGCGCGGTCTTCACTAATCTCACTCGCGACCATTTGGATGCACATGGAACGATGGAAGCTTATGCCGAGGCGAAGTTTCGCTTGTTTGGCGAAGAACTCGCCAAGAGCAGCAGCGAGCAGCCAACCGCAGTAATTTGGCTGGACGACGCAACGGGTGTTCAATTCTATGAACGCTTGAAAAGTATTCCGCGCATTACCTTGCTCGGTGTTGCAGAAAAGGCAGCTAATGCCGAGTATCGTATCGAAAATTCACTGTGCACCTTGAATGGTACGGAATTCGACTTTTCCCATGCCGGGGAGACTGTCCATATTTCATCTCAGCTGCTAGGGCGATTTAACGTTGCCAACATCTCTCAGGCATTGACTGTGCTTCACTCACAGGGATATCCGCTTGCCGATCTTGCGCAGATAATTTCCGAAGTCCCACCAGTCCCAGGTCGATTAGAACCAGTAGCCGCTCCTGACTTTAATATCTTTGTCGACTACTGCCACACCTCTGACTCTTTGATTAACGCACAGCATGCGATCCGCGAACTTGGGGCTCGGCGATTAATCACCGTGTTTGGTTGCGGAGGAGACAGAGATCAGGGGAAGCGCCCAATGATGGGGCAAGCGGTGGCCCAATTCGCCGATATCGGAATCTTAACCTCGGATAATCCGAGAACTGAAGATCCCGATCGCATTCTCAAAGACGTAATTCCTGGCCTGTCGCAGACCGGCACAAACAAGTCCTTTGAATGGCATGCTGAAGTGGATCGACGAAAGGCAATCGA
>CBDUGV010000207.1:0-8032 GCA_965366815.1 uncultured Bdellovibrionales bacterium | reverse complement strand
GAAGTTAGGCAAATCCTCAACATTAGTGTCGCTTCTGACAAAAACCCCTGCACTCCCCACCTCTTTTTCTATTGCATCACGCAGTCTATCTTTTAGGCCTTTTGGAAACTCCCAGGATGAGATGTAGTTTCGAACTGCCGCAAGGGTCTGCTGAGTGCGAACTTCTTGCTGTTCTGGACTTGAGTCCAAGTTTTTAATGGTGCGATATTCTCGCTTCATCCATTCCTGCAAAGAGATTTTTTCTGAGCCCACTTTCTGCTGCAATATCAAGTTAAAAATGCCGAACGGAAGCGCCAACCCATCAGCAACACTATCTGGGAACTGCCTCTTCAAATCAGCTAATTTTGCGGCTTTTGGTCCAACGATTCTCCCGGAGTCTTCAGTTCTGAGCTCTCTGAGAGAAACAAACTCCCTGTGCGCAAGATTGAGCTTTTTCAGGTCTACTTCAATAGCCAAATCATCTCGCGGCTTTGAGGTGCCAAAGAGTTCATCCCATTTGGGATCATCATCACTGATGCGAACGACTCCCCTCGACGTTGCCGCGAGTACGATTCCCTTCCCTTCTCGACTAGAAAGCTCAGCTACATGATCTCGTGACACCACGACATTTGGAATACCGAGGTTTCGCGCCAGCAGCTGAACATGGGAAAGAGAGTTGCCTTCATTTGCAGTCAGAATACCGGCTACCGGCGGTAACTCTGACGTTGTTTCAGGAACCAGCACTATCTTCAGACGTGGCTCAGTGAGGTGTTCCAGTTGCTCTTGTTTGACCACCAGGATGCCTCGTGCGAGCCCAGGGTTCAATCTACGTAAGCCAAGGCCAATGTTTTTACCAAACAATTTACTAATTGTGCCATTAACTCTATTCGCATCTGCCGACAAAACCTCTAGAGTACCCGCTGCATAGAGTAGGATACTCCCTCGCAGTCGCTCATCGATGTACAGCGAAGCCAAATCTTCGATCGCAGCAAGCTTGTCCATCGCTTCGCCAAAATGTGAGCGAAATCGAGCGTAGGCCCAGGAAGGCAGTCGAGATAGGTAATTGATTTCGTGCTGATAGCGCCGAGCATCGATTTCATTACTATCTAAAAGTGAGAGTGAATATTGTATTGAGTGGAGTTCTCGCTCCGAAAGAAACCCAATGCCATACAGTGCATCAATAGCAGCGCCAAAAAGAAGAAGAGTGCTCTTGCGCGTATCTTTACTTATTCGCGGTGCGATATTTCGACTTAATGAAAAAAGAAGAGGTTCGATTGATACACTCGCATTGAGCGCCTCTAACTTGCTTTGGCTATCTGGGAATTTGGAAAATTGTTTTCTAAGTAAGGATAGCAAACGCGCGTATCCGACGAAGCGCTGCTCTTCCGAACTAGTAAGCAGAAGGCTGTTTACAACTGTGGAAAATTCCTCTCGCGAAGAGACATCGGTGATACGCCGAGCAATACCATTCAGCACTTTCTGAAGTTCTGGAACTTGCTTTTCAATATCATATGACTCATCGATTTTACCGGCAAGAATATGATACGGCGAAGAGTCCTGGATCGAGAGCTTATGTGTCTCAACAAAACGCCGTATTGTCTGGGCATCTTTTGCATCTGGATACGAATGTATTTTATTTCTTATGTGGTGAAACCTCGGATTCTGGTCAGCTAGTTTCGAGGAGAGAGTGCGGATTTCGTTTTGTAGAGTTGGTCTGCCAGCTTGAGGTAAAAGCCGGAATGATTCTCGCAAAGGCAAAAAATGTTTTTTGCTCCACTCTTCATTGCTCACAAAACTGAGAAGTAATTTGCGCGTAGCCTCAATCTCGTCCTCTATCTGCACTGCACCTCTATAGAACTTCGCACGCCTCAAGACCCAGCCATCATCCTGGCGAATCAAAAAACGTTCTACAATGACGGGGGCAAAGGTTGCTGGCGCTAGTTGAAACTTTGATTTCTGCTCGTCAGTCAGAGCCGCAAATACAGTTGCAACAGAAAAACCGGATTCTCGAAGGGCCTTGGTTTGAGCACTCCATTCAGCGTGCTGGATACCACCCCCTCGTTCCCGACACGACCCCTCTTTCGGAGTACGGGTCGTACCATCTTTACAGAACCAAAGGATACGTGAAAATGGACCTTTCTCTGAGCTCTTCATCTCGCCAACCCAGCGCTTGGCAAGCTCAGCTGAGACTGGCTGCGACAGGGCTTGCGTTGCACCAAGAAATAAAACGAGAGAACAGCAGTAAACAACTCTCACTGTATGAAATAGCGGAGAATGTCCGAAACCGAGATAATTCAACACAAATCCATACCATTCCCAGTAAGATGATAAAAAGACATCGAGATTCGCAAAAGCCAGTTAGCTCTCTGTGGCGACAACGTAAAGTTGTATCATACAATGTACATACCCTAAAAACGGCATACTACACCGAGTCACAGAATGTTCGAGGAAGAATGCACCCATTGAAAAAGCACGAATAGCTACATGATGGGCGATACTTAGATAGTCAAACCACTAACCAAGTATCGCTCGAGTAGCTATTCCGCGCCAGCCTCACGAAGAAGCAGTGATATCAAAGCGATCCGCATTCATAACTTTGTTCCACGCAGCAACAAAATCATCTACAAATTGTTGCTGAGAGTCGTCACAGGCATATACCTCGGCAATGGCTCGAAGCTGGGAGTTTGACCCAAATACCAGGTCAACCGCGGTCGCCTTCCACTTGACCTCAGTGCTCCCGATCTCACAGCCTTCATAGAAATGCTCGCACTTCGCAGATTTCTTCCACTCAGTAGTTGAATCGAGCAAATTCACGAAGAAGTCATTGGTCAAGGTCTCAGGCTGCTTGGTAAAGACTCCAAGATCTGACTGCTTCACATTCGCGTTCAATACTCGCATTCCTCCAATGAGCACAGTCATCTCTGGTGCAGATAAAGTAAGTAGATGTGCTTTGTCGACCAAGAGCTCTTCACCGGGTCGTGGATGCCCTCCGCTGATATCAACGTAGTTACGAAATCCATCCGCCTTTGGTTCGAGCACGGCAAAGGCCTCAACATCTGTCTGCTCCTCTGTGGCATCAGTGCGCCCCGGAGTAAACGGCACCTCGACCTCATGTCCAGCTTTCTTCGCCGCTTGCTCAACTGCGGCACAACCCGCCAAGACAATTATATCCGCTAGTGAGACTTTCATGCCGCCTGACTGCGCGCTATTGAACTCAGATTGGATCTGTTCATAGACATGCAGGATCTTGGCGAGCTCAGTCGGATTATTTACTTCCCAATCCTTCTGCGGTGCGAGGCGGATGCGCGCACCGTTCGCGCCACCCCGTCTATCAGTTCCACGAAAAGTTGAAGCTGAGGCCCATGCGGTAGAGACCATTTGAGAAATCGACAATCCACACCCGAGCAGTTTGCCCTTCAATTCAGCTATTTCCTTCTCCCCGATCAACTGATGATCTACTTCGGGCACCGGGTCTTGCCATAATTGCGGCTCGGGAACGTCTGACCCAAGACAACAGGATACCGGACCCAAGTCACGATGAGTCAATTTATACCAAGCCTTCGCAAAGGCTTCGGCGAACTCATTCGGATTTTTATGAAACCGCCGTGAAATCGGCTCGTAGATCGGGTCCATTCTCAAGGCCAGATCTGTGGTTAACATCATCGGTGCATGCTTCTTTGTCGGATCGTGCGCATCGGGCACAGTCGTAGCTGCGGCCGGATCCGTAGGAACCCACTGCGTTGCTCCTGCTGGACTCTTCGTCTGCTCCCACTCGTATCCAAACAAATTGTCAAAAAAGTTGTTGTCCCATTGAGCCGGCGAGTTGGTCCAAGCACCTTCTAGTCCAGAGGTAATCGTATCGCCACCACGCCCCGTTCCGAAGCTATTCTTCCAACCCAGACCTTGCTCCTCTAGAGAGCCGGCTTCCGGCTCGCCTCCGATATACTGCCCAGGGTCAGCTGCCCCATGAGCCTTCCCAAACGTGTGTCCACCGGCTATCAACGCAACTGTCTCTTCGTCGTTCATCGCCATGCGACTAAAAGTCTCGCGAATGTCTCGCGCCGCAGCAACTGGATCCGGATTTCCGTTCGGACCCTCTGGGTTCACATAGATTAGACCCATTTGCACCGCAGCAAGCGGATTCTGGAGATCGCGGTCACCACTGTAGCGCTTGTCGCCAAGCCATTCGGTCTCGGGTCCCCAATAGATATCCCCTTCTGGCTCCCAGATATCCTCTCGTCCACCCGCAAAGCCCATAGTCTTAAATCCCATCGATTCCAGTGCGCAGTTTCCAGTGAGAATCATCAGATCTGCCCAGGAGATCTTGCGGCCGTATTTTTGTTTAATCGGCCAAAGGAGGCGACGTGCCTTATCGAGGTTCGCATTATCCGGCCAGCTATTAAGTGGGGCAAAACGGAGCGTACCCGAAGTTGCACCACCACGACCATCTGCGACACGGTAGGTTCCCGCACTGTGCCAGGCCATCCGGATAAAGAATGGTCCGTAATGACCATAGTCGGCTGGCCACCAATCTTGTGAGTTCGTCATCAAGGCGAAGAGATCTTCTTTCACCGCATCGACGTTGAGAGTCTTGAATTCCTCGGCGTAATCAAAGTCCGGGCTCATTGGGTTGGATAAGGGAGAATTCTGGTGGAGTATCTGCAAATTCAACTGATTCGGCCACCAGTCTCGATTGGAAATTCCCCCGGCCGTTGTGTTGACATAAGCTCCGCTCATCACTGGACATTTGCTAGCGTTTTCTGACACGTGCGTTCTCCTTATTTCTTACTTACTCTGTTGGTTTGATCACTAGAATTCGAAATCTTTTGACTAGAATTTGCTGTGGTGTCGAGGAGAGGGTCAGTCGGTGCTGAATCAGAATGTGCCTTGCAACAATCGGGGCAGCTACCCCAGTAAATCACCTCAGCCTCATCGATCCGATAACCGGAGTTGTTGGCCGCAGTCAAGCACGGCGTATCGCCGACAGCGCAGTCAACGTCAGTCGTCTTGCCACAGTCGCGACAGATAACATGGTGATGATTGTCTCCAACTCGATCTTCGTAGCGAGCTGGTGAACCGGCGGGTTGTATACGCCGTATAAGGCCCTTGTCTGCAAGAACCCCGAGGGCGTCATACACCGCTTGTTTCGAGATAGCTCCGATCTCTGCACGGACCGCTTCTGCAACATCATCTGCCGTGCTGTGAGGTTGGCCTGCTACGGCATGTAAAACGGTTACGCGTTGCGCGGTAACTTGCAGACCATGGTCGCGTAGAAGTTGAGCTGGGTCACTAACCATTGGCGAAAGCTAGTAGAGACTCTGGACTTAGTCAAGCATTTGATAGACTCCAGTTTTTGCGGTTATTCCGCTCCTATTGGTGTGCCCTTCGTCTTACCGCTAAACCGGCCAGTCCCAGACCCAATAGACTCATTGTGAAAGGCTCTGGTACTGCGTTTGTCTCTGGCTGTCCCAATGTGCCACCAAAAATTCTGACCAGCCCAGCTTGTGCAACAAAATCATAGCTGTGGACGTGGACCCCGTTATGAAAGGCAAGGTCAGCGAAAATAGTTCCTGTCAGAGCAGCCCGATCAAACAATGCACCACCAGTAATCTCAAACAGGCCACTTACCTGTAGTCTGCCTCGCGAACCGGCGGCCAGTGTCGTAGTGAGTGCACCCTTGCTCACATACCTGGCAGAGAGAAGCGTAGCTCCACTTCGGTCGTTGAAGGTAAGCACGGTATCGGCAATTCCAGAATTCCAGCTTGGTCCTGTGCTACGACCGTTCACCTTAACCTCTGCAAAGCCGACATCGTCGAGTGTTGGATCAATAAAATTAATGCCGTTAAGCGCCACTGGCTGATAACTCGTCGATCCATCTAGTCCGTGGTTCACGGTAAAGAAGTGTGTTGCTCTTCGCCAATATCCGAGACCTGCATTGGTCGTATTCGCCGATAGTATTTGCTCATACTCAATCCCCCCGATCGTTACCGCCGAGGCCGGGCTCGCAACGAGGGTGATAGAAAGAACAAGGAGAGAGAGAAAAGCAATTCGTTTAATCATTAGTAGTTACCTCAGTTAGATCAACCAGCACCGAGGGCAACCTCGGTTCCATCCTACAAAACTGTCATGCTGTGGCAGACCTCCTGGGTGATTCGGTAAAATGATCGAAGCGAGATCATTTTCGCAATAGACGCGAAAGTATACATGTCGACCGGGCTCAGATAGGCCTGGAGGGCACTACCACTATTAGATTTGATACGAGGCGCACTCCCCTGTAGATTTAACCCTATATACTATTGCTTACTGTCTACGGGCCGTTTCAATGAAATTCTCCTACTTGCTCATCGCCTCTCATGCTCTCTTTCTTGTGGCACTTCAAACAGCTTCGGCTGAATCAGATCCCAGTTTCGAAGAAATGAAACGAACAGCGAGAGAGGTTGCAAACGCTGCAGACAAAGCCAACAGGAATTCCAAACGCTTTCGCAACGGTGGCGAGGATAGTGCAAGGTTCCTTCCGAAGAACGGGAATCAGAATCCCAACACCCCTGAAAAAAAACTATTGAACGCACCGCTCAATGATCTAGAGGAAACCCGCTCGGCCAAAGAAGCTGCCGCTCGAGGCGATTCGATTAACAAGATCATTGCCGAGGAGTTCAAACAGCTAGAGGCGCCAGAGGATCGCGGCGAGAATTCTCCTAACTATCAGACTATGGATGGAGAGCAAGCAGAGAGCGAGCCTATCCCCTATCCCGATGTGGGCGCAGAGGGAGAAAATGAGAAGGTCGAAGTCAATGGCGATATTGAAGTAGATGGTGAAGCAACAACCCCCAATGCGGGTGGAACTGGCTTGCCGAAGGGCACTGAAGGACCTAAGTCAGCTCCTGTTTCTGGCCCAGACGTGATCTACCAAGGTGCCCCAACTGGCGGTCTTGGACCCGGGTCCACTAATCGCAACTAAGGCGGTGTGCGGCTCATAAAATTTGACTCTCGACCATTTTTGTCGATAATCATCTCCAGCCCACCACCGCTCTTTCCCAATTACATCGTGGAAACCAGGCATATTATTTAGGTTTTATACTTTCCCACACATCACCACTTCCCATGTTCGGGCAATCCATCAAGCTGCGCCTTAGATGCGTCCTTGATGGATTGTCCGGTCGTAAACAAGGAGGTGACAGATGTCACAGAAGAAACGAAAGAGGAGAAACAGGAAACAAGTCGAACCGCAAGCTCGTCCCAAGTACGGCCTGTGGTGGTTCGTCGTTGCGCTGTTGTGTATTGGCGCACTCGTTCTCGCGGCGTATTCCGGTGGGCGTTCACGGGTGGCGGAGAAATCCGACCGCATCGTGCAACGTCCCGACAATACGGATGCCCGCCGAGACAATGTGAGTCGCCGCTTTTACTCCGAGCAGGGACGCGGTGAGTATCGCAAATTCGACACGTACGAAGAGGCGGTCGAAGCCGGGGTTCTCAACCCGAAACGGAATTTCACTGATACCGAACTCGCAATGCTGGAGACAGCGGTACGATACATTGCCGTCGTCGAAGGTCTTGATAGCCCCGTGTTTCAAGCACTGGGTGGAGAGCAGGCATTCGTGATCTTCAAACCACTCGATTTTCGATTTGCCGTTGGAGCCGGAAACGGTGAGTTCAAGTTTATCGATGCCTTGTACTCCCCCGGCAACAAGGGGCTGTACGTCGGAGATCGAGCTTTCGAACTCGGCTTGCCGTATCTGACCAGCATGCTCTATCAGGAAGGAAAGCATGCCTTGCAGTTCGAAGGTGTGGACCTCGATACAGTATCGGAGTCCGATATTGCAGTGTTCGAAGTTGAGGCGAACCTGCAGCAGATCGAGTTCAATCGCCGTTGGGCGAATTCCATTCAAACCTTGCCCTTTTGGAGCAAGGAGGCAACTACTTACGGAGGCAGCAAAGAAAATTGGATCATCGAACTCGAGGTCTTTTCAGAAAATCTCGAACAGATGGTCCGCTACTACGAAGGCTTGACCGATGAGGATCGAATTCATCGCCAGTAACTAGGCCGACGCAATCC
>CBDUGV010000206.1:0-8044 GCA_965366815.1 uncultured Bdellovibrionales bacterium | reverse complement strand
CAGAAACGAGCCTGTCCGAAACCGATTGAAGTGGTGAACACTCTCTCGCAACTTAACATTGGTGAATATAGTCTGGAGAAGACGCAGACGTATTTTGCCTAGAGCGTTACGGGGAAGCTTTGACTTTTTCTCTTTGCCAGAAATTACCCGACCAGATATAACGGGATTACTTACATACCTGAGGCACAAGGACTCTGGCCGATATGACAACGAACGAATTTCGCTTTTCCCGCTCCCCGATGTTTCTGCTGCTGGCATTGTTCCTCTGCTTCTCACTCACGCCATCGGCTCTAGCAGATGAGTCGAACATTGCTGAGTCAGCCCCGGAACTACCGCTAGAAAGGATCGAGAGTGAAGATGCTGCGATTGAACACTCGGACGATGTGCCGAATCGCTTGGACGCATTAAATCGGCGAAGCAGCGGAGAGCCGCTATCAGAACCTGAGCAAGAGGTCTTTCGTTCAATTTTATGGTATATCCCCAACCGCCTTATAGACCTATTTGATATCTTTCGCCTCGACGTCGGACTTGGCGGCTCTGGTGGTGCTGTCCTTCGAGTCACTCGCTATGGACAACTTGGAGGCCGATATGTAAACCCACTTTCTGCCCGCATTGGGCTACGCGGGCGCCAGGCCCCGTTCTTCCTCGAAAAGTACAGCGAGTATGGATTTGGTCCGAATTTTCAGCAGACTCCCAATCGTCATGTCACGCCCTACGAGCTTGGAATCGGTGTCGATGCAGTCGTAGGTGGATACGTTGGATTCTCTTTCGACGAGTTATTTGATTTCTTAGCTGGCTTCCTGCTGTTCGATCCCAAGCAAGATGATTTAGTTTCTTAGGTCTGAAAATACTTCTGGATTTTATTGCGCAATAGTTCAGCTTTCTTTGCGGAATGAGACAACTCCAAAGACACCTGAGCCCGCTGCTCGACCAGATTAGAAATCAATGCGGGACTGGCATCAGCAGCTCCTTTAACCGATTCAAATAGTGTATCGATCGATTGACGTAACCGACGGTTGAAACGCACCTTCATGACATAGGGCCCGATAATTGCGATCTGCGAATTTCGATAGCGAGCACCCAGGGCGGCTTCCCCTAGGCAATAATCCGCGAGTAGTGCCCGAAACTGCTTTACATATTGTCGGTCGAGATACGTCGCGTGGCCTACCGCTAGATAATACTTAACGCGAGACAGCTCTGTAGCAGAAAGGAACTGCCGCTCTTCCGGCCCTTGAAGCAAGTGATACCAAACATGCGGAAGGTATTCGTAGCACCTGCTCTCCCCAGATGCTTTCATCGCCAGTACACCAATGTGAGAGAGAAAAGGCATCAACAATTTTAAAGAGCTAAATCGCCAACGATGAGTGTCATTCTCCTCTGGGAGTAGCTCAACCACTGTCGCGTTCGTTAAGTGCGATAGATATGCCTTGTCGGCAAAGGCCAGTATTTCAAGCAGCCAGGCAATTCTCAGGCTATAGTGCTGCCCTGTCTTGACGACAACTCCCGCCGCTATCAATTTGCGAAGCTCCTGATACACCGCTTGGAGGGTGCATTCCCTCGCATGCTCGCCAAGGCTCTCCTGCAATTCGAGCGCAGTGAGCGCCGGTGCTGCCCCGAGCAATTCAACGACGCGGTCTTGTAACGCTTGGCGATTCGAAATAAGCATATCTCCATTTTAAACGTTTTGTTTAAAATAGGCCAGATCTCGTATCGACGCCTTCACCCGCCGCTTCAATCATAGTACAGCATGCCTCTTGCAGTACCACGAATGGAGGATTTAGTATGACCCGCCTACTCATCCAACTACTTCTCTTTAGTATTCCAGCACTTTGCGTTGCAGCAGAGATACAGCAACCCCTGCTGCGAATTGGAGTCTCATCAGCACTCACGGGGCCTGCTTCCGAGTTTGGCGGCGCACTTAAGAATGGCATTCTTTTGGCACAATCCGAACATCCCGAACAGTTCGAGGCAATCGAGTTCTATTTTGAAGACGATCAATATGATGCAGCGACTGCTGTTCGAACCTTTCAAGCGTTTCGTTCTGAGAAGAATGTAGATCTGATCTTTGTTGCTGGAGTGACCCCAAGCGAAGCAATGGCTCCACTTGCCGAGCGCTATCAATTACCGCTCGTTGCCAATTGTCAAAATCCCTCGAAGTCCTTGAAAAACCGATATGTAATTCGATTCATCAATTACACCGAACAGTACATCCACCCCCTCTGGGACCACCTACGAAGTCGGGGACTGCGTAAACTGACGATCGTAAAAACAGATGCACCCTATTACGACGCATATCTTTCTGCGCTCCTGAAGCATAAACGTGCAACTGAGGAGATAACAGTAATCGACGGATTGCAGATTGCCGAACAGGATTTTCGCTCAGTACTCTTGCGCATCAAGCAGATGGAACCGGAGGCAATTGGAGTATTCCTTTTCCCAGGACAACTCTCTTCTTTCTACCGACAAGCGGCGACGATTCGCCTTAGCATTCCGACGTTTGGAACTGATGTCTTTGAAAGTAGAACCGAGTTGGCTCGGGCGAATGGACTCATGGACGGGGCAATCTATCCGTTTCATGTGGTAGACCCGGGATTTGTCGAAAGATACAAGTATCGCTTTGGTGGAGACAACCAAATCGGCAGTGCCGCGAACGGCTATGACTTCGCCATGCTGCTCGCCCAGCTCTCGACGGAACTCTCTGAGAAGCCAACCGCTGAACAACTACTCACTGCGCTTCGAAATCCTAAACAGCACGATGGAGTAACTGGCAGGTATCAGTACAAAGAAACAGTCGCTGGAGGACAGTTCTACGAATTCCCGATTGTCCTAAAACATATCGTCGAAAATGACTTCCAGGAACTCAGTTCTCAGGTCTCTCAATTGGGAGCGCCGTAACAGAATGCTGCAACAACTCTCTCGTTCAAACCGCGTGCAGCGTTACAAAACTCCGTTCCCAAAGTGTTATTTCACAAGGAAGTGGACTTCACGAGTGGCTATTGCCTCCTGCTTCTCACCCAGCCAGACATTTGCGCGCAAGCGATGAGAACCTCGTGCAAGAGGCCACTCGTAGGCATACGTCGTGCTCGTGCCAATTGGTTGGTCGTTTAATACCCACTCGACCCTACGTATATCCGAGTCCTTCTGCAGTTCGAAGGCAAACACTTCGAGTTCGTCAGGTATCCGTGGATCCATCGCCAGGTTGAGTCCCGGAGTTGGAAGAACAACCTCAGGGGTCGCTACCTGTGCAGCTACCAGTTTTGCCGAAGCCTCTGTTTGACCATGTCTGGCACAGGTTTCGGTCGGAACATGCTCCGCTTGAAACCATTCGTGCAGCAGTGGGCACCCTTCTCCCGATAATCTACCAGTGACGGGACAGATGTTTCGTGAAACGAGCTTCGGGCTGAGCGGCAATCGCTCAGTACTCTCACCTCGCTCCAGCTCAGCGAAAACAGAACGAAGCACCGTTGCTGGACCAATAGATCCCGATACGCCCATCATCGGGGTGCGATCCAAATTTCCCATCCATACACCAACGGTATAGCGGCGCGTAAAACCCATCGCCCAAGCATCACGGTAATCATTCGATGTTCCGGTCTTAACTGCCGTTTGTGTGGGAAAATGAAGTAATCCACCCGATCCAAACTCGCGGCGGCGTGCTTCCGGATCGGAAAGTATATCTGAAACCAGAGAACTCACCTCCAGGCTGAATACACGCCGCGCTTTCGAGTCTATTCGATCCGAATGGTCCATCATGTAGGAGAGAGGAAGTATGGAACCACCTCTCGCAAAGACTGCATAGGCTTGCACGAGTTCGTACAGGGTTACCTCAGCATTTCCAAGGGCTATCCCATCACCATAAAAATCAGCTTGTTGTTCTAAACTTTCGAAACCGGCTGCTTTTAGGCGAAACAACAATCTGGTCCGCCCGACAAAGCCTACTGTGCGAACTGCCGTGCTGTTAAGTGAGTTGCCCAAGGCTTCTCGCAACCGAAGCGGGCCATAAAATCGACCGCTGTAGTTTCGATAACCGTGCAGCCCCATGCCGACAGCTTGTTCCAGAGGGCCATCTGTAATGAGCGTTGCCGGAGTCCAACCATCTTCCATTGCAAGGGCATATACAAAGGGCTTCAGTGTCGAGCCCGGCTGACGAAGGAGCGTTACCGCATCATACTGACTTCCTCGAGCACTAGAAAAGCCACCTGCATTCACCCAAACAAGTACACGACCACTTTCGTTCTCAACGGCCAGCACTGCTCCGTCCCCCACTTTCAAGTTTTGCAAGGCAGCGATCCGCTCTTCCAGGAGATTCTGTACGCGTCGTTGCAGCTGAGAATCGAGACTCGTCCGAAGTCGTGCGAAAGGTCCAAGCTCGATATTCTTACTATGGGTCAACACATGCTGCACAAAATGTGAGGCCTCAACCGGGGGTTGCGGTTCGCGAAGTTGGAGCGGCTCTCGCAAAATTTCTCGAAACTCCTTACTGTTCAGTAATCTCTTCTTGAGCATTCGCTTCGCAAGACGTTCAATCGGCTTCTCAACTTTCTCGCTATCCTTGATTGGGTCCAAGCGACTCGGCGCCCGCACTAGTACCGCCAGGGCTAACATTTCTTTGCGATTGAGTGTGTTTAAATCTCTATCGAAATAAAGGTGCGCCGCTTGCAACACGCCCCTTCTCTTTCGAGCATAGGGCACTTGGTTGAGATAGAACTCAAGTATATCTGCTTTCGAAACATTCTTCTCAAGAGACTGCGCTTCAACACCTTCAGCAAGTCGAGACCAAACAGTTCTTGGACGACTATGAATCAACTTAATAACTTGCTCGCTTATCGTACTGGCCCCGCGGACCGTATCGAGTGAGCGCATATTTTGCCAGGCCGCATGCAGACGAGCCTTCCAATCTACTCCGACATGGCTGTAGAATCGTTTATCCTCGGCTAATATAAACGCGTTTTGCAGAAAGATCGGAATTTCATGCAGTGCAAGTATGCTATGCATATTGAGTTCGTTCGCATAGGTAAACGAGAGTGGAATACCACTCTGGTCTAACAGCTGGGCCTTGTTGATTTTACCACTCGAGGCAATCAAGCGCGCAGGAGCTGGACGAACATCGGACTGTACCTTCCATGCGAGCAGCATAAAACCGATAAGCGCTAGCAAGCTGCTACCAAATACTACCTTCAAGACCATAGCCTTCATTGCACTACTCCAACTCCTCAACCTGCAACTCCCCTGGCAATCCCTTTCCAAACACATCTGGATCGTACATCTCCTCAACATGGGCTGGAAGAATGGTAAACTCTCCCGGCGCGATCGCCTGAGCGACATACGAAAGATGATAATTACCCGGTGGAAGGTAGTCGGAGTAAAATCTCACTGAATCATGGCGAAGCTCTTGATGATAAAAACTCCAACGTGACCATCCATACGAAAGCCAATCATTCCTCTCATACCAGAACGAAGTCTTTGCAAACGTAAATGACCCTTTCTCAGCATCCACCGTCGAAGCAGTAGCAAGTTGCGTATTGACTGGCTCTAAGCCACCAGGCACGGCATCGTCAACTACGACAAAATTTCGAGCAGCTGGGAGCGAAATGAACAGATCGACTCTTACGAGTTCTCCCTGGCGAACTTCGTTCGGATTTTCTAGCTGTTCCCATTCCCCCTCTCGCTCGACACTGTATTCACGACGAATCTCAATTCCCGAATTGATTCTTCGCTGTTTCAACTCCTTCGGTGAGTAAAAAAGTCGCGTCGCATAGTACAAGCGACCTTGACCGGTTTTATCAATCGTCAATTCAACTTCGCGCCCAGGATCCTTTTCCGTAATCCGTCTATCGAATTCAATTGCTTCACTGCGAAAATCTTTAAATGCAGCAGTGCCCAATTTGCTCTTATCGAGCTCGACCGTGAAGCTCATATTCGGCTTCACCTGCTCATACGACTTACTGTATTCAACGAGCGCGTTCATACAGAATATATTCTCCTGGGTATTCTCCCAACGGTCTCGACGCTTGCGACTCTGGGTTATTGCTCGAACTGATTTAAAGGGCAGATCCTCCAGATATGCGCCGGGTTTTCGAATCCGCCGGTAGAGCAAGACCGAGTCTAGTACGGCACAATTTGAGCGTAGAGGCGACGCGAGGATCCTCTGAAATCTCGTATCCAACGTTTCTGAGAAAATATACTTCCCACCCGTTTCATTCGCCTGAGCCAAGATAGAGTCGAGTATCTGCTTCTCCAACTCCCTCTCCCCACCGGTCTCCAACACGGCTTGGAGGAAGTAGGACCGGCCAAACAGACTCAACTGTGCAATATGTGGTCTATAGCGTGCGATATCAGATTTCGTAATCTTCTTATGTTTCGCCAAGGCGGCAAGGGCCACTGCTCTCACCGTCGTTGCCATAGACTCTGAATAAAAATCTGGCTGCACGTTTTTTCGTAGGAACAGCAAAAGATAATCGTGGAGGCGTTTCTCGACTTCAGTTGGAATCTGATAGCCGGCTTCCGCGAGCCAATTAAAGGCTATCGCCGTGTAAGCACTCAAGTATGGGCTCACGTACTCATTCTTCGCCAAAAAGTAGGTCATCCCGCCATTCGGAGCTTGGTGAGATGCCGCCTGATTCAGGGTTACTTGCGGAATATCGGCAGCCTTTGGCCATAGGAAACTTTTTGAAAGATAGTGCTGCAATCCGACATACTGAGCCGCTGCTACCCCCTTTGTAAGCTTCTGCTCCCAGCAAATATAGGGATACCCCTTGAGGTACTCAAACGCTCCTTCAAGTGCCCCCAACACTGTTGGCGATGCGACAAAACTTACTCGACCCACATCGGTTCGCATGTCCTTGGGAAACGCGATGACTTCTTTGGCAGTCGCTTCCGTTGTCGTTCCGTAATTCGCCGCAGCCTCTAGTGCTTTTTTCTTGTTAACCGGAACCTCAACTCTCACCCTGTCTGTATCTATTTCGTCACCCGCCTGCACATCCAATAGCACACTCCCGTCGCCGTTCGTGGCAACTGGGATTCTCACAACTGTGCGCTTGTAGGGCTGGGCATCAATCGTCGTCGAAACAACGTCGGTCTCACCTACTTGTCCGCTCACCTTGAGAGTAACTTTGAGCTCTCGCTCCTCTTTGGTTCTATTCATCACTGTAAAGCGAGCAGTAAAGGTATCACCCTCCACAACTTGGTTCGGAAGGGCCGGACGAATTTCAGTGGGCTTATTGACCTTAAAAGTTCCCTGCCCCAATCCCATTAAATCAGTCGGGGTAACCGCAAGCGCGAGTACTCGCCATCCGGTTAGATTATCCGGTGCTTCGAAGCTGATAGAAGCTTTACCCTGCTCATCCAATGAAATCGAGGGATTCCAGTAGCTGACGAACTTAAACAGGTTGCGTGCTTCGACATCAGCTCCACCACCACCGCCTCCCGGGTTTGCACCCTTTGTTTCAAACTTCCGCTGGCCGACCAGTTGTTTGAGAATGTTAAAATTCGCCACATCAAGTGTTTCTAACGTATAGAACCCTTTGTATGGATCGAAGTAATTCGCTCCTCCTTGAATCAAATCGAAAACAGCTTCATCAAGAACCGCTACGGCTAGTTCGCTCCTTACGTTCGCACCTTGTGCAGTTTGTACCTGCAGGTCTACTTGAACTTTTTCGCGAGGCTTATACGTTTGCCGGTCCGATACGACGCGTACCTCGAGCTGCTTATAGGGGTCTATCACCGACATGCGAACGTAGCCCAACCGATAGGTCGGCTTTCCAAGGTCGACACCCGTTTCACTGAGTGGCGTATCAACCCGGGGTGACATGACGACCGCGGAAAAATAGACTCCGGGAAGATGATCTTTCTCTATGGGAAACTCGACGATCTCGGTGCTTCCGGCAAGTGTTGCAGTCCAAGACTTCAATATCCCGTACCGTTCGATGGTAAAGAGTGCTTTCGCGCCTGGATAGGGATTCTTAATTAAGAATCGTGCGGTATCGCCAATCTTGTATTCACTTTGCTCTGGAATGATATCAAGCTTATGCTCAGAGCCACTTTG
>CBDUGV010000205.1:0-8093 GCA_965366815.1 uncultured Bdellovibrionales bacterium | reverse complement strand
TAATGACTCGTCGAACATCCGCCTGCGATTGGGCATTTCCCGTTCCAACCAGGCAGAAAACGGCTATCAGCATGGCAGAAGCAAAGGGGGCAGCTTTTTTCATAGTTTTCATCATAAGATTCTAATTCGAATAAGAATTTTGAGCTTACTGTCTCTGTAATCCCAGCGTCAACACACTGGCAATAGACGAGATTAGTAGGAAATAATTCAGTAGTTAGCCAAATGCCTTAACATGCATTATACCGTACCGTTTTCAGGGGCAATGAAAAAGCAGTTGAACCAGCTATTCCCAGAAATCGAAGTCTTCCCTTGGAGAGGACATTCCAGCGCTGACCTCGCCCAAATTCTCGAGGTATCTGGCCCCTTGTTCCTTTGGGATCAGCATCCCCAGCCCGGTCAGAAGCAGGCGTTTGCCTACCATCAACCTGGCCGGTTCAGCTATTTGGGCCTGTTGCCTAGAAGAGTTCTCGACCTAAGGCCAGAGCGCAGTAACGCGAGAGACCCGCTGTTGGAACTCGAGCAAACTAATTCTCATCAAAAAAACTGGGCTCGAATTGCGGAAATTCAACATCGATTCGACTTCGAGCTCCCACCTTTCGTAGGCGGTACCGCCGGATTCTTATCCTATGACAGCGTGCGATTCTTGGAGAAGGTTGTAGGAAGCAGCGGACATGCCTCCCAACCAGATGCTTTTCTCATGGAACTCGATAGCGTGCTGGTGATTGACCGTCAGGAAAAACGGCTGATGCTCATCCACTGGCCACGCGATGCTGGGCACTCAAACGAGGCTGAGCTGAATCAGATGAAAGCCGCCCTCAACAATCTCCAAGAACCAAAGCAAGTCAATCTGGTTCAAGCGACTCATGCTCAGACAGAATCTTTTCGGCCCCGACTCGACAAAGCGTCATTCATCGATATGGTCAATCGCGCAAAAGAATACATCTGCGCCGGTGATGTTTTTCAAGTCGTGATGGCGAATACTTTGCAAAGTAGCTGTCAGCCTGACCCATTGGTCTTCTACGAAAAACTTATTGAGAAAAACCCTTCTCCCTACCATTTCTTAGTTCGTTTTGCTGAACACACGCTTGTCGGTGCCTCACCTGAAGTTCTGCTGTGCGGCGTTCGGCCTAGCGGCAGCGAATATGCAACCATTGCAATGCGGCCAGTTGCCGGCACCTATCCCCGCTCATTGGCGGAATCCCCCGAGCAGGGTGTGCAAGAAGCGCTTCGAGCTGATCCGAAAGAACATGCCGAACATGTGATGTTAGTAGATCATGCAAGAAACGATATCGGCAAAGTATCGAAGATCGGTTCCGTTCGGGTTGACGGTCTTTGTACGGTGGAAACCTACGCAGACGTCCATCACCTTGTTACTCAAGTCAGCGGCGCACTTCGACCCGAAGAGTCAATGCTTACGGCACTCCGATCTTGTTTTCCAATTGCCACACTCACAGGAACGCCAAAAATACGGGCAATGGAGATAATCGCCGAACTGGAGGGCCCAAGTCGGGGGATTTTTGGTGGTGCCGTTCTGCTCATTGGTCATGATTCTTTTCTCGACTCAGGAGTGGTAATTCGCTCGGCAGTCATTGGCCCGCAAGGTACAAGTGTTCAAGCAGGTGCAGGTATAGTCTACGATTCGGACCCGGCTCGAGAATACGAAGAATGTTTGTGGAAAGCGAAAGCGGTTCTAGAAGTTGCTTTGAGCGCCTGCGGTGAACAATGATTCTTGTAATTGATAACTACGACTCGTTTACCTACAACCTCGTGCAGTATATTGGCGAGGTCAGCGATCGGAATCGATCCATTCAGGTCGTACGAAACGATCAGATTTCCGTTGAAGACGTTGCTGCACTCGCACCGCACCATCTAGTCATTTCACCCGGTCCCTGCACGCCGAATGAAGCGGGTATTTCCATAGAGCTTATTCAACGTTTGAGTGGCAAAGTGCCCATCCTTGGCGTCTGTCTGGGCCATCAAGCCATTGGGCAAGCGTTTGGCGGAGTGGTGGTTCGCGCTGAACGCATTCTCCACGGCAAGACTTCTAAGATTCGCCATGATGAATCGAGCATATTCACCGGGATCGCACAGGACTTTGTTGCGACTCGGTATCACTCCTTGCTCGTCGAGCGAGCAAGCCTACCCGATTGCTTGCGTGTAACGGCATGGAGCAAAGACAATTCAGACGAAATAATGGGATTCTGCCATCGCGAGCATCGATCAACAGTTGGAGTTCAATTTCATCCAGAATCCATCCTTACGAGCGTTGGCAAGGAATTGCTTTACCGATTTCTAAGTATGTAAATTATTTTTTCTTGCCGGTGTCGCCAGCTCCAGGAGCACTGTCTTGTCCCGAAGCCAATGCTTCTCGCAAGGTTGCGTCTAAACTATTCGCGTCTAGCACTGAGGTGCGCTTGCGGTCCCCTAAGCGTTCTGCCAGCGAGTAACTACCCGTAGAGGTGGCAAGGTATTTAGGAGTTTCTCCTTCCAGAACCACCCGAATAAAAACATCACCGAGTTTTATCGGATCTTCAGGGGTAATAGAGGTGGGGACTTTTATCTTTTCGTTGCAAACCGAGGTTCCGTTGGCACTCTCCAGATCCTCGATAAAGACTTCATCATTCTTAACAAAAACTCTCGCGTGTTGCCGCGAAGCGAGCTCACTTGGCAAAAAGACGTCGGATTCAGGGGCGCGCCCTAGGACCGCCGCATCCTTGTCAATTTTGAATTCTGAAATGTTGCCGTTTGGCCAGCGTACCAAAATCTTAAGCATAGCTCGACTAATTGGGTTCTCATTTCCTTATAAACACTTAGGACGCTGCTCAGAAGCAAAAAGGAGCAGAATCCTCTTTTTCTTGACATCGCAGCCCAAGAATATAATCTTCCGCCGATTACTTATACCCCTACTATTCGGCCAAATATGGCCCAGCAATTAGAGAATTGCCCTGAATCGAGATGAAAAAAGCTGTTGTTCTACTATCTGGTGGTCTTGACTCGACTACGACCCTAGCAATCGCTAAAAACCGTGGTTTTGAGATCTATGCCCTCTCCTTTGACTACGGGCAGCGCAATCGCTACGAACTGCAAAGAGCAGCTGCAATAGCGCAAGTCTATGCCGTCAAAGAGCAAAAAGAAGTCTCAATTGATCTACGCGCTTTTGGCGGATCTTCATTGACCTCGGACGCCCCTGTTGAGCGTGGCCGATCGGCTGCTGAAATTGGTCAAAGCATTCCGAGTACCTATGTCCCGGTTCGCAATACTGTCTTTCTCACCTACGCACTGGCCTGGGCGGAAGTGCTCGGCTCTACCGACATCTTCATCGGTGTCAATGCGGTTGATACTAGTGGCTATCCAGACTGCCGACCAGAATACATCGCTGCTTTTAGTCGGCTCGCAAACCTAGCGACAAAACTGGGCACTGAGCTAGGTCGCGAAATAGTTGTTCATGCACCACTTCAAGAACTTACAAAAGCCGAAATTATAAAGACTGGCTTGGAATATGGAGTTGACTACAGTCTCACCAACACCTGTTACGATCCAGGCGATCAAGGGATTGCCTGCGGCACCTGTGATGCCTGCCTACTTCGACAACAGGGGTTTCTCCAGCTAGATTTAGTCGATCCACTTCCCTATGTGACTCGGCTCGAGTCAAACTAGGTTGCTGCGATGTCCTATTCCGTAAAGGAAATTTTTTACACCTTACAAGGAGAAGGCGCACAGGCTGGTCGACCGGCGGTCTTCTGCCGTTTCTCGGGTTGTAACCTTTGGTCCGGACGTGAACAAGATCGCAACAATGCAGCCTGCTGGTTCTGCGACACCGACTTTGTTGGCACAGACGGACAAGGAGGAGGGAAGTTTGCGACCGCTGAGCAACTGGCCCAGGCGGTGGCCGAGCTCTGGCCCAACGACCTTGGCTCACCAATGGTCGTTTGCACTGGCGGAGAGCCGCTCTTACAGCTGGACACCCCGCTGATTCGCGCACTCAAAAATCACGATTTTGAGATTGCAGTTGAGACAAATGGTACTATTCTGGCTCCAGACGGTATTGATTGGCTTACTGTAAGCCCGAAACCCAAGGGCGAATTGCTGCAAAAGACAGGAACTGAGCTAAAACTCGTGTTTCCTCACGAGATTCAGCCCGCATCAGTCGAGCACCTGGAGTTCGACTATTTTTATCTCTCCCCCCTGACCTGCGAGAACGAAGCGGAGACAAATACTCATCTCCAGCAGGCACTTGCCTACTGTCGTTCACACCCGAAATGGCGACTTACTATGCAGTATCACAAGATTTGGGGAATTCCCTAGACCGAGCAGATGCTCATGTCGCGGGCGCAGCGCAGCTACCTTGTCAAGATGACCGAGGGCTGCACTGCTTGCGCGACATCAACAAAAGGATCGAATCAGACAGAGTGTTCAGAAGGAGTCGAAATGCTGCGCCAACTCCGTTCTCAACTGTCGTACCACCCATCCGAGCTTGGCGAGACGAACGCGGCGACGGTGTATGGCTCGGCCGCGAACTCCAATTTCACCGAACAAGCGATGCTGAGGGCGCACGCCGCCGAGATCCGCCAAGTGTTGATGGATTTCCTCAGCTTCAGATTCCGCCGTTTCCGCAAGCCGAATCAACTCTCGGATTCCTTCCTTGAAGAGCAGCATCAGGTCGAGCAATTCAGCGACTGTCCGAACCTCAGACAGCTCGCTCACTCGACGCCAATACTCGGTTGCCTTCTGCATCTGCTCAGCCTCCTCAATTTGCATCTTGCAAAAAGCTGCGAGGCCAGCGTTTCCATCACGATCGCAGAGAATCCTGGCGGAGTACCCTGCATACCGAGTGGTCCATTGATGGTTGAGAATACGCGGACGAATCTCCCGAGCGAGTATCTTGTCGTGGGTCATGATCCCCTCCTTTCGTGGTTAAAGTCGCTCCTCAAGTGCCGAGACCTTCAACAGGGTACCTGCTGTAGAAACGGACAGCTGAGGGGCGACTCTTACCAATGAAAGAAGAAGAGAAATCACGGGCAAGAGCCCAAAAAGTTTAGAACCCCAAGGGGTCTAGAACCAACTATTGTGCGCTGCGCCCTGTAGATCAGATTCCGCTTTTAAACCCCAGCCTGAATAGGTCTACCGGACACAGAAATTTACTGCTTCTGCCAAAATCTCCGTATCAATGAGCCGTGCCTTTCGCGGCACTACCTGAGATTCTAACGGCTCAGAAGCCGTTAATCGACCACCGCAGCCAGATTTTCCTCAATAATCTGCTGATTGACAGCCATAAAACCTTCCTTGTTTTGGCTACTTTCGTGCACTTGCCGAATAACAAACAACAGCACGTTACGCGCTTTGCGATCTTTGGTGGTTGCCAATACTTGCTCCAGCTCCTCAACGGCGCGCTCTGGCTTGCCTTCACGCCGATGTAATTCCTTGATGCCGATCGCAGCAAATCCTAGCGCTTGATAGGGATCTTGAACCGACTCTATATACTGACTCGAGAACTCCAGAAACTTCGCCTTTGCATGCAAAGCACCTCGACGTGAATGCCCTCCTCGGCCCGCACGCGAACGGTCCATCCTCTTTCCTGTGTGCTGGTCTCTCCCCCCCCGCCTTCTGCGCTCACCCAAACGCTCGCGGATCGATCGAGGCGGCGGGCCGTCAACCCCCGGCTCCGTCTCAGCCTCCACTCCTTGTGGAGCGAGCGGTGAGTCCATCGGTGTACCCTCTTGCGAAAAGGCTTTGGGAACTGAGTAGGCATATCCCAAAAGACAGACCAGCGACGACAAGAGTGCAACCGCAAAGAAATACTTACTAGGTCGAATACATTTCATCTTCATCTTCTTCCATGACTCCATTGTCTTCTAAATCCTCTGCGGTAATGACCAAAGCTTCATATCCAAGGTCGAACCCCCCAAAGGTCACTGAATCGTCGTATACATAGGAACCAGCTTGCGCAGAGTCGGTGTATTGCGTTTCACTATTCTCAGAATCCGAAAAGGACTCGACTGCTGCCTCTAGATCTTCAAGTTCAATAGCCAATGACAAGCCGTCATACTCAGCCTCGTACCGACTCACCGAAGCCATTTGCACGGCCTCATCTTGCGTTGTGGTCATCATGATTTGCGGTAGGAACCAACCAATCAAAATACAAGCAAAACCACTTGCAAAACCGGCGGCTATTCTAGTCGCCCCGAGATCGACTAGCCAAGCAAATGGCCGCGGTCTCTCCGCGACTTCTCTTTGCGCGCGAATCGCTGTAGCGATTGCCTCACGCTTATGCTCTTCTAAGCCTGCGTGCTCAAGGTCTGTGCGAAACTGCTTCCCAGAATCACGAAGCAATTGCACTAAGGCAGTCTCAAGATCTTTTTCCTTACTCATATCGCTGCACACACATTTCTATTCATTAGCAAGTAACTGTTTTCCTCGAGCAACAATTCGCTTCCCAAGCGATTTGCGCCCTCGATGCAAATGAGTCTTAAGCGTTGCCACGGAACATCCGAGTCGCTGTGCCGCCTGTTCAACAGGGACATCTTCGAAATAATGCAAGAGCAAAGCATGGCGCTGCCGTTCGGGTAGCTCGGCGATCAGCCCGAGCAGCATCTGTTGTTGCTCACCTGCAATTAGCTGCGCGTCGGCACCTTTGGTGACCTGAAATCCTTCAGATGCCTCATCGGCGCCCTCGAAGGGCTGCTGTCGTTGCAAATTCAGCTGTTGCTGCTTTCGAGCACGACCAATGCAGCGCTTCGCTATCACAAAAACCCACGTCTTTAATTGAGCGCGCCCATCAAATCGATGAATACTTTTTGCAATCTCAATCATAATGGTTTGCACACAATCAAGCGCTGATTCCTCATCTCGTAGCTCAAAGACGCACATCCTCGTTACCCAGTCGTATTGCCGCCGGAGCAATTCTTCTAAGGCCGCTTCGCGGGCAAATCGATCGCCATCTCTGCGGCCAACCAGTTGTAATAGCTCCTTTTCGGACATTGAATCTGGAGGTCCCTTCGCTAGGTCTTCACTCATTAGTGCGATACGGAGGAGTTATGGTTTACAAGAAAATAGAGGAAATCCTCTTGTTGCAATAGATTCAAGCAGTTATATCATCTGAGTTTGGAAGGTCCGATGATAACTAAATTCCTCGAATTCTGCTCGTCCATTCTACGGCGCCTATTCGCACTCTGTGGTATTGCCATAGCGTCCGTATTAGGTGTGGGTATTATTGCGCTGTTGTTTCTCGACAAGCTCCCGCTTGGGACGGCGAGCGAGAAGCTGCGCTTGCCTCCGGAGAAAACCTATCTAGATATGCACACACATGTTGCTGGCATCGGTGCTGGCAATAGCGGTTGTTTCGTTTCTGACGAGCTGCGCAATAGTTATAAATTCCATTTTTACATGAGTGCATTCGGGGTTTCGGTAGAAGAAGTACAGTCTGCCGGGGATCAAATAGTTGTAGCCCAACTCAGCCAACGTGTTGCTCAATCAAAATACACTGCTCAGGCGGTGGTGCTTGCGCTTGACGGGGTCATACTTAAAGACGGATCCCTTTCAACCGAGCGTACTCAAGTATATGTTCCCAATGAATTCGTCGCGCAAGAAACGGCCCGCTATGACAACCTCTTATTTGGGGCAAGCATTAACCCAAACCGCCCAGATGCATTGGAACGCCTTGAAAAAGTAAAATCAGACGGGGCGGTGTTGGTGAAATGGATTCCCTCTATAATGCATATAGATCCAGCCGATCCGAAACTCATCCCCTTTTACCAGAAAATGAAAAAACTTGGGCTGCCGCTGCTCACTCATGCCGGCAACGAGAGATCCTTTGCGCACTCTCATGATGAACTCTCTGACCCGGTGAGATTATCACTCCCTCTGAGCCTCGGAGTTACAGTAATTGCAGCGCATATTGCCAGCACCGGAGAAAAAGATGGTGTGGGCTACTTCTACCGGATACTCCCGATGTTTGAGCGCTATAGCAATCTCTACACCGACAACTCGAGCCTGACGCAGATTAACAAATTGGGCTACCTGGCTGAGGCGCTTAAGGATAGTAGGGTCGTTGACCGTATGCTGCATGGATCTGACTGGCCATTGCAGTTTTTCCC
>CBDUGV010000204.1:0-8100 GCA_965366815.1 uncultured Bdellovibrionales bacterium | reverse complement strand
TCGAGGCTCTCTTTAGCTTCTAGCTCTTCTGCAACGTCGTCTTGCTCGTCGAGGCTGACTTCTAATTCTGCTTCGGAATCTTCTTTGAGGCTCTCTTTAGCTTCTAGCTCTTCTATAGTCTCTGCTTCTTCGTCGAGTATTCTATCTAAATCAGCAACAAGGAATGCACCCGTCTGGACAGCTTCTTCAAGCGGCTCTGGTAGATCAGCGCTGGTCGATGCCTCTAGCCCAGTATCCTCTACGGAGTCTTCGTCTTCGCTTTCTTCCTCATCGAGAATTTTATCTAAGTCGCTTAGGAGGAAGGCGCCGGTTTGGACCGCTTCTTCTAGTGGTTTTGGCAGTGCATCACTCGAGTCAGCGCTCTGAGGGCTGTCTTCTTTCGCTTCTTCGGGGCTCTCTTCGTGAGACTCCTCTTCGGACGACTCCTCAAGAATTCGATCTAGATCTGCGACCAGAAATGCTCCGGTCTGTGAGGCTTCGTCCAGGGGCTCTGGCCGCTGTTCGATCGTCTCTGCCTTAAGTGCTTCCGTTTCGTCTTCTTCTGGATCTTCAGTCGGAACTTCGCCGCTCTCTTCTTCTAAGATTCTGTCCAGGTCAGCAACAAGAAATGCTCCGGTCTGGGTGGAGACATCCATTGGCTCAGGGAGTTCGAAGTGCTCTGATTCCTTAGCGACGACCTCCTTATCGTCCTCTACCTTGGACTCTTCCGAGACGCGCTCAAGGTCTTCAAGCAGGAATTTCCCTGTTTGAACAGTTACATCGAGAGGTTCCGCGGTAGTGTCAGCGGCTGTGAGCGATGGCGTTTCGGCTGTTTCGCTTGGTTCTTCTTCTTGGCGTTTTATATCCTCTTGAAAAAAGCGACCAGTTGTTGGTGCTTGCACTTCTCCATGCGCAGCTGCGCTTCCAGCTTCAACTTCTTCTAGAATGTGCTCCAGTTCTTCACAAACTTCGCTCAGTTCGACGGGACTATTGTCGACGATGGTCTCAATTCGTTCCGAAGTTGAGCTTTCGCTATCTACTTCTTGGTGGCCGTTCTCCATCAGGAGTAAGAGCTCTTCGCTTAGTTCATCGCTGAGCGCTGCAATTTCTTCAGGAAGTTCACTGCCAAACTCATCTGGTCTATCGTCTTCTTCGATTCGCTGTAGGTCGGCTTCTAGTTCAGCCGCGAGTTCACCGATCTCAGATGCGAGTGCTGCCTGGTCTTCAACATCGGGCTCAGCAGTTGGTGCCGCGTTCTCTTGCTCGGCTGCGAGCTTCTCTAGTTCATCGCTGAGTTCTGCGTCAAGCGCTGCGAGTTCATCCGCAAGTTCTTCGTCTTGCTCCGCGTAAGCTACAGAAGCGTTTTCTTGTGTCGGGGTGCTTTCTTCCTCGCCAAAGAAACTCATACCCTCAGATTTGAGTGCATCGAGTTCGTTCTTCAACTCGTCTTCAAGCTCGAGGAGTTCTGCGCTTTGTTCGTTTACCGGGAGGGTGGAGCTCGAGTGCATTTCTCGTGGGGCACTGCTTACGTCGACTGGCTGTTCGAGGGAAAAGAAAGATGCACCATCGCTTAGGAGTTCTCCAAGTTCTTGATCGAGTTCTGCTTGGAGGGAGTCGATACTTTCGCTATCGACTAGCTGTTCCGGATCGACACCATATGCTTCAGCAAGAAGTTTCGCCAGTCTCATGACAGAAGGGTCGTCTTGCTTCTGCGCGGCGCGAAGTGTCGCGCGGACCGTGTCGGGCAATGCATTTGCAGCAGCCTTTGGCTGCGCTGGCGTGGTCGGCGGAGAAACGGCAGGTTCGTCAGTAGTTGCTGCGATCGATTTCTGCTCGGATTGTGACTCAATCACGTCGAGTGATTCCATCAATCCAGATAGAAGTTCATCCCCTGGCTTCGCGGGTGGCTCACTTGCCGGTGTCGATTGGAGTTCGGGTGCCTTGCCCCATACTGCGGTGAGCTCCGACAGTGATTTTCCTTGAGCAATGCTCGATTCCGAAGGTGTGCGCCCTGCGCTTTGGTCCTCGTCCTCATCGTCATCAACTTCGATTTCGAAACTGATTTCCATGTCATCGAAGAACATCGTGTTCTCGTTGTGTGATGCGACCGGAGCTGCCTTTTTCTCCTGTGGAACTGCTTCAACGTCGAAGACGAGATCGCCGATCATTTCGTCTAGTTTTTCTTCTAAGAAATCATCGGATTCGCTAAAATCTAGTACTTCCGGGGATACTTCTGGTGCACGTTGCCGCTGTGTAGAGGTGACCGGTTGAGCAACGGCGATTGGTGCATCTATACCATCCAACTCTGCGGGTGCCTCTTTTAGTTCTTCTGCTGGCTCCTCAGACTCGGCGTCCGCTTCGGTTTCTTCGAGCTCAGTTTCGTACGTGTCTGAGCCAAATAAGTTGTCGGCAGTGATATTCTCCGCGTCCTCCTCTTCGGCGGAAACACCTCCGAGTACCCCAGTTTGAATATGAGCAATCGGATCGCTTAAATCGGAAGGGTCGGGTTGGGATTCTTGTAGCCGCTGTTCTTCGAGATTGGCGATTTCGTCAAAAGAAGGAGGGGGGACTAGTTCACTCTTACCGGCGTCGACCACCGCGAGTCCGTCACTCGATTCTTCGTTGCTTGTTGGCAGTTCTACCTCTTCACCAAGTTCTCCAAGCGCCTCGAGTAGATCTGTGAGATCGTCTTTCGGTTTCTCGTCGCGAAAAAGCGATCGTCGGTTTTTGGGTGATTCGGGTATTGTGGCGAGTTGTGATGCCAACTCGTCCGGGTTTGGCACATTGTATTCTGATTGAGCCCCGTCCGATTCATCCGCTTCCACGGATGGATTCTCCCCGTCTTCCGCATTCGACTGTGCGGCGCGAGGTGCTCGGATTCCAAGTCGCTTCTTGTGCGTGCGCAGGTCGAGACCACACCGTGGACAGCTGTCCCGACTATCGGATAATGCGAGTTCGCATTTAGGGCACTTCATAAAACCCGTATGAACCTAAAATAAATCGCTTCTAGTTGAGCACCCGACAAATACCGCTTGCAACGAGCGCAGCGGTTTCTGTGCGGAGAACACTCGGCCCTAAAGAAACAGAATGATACAAGTAGCTACCTGCAATGCTTTGCTCTGATGAGCTCAATCCGCCCTCGGGACCTATCACTAGATAGATCTCGTCATTTTCTGAATTAATCTCAAGCTCAGAAGTGCTAGAGGCTGACGAAATCTGTTCAGATTGGTGGGAATTAGAGAATAATGCTGTGATTTTAGGTGGTTGCGCTTGTTCTTCCAATTCCTCAGAAGGGCCCGTCAGGAGCATTCGTTTGGCGTTAGGGGCGTTTTCCCCTTGATGGAGCTTTGAAAGAGCTGTTTGCAGGGAATCATCGAAGCTCAATTGGCAGACTACCGGAGTGCGGGATTGCTCGGTGGCACTGTCTCGAAGATTGTGGAGGCGCTGTTGTCGTTGCTGGCTGCCCGACCAATTTTGGCTGCGCTCGGCCAAGAAAAAACAAATCTGAGTTACACCGGCTTCTATGCAGCGTTGCACAATAAATTCAGCGGCTCGAGGTTTCGGAAGACCTACCACCAGGGTGAGAGGGGTCATGGTGCTCTTTGGAGCAGGCCCGCTAATCTGCAAGATGGATTCTTGGGAGCTAGCATTCGCCTCGACTGTCGCAACGAAGCACTCACTCGTCTCCCGAACAATCAGTTCTACTTCTGCCCCAGCACGCCTACGCAACACAGAGAAGAGATGGTGGCTTTGGGACGAGGTAAGCCTACAGCACTGAGATGCTATTTGGGATTTCGCTACAATGAAGCGAGGTCGATGCAAGGTCGGACCCACGCAACAGGCTGATTACCAGCCTGATTTTTGCAGTTCAAGTTCTTTGAGGCGCTCAATCGCCGCGTCTATGCGATCCATGCCTACAAAGCGCTCTTCGCCGATAACGATTGTCGGAGTATCGAAAACTTGAAGCTTTCGCCCACGCTTATAGATACCTCGAACCCGTTCCCGGGTGTCGGTTGTATTGATGCGACCGGAGAACTCATTCGCATCAATATCGAGATCATCACAGAGCTCAACGAAGAATGCCTGATCGTTCGGATCGAGACCTTCGCCCCACCAGCAATGGAACATCTTGATGTTATACTCGAGACTAATATCGAGATCCGACGCGACCACAGCTCCACGAATACTGCGCTCAGGGTCGAACTCTCCTTCAGGCCAATCGGGCTTCATCACCAAAGGCATTTCCATCTTTTGAGCAAGACGGACCACGTCTTCTCTGATGTAGCTAGCTCGATCAGCTGGAATATTGTGTCCCTGAAAGTTCTTGCCTGCGGCTCGAGCCGAGTAGGGCTGCCACAGGACCTTCCCGTCGAAGGCGTCACCAATTTGCGACAGCCGATCGATGGCGAGGTATGAATAAGGACATTGAAACGAATAGAAGATTTCGACAGTTTGAATCATTTTATTTTATTATGAAATTACTAGGTTAGGGGCGGATAAACCGACTCCTTTTCTTACCTTATCCGCGTTGAAAGTCAATTTTTTTCACTACTTTCACTCGATCTTGACGGATATCCGGAATAAATTGCAATTTTGTCGAGATACGCGGTATAGCGTTTCCGAACGTGCCGATTGAGGAGGCTACATTTTCAGTGAAGCGACGTGAAGAACTAACATTCCTGGAACGCTTGTACATCTGGGAGATCTGTAAGGGGGTTGCCCAGACATCTGGCGACTTGTTGAAACACCTGAGTACCCATTTGCTGCAGGTTATTGGCTTGCGACGCAATGCACGAGCCTGGGCAACTATTGAGTATCCCGATGAAGCTCGACCTTACGCACCCAGGTTCCGCGGGCGACATCGCCTTACCTTAAACGATGATGGTTCGATTCGTTGCACTGCGTGCTTTCTTTGTGCCACCGCGTGCCCTGCTGAATGCATCCATATTCAGGCCGCCGAGCATGATGACGCTTCGGTAGAGAAATTTCCCGATCGGTATGAGATTGACACCCTGCTCTGCATCTACTGTGGGTATTGTGTTGAAGCCTGTCCGGTCGATGCGATTCGAATGGACACGGGCATACATCCAGAAATCTATCCGCCGGATCCTCGAGCTTTTGTTGAAGATAAGGAAACACTCATGGAGCGTTCCCGCACCATCGAGGACAAAGGTCCTGAAGCCTTATTCAAGGAACATATGCGTCGATTGAAGAAAATCGAAAGCGACCCGATGGACCCCTCGATAGAATACTAGCTCTCGCTAATCGGGACATACGAAGACGTACATCCCTCTCACTTCTCTATAAGAGTTCGTTTATTTTCTCTAGATAGCGCCGAATCGTGACTCGGGCCATGCCTGGGTTGGAATTCTTGTCTATGGCAATGTAGAGGAAATGCGCACCGTTTTTCAGGACCCGCATCAGTGCGAATTCGTCTTCGGACGTAATGAGAATTTCCTCGAGCGGACAGCCCATATCACCGCTTTTGCCCATGGCGAGTAGGGCGTCTACTGCGGATTTACTGATATTGCGGAAGAAGGCACTCACTATTTCTAGGTCGAGTTCTTCAATATCGCTCAGCATTGCAACTGGCATTCCGGTTTGGCCGTCAATGATCATTGCGGCTACAAAATTTGGTATCTCAACTCTGAATTGCTCCAGAATATCTGGAATAGTGCTGACTTCTGTTTCTGGACGGGTGTCGGTGCCGTAGGTGGGTCGACTTGCCCGGCTTACCTCGCGGATTTGACTTGATGAAGGATCTATTGGAATTGGCTCGACCGATCTGCGAGTTGAGGAATTGGAGTTCGGGCTCTCGCTCTTGTGGTTGCCATTGTTGACGACAGGAATGTCGCTTATCAAATTCTTGAGATCTATACCGGGAACATTCGAGCTCATCGGTGTGGGGACTGAATTGAATTGCGCTTGGCAAGAAGACCAACCCTGGAGCGCTTCGAGTGCGGAGCGCGTATGTCGTTCAATAATATTGCCACGCGAGTCAGAATTTTCGATTCCTAGAACGAGAAGAATTTCGTCGAGATTTTTCTTCCCCTTTTCGCGGGCTCCTTTTATTCCTTCTAATAATTCCTCTTTTGATAAATGATTTTCCTTTATCAAAATACTTTGGAAGCTCTCTTCTTGACCAGTTGCGAATGCCCAGAGCACAAGACCATCATTGAGATAGACCTTGGCGCTTTGGTCACTGCTTTGGAGCAATACTTCACCACTCTGACGATCTCCGGTCAGGGCAGTCAGGAAGGAAATTATTTCAGCTGGGTGCTTCAGCGAAAGTTGCATTTTTACTTGTGTCGTAAAGCGTTCTTCAATTAGCTCGCTAGGTCTTAAACCCCTAACGTCTCTAGGATAATGATGCTGCTTCTCACGAATATTCTTCGAGATATTGACTTTGTTTGTTCAACAGAGAATTTTCCCAAGAATCCGAGCTTTTTTAGAGTGCTTTTGAAAATCGAGTGGACGGTCTAGATTCGGGGGAGGGTATGTATGCAGAGGTGTGATCTTTTGTGATTAAAATACTAAGTTTTATTATCTTGTTTGGCTGGCCCCTGGCGGTGCGGGTTCACGCAGCAGAGCAGGATGAACTTCCCGGGCCTCGGGACCGAGGAGCGCGAATCGTCCTTGGCCAAAGAAATCTAAATGAGTATCGCGATCTCCTGCTTGAACCAATTGCAGAATGGGTCGGCTCGGGCCGACTCATCGTTCGCCTGGTTTCGGACTTGGATTTCTCCTGGGAGTATAGTTCCGAGTGGAACGAAGCGTCGAAAAACAATCGAGGGCGCTACTCGATCGATGAAAAAGGCTCGCTCCAGAGGAGTGAGGATGGCTTGCCTCCGAGAGGATTTCCGTTTCCAGATGTTACCGCGCGTATGGATACCACGACAGAGCACGATCCTAGTTTGCCATATAAGATTTTATGGAACGCGACCTACGCCGAATCCTCGGCAAGACAGATACTGTATGACCTCGACATTGCCTGGGTCGGCAGTCAGTCAGCTGTTCGACGCGCACGGGGGGTGTTGTATCGTCAATGGAATCCAGTCGCTCAGAGTGTCTCGGGTGATACGGATGAGAAAGAACAAGCAGATCAAGATTCTTCTTCGTCATCTTCAACGTCGTTGGCTCCAGTTGCATCAGAAGTTCCAGCGGTGCAGCCACTTTTTTCTGGCGTTGGAGACCTATGGCAACAAGAGGTCTTGCAATTGCGTTCACCTGCTGTCGTTTTAGGATATTCTCAGCTCCTATGGCGACAGAGAGGGATTGCTCCAGATCGCTCTTGGCTCTATTCGCCTGTTATTGAAAAGAGTCGGGAAGTCCCTAGTGGCCATCGAGGCGATGCACTACTCGATGGAGTAATCACTCTCGATGACTTCTTCCTACTTGGGGCGAAAATTCAAGGGATGAGAGCGCAATTTATCGGGAAAAAGCGCATACTCGTTCCTTTCCCTGCACTCACTCCGTTTTTACTGGAGACTGCCGAAGGAGAAGCCTCAACGCAGCTTGCCAAAGGATATCATCAGTTACTCGATGGCAGTGTCACCTCGGTACGTTGGAATTTTGAAACAAGGCAGTTCCCGACCCATGCCAGCTGGTTACCCACTAGTATGTATTTTGTTCCTCGAGAAGTTTGGTTGCTTGAAGTATGGCCCCGAAATGCGTTTTATCAAACTGGTCGCGAAGTAATAGCGATCGACACGGAAACGCGATTGCCGGTGTATAAACTTGTATATACCCACCGCGGCTTACTTGAGCGAGTTGTGCTGGCTGGTTGGGCTCTCGCTCAGGGCAAGGATGGAACTACGAGTGTGCCGTTTGCTGGGTTTGTTTTGGCAGTTGATGCGAAGGGTCGGACTGCTACCGCAGTGAGCACTTTGCAGATTTCTCTTTTTTCTGCTGAAACGGCGCCGCGACTCCGAGAGATGCAGACGTTGTTGGATGTTTCTGCTCATCGGAAGCAGGCGGCCGAGGGTGAAACGAAAGCGGCAGAGGCGACTCCTAAAGTGCCGCCCAAGCCGTCACTGTAGGTCAGAATGTGTAGACAGGCTTGGACGACCGCGACACTGGTCTGAGGCCTTGTGCTCTGCTAGTTTTCTTTGTGCCCCGGGA
>CBDUGV010000203.1:0-8106 GCA_965366815.1 uncultured Bdellovibrionales bacterium | reverse complement strand
AAGACTTGATCGGACAATTGAAGCGTGCTGGTCGTCCCAGCAACGGAGAATTCTATCGAAGTGGACATCGGTCCTTTGGTAGCACGGCTGAGCGGTTTGTATCAAGGTTGCTTAGACCAAGGCCAATCATGCAGTTGTTCAGGGATCGGTTTGCCACCGTCGTTGCTGGGAAACCAGAGCGGTTTATGTAGTCTCTCAGTAAATCTACTTCTTAGAGATGCTTGTAGGCGGAATAGGCGGCGAGCGAAGTCGCTATGTAGAATAATGAGAAGGTAACAAATCGCAAATACAAATGAAATGCGCTTGCTCCAATAAGCAGCATTGGCGCTGCAACTGACAAGTAAAGGCCGAAGTCAAATATGCGATATCCATAGCGCGAAAGTATCATTGCCACTATACCGCTGAGTGAGACAGCGAAACTAAGGTAGAGCAGAATTGAATAGCGTAACACTTCGCCTGGATTATAGTCCTGTGGAAGTGGAGCAACTAAAAAGATTGGCCAGAGAGCAAGTAGAGCAACTCCCAGACACCAGATCGCCCGCCCGGGGTTGAATCTAGTCCAGAGTCTAGCTCTGGATAAAGATAAATTTAATGATTCTAAAGGCATAGTTCTGGTTGCAGTCTCTACTTCAAGCTCAATACCTATTACGTCGACTTCATAATTAGAAATCTTCAATTATTTTAGCCTCTTCTGGGGCCTATCGAGGAGTACGTCTCTTGCCTTTCACTAGCGGCACATCAATTGCAGATCGCTATGAAGTTGTGAAAACACTCGGCAGCGGAACGGTCGGGACGGTGTATCATGTACTGGATCGAACCTTGGATAGACAGTCTCTTGCATTGAAGGTACTTCATCTCGATCTGATCAACGACAATATTATTCTAAAGCGCTTTCACAACGAAGTGATGCTTGCCCGTCAGCTCGCTCATCCCCATATTGCGCGAGTCTATGATCTCGAACAGATCGACAATGCTGTGTATCTGACTATGGAATATGTGGCTGGCTGTGACCTGGAAGTTATACTTAACAGCTATTCTGGCCGGAGAATGCCTTGCAAGGAAGTTCGCTTCATACTCACTCAATTAGCGGAAGGGCTTAGTTTCGCTCATCAGAAAAATGTTGTACATCGAGATCTGAAGCCGCAGAATATTCTGCTCGATCGGAGCGGTTTAGTAAAGCTTACTGATTTCGGGCTAGCACACGGGCTTGAGTCGTCATTAGGACTTACTAAAACTGGCGAAGCTCCCGGAACACCGGCTTATATGGCGCCAGAACAGTTTCTGGGTGCGGAACCTGACCCTCGAATCGATGTATATGCTTTTGGTATTCTCGCTTATGAGATGCTCACTGGAAAACTCCCCTTCATAGGGAATAATTTCTATTCTACAGGTGAGCAACACCGAAGTGCGCCACTCCCACTTGAACCCCTACAATCTCTAGGACTGCCGGATTGGCTAGTGAAGCTGGTTGTGGATTGCACGACGAAGGATAGTAGCCAGCGCACGCTCACTATGACTGAGGTTGCTGGACGTTTGCATGAACACCGAGGAAATGATGACGTTCAAAGTAAAACTCAGTTGCGTACAGTTGTCCGTCAACAACAGCGGAGTAATCAGCTGTTTTCTCGGCAAAACATTAACTGGATTAGAAGTCTTTCTCTCCTTGCCGTCGTTGTTACTTTTGTTCTCGCTGTCCTTTGGCATGATAATTCGCGTCGCCAACTCTCTGTTTGGCTCCTCCCATTTGAAAAGGAGCTTGGCTACGATACGAAATTTGCGCGAGACCTGATTAGTTTCGGCCGCTATTCAGCTCTCTCTGCCAACGACATTCTCGAATGTGCAAGAGTAGGGAAATCTATTGAGATGGAAACGTTGATAGCTACTGGTGCCAATCTCGGTGTTAGAGATGCGCTGGGTGAAACTGTATTTCACATCGCGGTTCGTCGTGACAGTCTGGACTTGATCTATGCTCTACTGAAGGATGTTCGTCACATTGATGCGCGAAACTTCAAAGGCGAAACGCCACTAATGCTCGCGGTGAAGGCCGGCAATATTTCTCATGTTGGGATTCTCTTAGCAAAAGGAGCCTCTGCTTCGGTTCAGGATAAGACCGGAACGACACCATTTCTTTGGGCAGTTTCAGTTGGGGATTTGGAACTTGTTCGACTACTGCTCACTAGCGGGACCAATCGCAACGGTCTGATTCGGTCGAGAAAAACCTTTGATGGGCGAACTGCAGTTCACCTTGCAGCCGAGCGAGGTCGGGCAGAGATTCTAGATCTATTATTACACAATTCGTTTGATGCCGATGTTCGAGATAGTAGTGGGTTAACTCCTCTTATGAGATTAGTGCAAAATCGTGCGACACCAACTGCGCGTCAAACTTTCCAAGTGCTATTGAATCACCAAGCGAGTCTGAAAGCACGAGATGATTTGGGCCAAACTGTCTTTGACTATGCTGCGACAAATACAGAGACATACTGGCAAGAAATATTGCAGGCGAATAAAGCGAATCTATAGAGGAGTGAGTGGAAACGGCTTTTGAGAGCTTTTTAGAACAAAACAAGTTGCTCGAGCAGCGCTATCAACTCGTCTCGCTCCTAGGGTCTGGCGCAACTGGGAGCGTCTTCTTAGCACATGATACGCAGTGTGATAATCACAAAGTAGCGATAAAATTGCTTCATCCTCACCTGTTGCTAGACAATAATACCTACAGTCGATTTCGTTCTGAAACACGAATTACTATGCGTCTTTCTCATCCTAATATATTGACTAGCTTTGGTATGGGGCGGCATTCCCGTGAGATCTGTTTTCTAAAGATGGAGTACTGCGATGGTATCTCACTTGCGGAACTGATGAACGAGACTCGATATCAGGAAGATCCGAGTTTTTTCTTACTAGTACTGCGGTCCGTAGCGGATGCCCTTGCCTACGCACATTCACTCGGAATCGTCCATCGCGACATAAAGCCAGAAAATGTGTTAGTTACATCGGATCGAGAGGTGTTGGTTGCCGACTTTGGAATCGCTCAAATGGTTAGACAAGAGTCGAACCTCACAGGACATGGTAAAGTGCTTGGCACTCCTTACTACATGTCTCCAGAACAACTGCGCTCAGAGCTAATTGATGGGCGTGCCGATATGTACTCATTTGGCGTGATGGCGTTTCAGCTGATTACTGGTCGCTTGCCGTATCGAGCGACCTCGTTCTGGGAGCTAGCGGACCAACATATTACGTCAGAAATTCCAGTTGCGTTGTTGGAAGAGAGCACCGCACCAGACTGGCTTACTTCGCTCGTTTTCAACTGCATGCAAAAAAATAGAAAAGATCGTCCTGGATCTATGGCCGATGTACTTTCTCTCATTGATGAACACTCTGACATTTCGAGCACAACTCACAGTGCTGCTAGAGTGCGGAATGAAAAGGGTAGTGCAGTGCTGAGGGAGCATCCAAATACCCTCTACCAGATACAGAAGAACTCGGATCGTACTTTGCGAATATTTCTCTACTGTGGATTAGCGTTATTAATTTTTGCTCCTCCTCGAGTGAACTCCTCGGCACGTTGGCGCTATTCGATAATCAGTTTGGCGGCAGAGCGACAACTCGACACAAAACTCCCTTGGTTGCGCATGCTGCTCAACACAGAAGCGGATGTTGCTTATCCTGAAAGTTTGTTTCGAAAAGACCTATATAGGCATCATGCGCTACCACTACTTCTAGCTGGCTACGATCCAAACTATTACGACGAATCGCGAGGGGCGTATCCAATCCATTTCGCGGTCGCAAACCACTACCCTCGATTGTTGCGGGAGTTGTGCAAGAGCGGAGCTCTCGTGAATGTGCGAGATTCTGAAGGGAGGACACCGCTCTATCTCGCAGTGGAGAAAGGGTATACAGAACTGCTGAGATATCTCATTGAGAATAATGCCGATCCCAACATTGTGCCCGTTTCTCAGCTCTCAGCACTTACGATTGCTGCAAAGAACGCGCGCTATGATATTATCAAGATTCTATTGGAAGAAAGCCGTGTCGCAGTTATTCAAGATTTTGCCGATGAGGAAGGCAATACACCGCTCCACCACGCCGTCAGGAGTAGGAACAGTGAGGCAGTAGCCCTTTTGATCTCGCATGTTGCCGCGATCGATGTTGCCAACAGCGCTGGGCTTACGCCGATTGATTTAGCTAATCAGCTACAACCACGGGAAGAGTTTAAGGAAATAATTGAGCTTCTAGAATCGGCTCGTTCTGAAACTTAAACTTCTGCCCAGCATGAGTTGCAGAATTCAACCAGGATGCAGGCCTCTATCGACTACCGGTCATTTGGCCCCGAGATTTAAACTCCTGCTGATTTACCAAATTTAGATTTGCGTCATACTGGCTAAGAGTGACTCTCAGAGAACCGGGAGGGCCATCATGGCAAAGAGAAACGGGACCGAATACAACTGGAGCTACTGTGGCATCCCCGACAACTTGTCTAACGGAACTACCTAAATCAATATCCTTCCTTTTACCGGCGTTCACTGGGTCTACCGAGAAATTGTCGAGAATGGTTTGATCACTAACAGTATCGGAAACAGTAACCTTGGGAGTCACTGTACCATCATCGGTTTCATTACTACTCAGTGTGTTTACTATTTCAAGAAAATTGAAAGGCGTTGCGCTAATATTAAAGCCACCGAAAAGTTTGGTCTCGTCACATCGGACAAGTGCTGGGTTTGCCCCAGCAACAGTAAACCGAATGGTTGATGTGTTGCCGTTGTCGGGTGTTGAAAAGCATGCTCTTTGCCCTCGAAAAGTTCTTGGAGCAGTAAAGGTTCGGTTCTCAACCGCCAAGTTCTCAAACCCACTCCCAGAGTCAATTTCAAACGCGGCGATGAAAGCCGGTACAGACTGCGTAGGGTTTGGAACAAACGTGCAGCAATAGCAGCTGCCGGGATCGGTAGTTAACACCAGTGATGTCGTTCCAGAGAAAGCGACCTCATTGCCCGGTGATGCTTGGTCAACTGCAATAACCAGTTGAGCAATGCTAGTATTAGCAAGAAACAGAGTTAAGAAGGCTAGTGTGAACAATCTCATTTTATACCACCCGTTTGTCATTGTTTAACTACCTTTGGCTCAACTCAAGATTGAAGCAACTAGTCCTGGTTCGCTTCAATATCAATGGTATGATACCCCAAGGCTTCATATAAATTGACCGTATGATTTTTCACTCGCCGCATTGCGACTGCGAGATCACTAAAAGTAATTGCCGGTAGTGGCTTGCAAGAGCCCTTTCGCATTCGGGCTATGTGCCCATCTCTCAAAATGTCAGCATCTTTATTTAAAGCGATCGCATGTTGATTCCATTTACTAATTAACTGTGGCTCCAGCTCGTTCAGAGACGCAGACACTGTGCTAAAAAACTCATGGACCTGGGAGAAGAAGGTCGTAATTTCTTCCCACGCCTTTTCGCTAAAATCCAATTTGTTTCGATACAGGCGATGTCGATAACTGGCAATTGAGTGGCAATAATCGGCAAGTGACTCAAGCTCGCTCGCTGCACGAATAATTGTGTAAGCTCGAACAGATTGCTCTGCGGTAAGACCACCCTCAATGACTCGGCAACAAAAAGAAGTAATTTCTTCATTAATGTTATCTGTGATCTTCTCGTGCCGAGAGAGACTATCGAGCAAGGCTTGGTCATGAGACTTTGTTCGAAGATATCGATCGGATTCGTCGAATATTTCAGCAACTATCTTGATCATGTTTTGCAGCTCAAGCTCAGCCATGCTGAGGGCGACCGCAGAATTCGAATTTCCGGCGCTTCCAATATATTGAAGATGATGCTCTTCCGGCTCATCCTTCGCAGGTACCAAGAATTCTACTAACTGTGCCAAGTACCCAAGAACTGGAAGTGCAATCAGAGTGGCTGTTACATTAAACAACGTATGACCCATGGCAATATGTGCCGAAATAAGGTCCTTGGAACCATCGGCTGACACCAAGTCTGGAACACCGGGTACAACCCAATCAACCAGCTTCAGATAGGGTTGAAAAAACACACAAAGAATTGCAACCCCACAAATATTAAAAATAGCGTGAGAGAGCGCCGCCCTTTTTGCCGAAGTGTTAGTGCCGATTCCTGCCAGTAATGCGGTGATAGTCGTGCCAATGTTCTCTCCCAAAACCAGCGCGGCCGCGGTAGGAAAAGTGATAGTGCCGGTTGAAGCCATTGCGATAGTTATTCCTAGCATCGCAGAACTACTTTGAATCACAAAAGTGAGGAGGCAACCGATTAAAACGCAACCCAAGACGCTGACGAGAGATGTGGCGTCAAAATAGGCAAGATAAGAGATGAATTCCGCATTTCCTCTCAGCGGCTTGAAGGCGCCGCTCATAAAAGACAGACCAAGAAAGATAAGCCCAAGTGCAAGTAGGCATTTGCCAGCAGATGAGAACTTGCTCCGCTTTGAAAAGAGCATGGGGAACACACCCAAGCCAATTAGCAGCAGCCCATACTTGCCTACTTTTAGGACAAGTATCCAACCAGTAACTGTGGTTCCAATGTTAGCGCCGAGTATAACTCCAATTGCCTGGGTAAGCTTCATCAGTCCAGCGTTCACCAAACCGACAACCATCACAGTTGAAATGGAGGATGATTGAACGATCATCGTAACGACAATGCCGACTATGACCGCAGTAAAACGATTTGAAGTAGCCACGTTGATCAATCGCTGAATGAAACTCCCAGCCATTGATTGAAGGCTTTCCGAGAGGAACCGAAGTCCGAGAAAGAATATCCCCAAACCACCAACCGCAGTGTAAAACATCTTGAAAAAGTCTATGTTTTCCATGTTGTATTCGTGTTTTCTCTTTAAGTATCAGGAACATACCAATAGCAAAGGAGGGCTATTGCGGGACGCCATGGATTATATCGAAATTGATCGCCCTGTCTAATGTGGAGAGGCTCTATTTGCTTACAAAGACGTAACTTTGACCATCTACGGAATTTCTAGCGAATAAAAGCAAATTGCCGACTTATTTACTGCGGTAAGATTTAGTAACAGAGAGGCAACTCGATGTCGAAATGTTACCGCTCTATTCAACCAGATTCTCGATCACCAATCGGTCAACTTCGAAATATCTTTTTTCTCCTTCTGCCAGCTAGCGGAGCATGGTTCTTTTTCTGACAGTTCTTTCATTCTACTTCCTGCAAGGTGTTTTCAATTGGGAATGGACTGGGAACAAACTGGGATTTAGCTTTAGAAATCTAGTGTCTCTATAACTCTAAGTATTTCGGATTATATGAAGCATCTCCGGTGGAGGCTAAGATAACGAGTTACGTGAAACGAAAAAGATAGTGAAGGTTGTTTTATGAGTTTTATCGCTACCAAAAGTTTACTAGAGAAAAAAGATTTTCAACTGATAGCATCAGTAGTCCTGCTTGCGACAGTATTCGGGATGAGTTCAGGTCTGGCCAACGCGGCGATTGGCCCAGGCGGCGAGCCCGGAGAAGAAGACGCTCAAGAAAGCTATGACGATTGCATGGCCGAGACCATGCAAGATTGGGAACTCTGCATTGAAGGTCCTTCTCAGACCGATGAAGAATGCAGTGGTCTCTCAGGTGAGGCGTATGATGATTGTGTCGGGGAATTTTACTACGACGATGTAGATAATTGTATTGCAAATTTGGAGAACGACACCGAGTTTTGTGATTCGATAATAAATCCGCCTGAGCCGGAAGAGTCTCCTGAGCCTGAACCTACACCTGTTGAGTCTCCCGAGCCTGAAGAGTGTCCAGAGCCAGAACCGACGCCGGTTGAATCTCCCGAGCCCGAAGAGAGTCCAGAGCCAGAACCCACTCCAGCTGAAGCTCCTGAACCGGAGGAGAGTCCCGAGCCGGAGCCTACGCCGGCGGAATCGCCTGAGCCCGAAGATAGTCCAGAGCCAGAACCCACACCGGCAGAATCTCCTGAACCGAGTCCCGCCGTTTGATCGAACAACCTAACTGCTTTAGCTGAGTTTTCGAATTTCCACTGTTAATTCGCCGGAAGGGAAGGGGAAGCTGAGTTTGCTGCTGACGCTGGGGAGAGAGCAGCTGAACCTACTAATCCAATTTGGTAAAGG
>CBDUGV010000202.1:0-8140 GCA_965366815.1 uncultured Bdellovibrionales bacterium | reverse complement strand
TGAACTGCATTGGCAAGCCCGCAGCTATCAGATTGTTAAGAACGTTCGAGCTGAGCAATATCAGCACCTAACCACTCATTTACCCCACCCGGGTATTGCCGCAGCTGTGGTGATGGCGGGCGGTCAATATCTCTCTGAGCGCTACAATCATTCCAAAGGATTGTCGCCAGGCCAGCCAGGCTACCTCGACCATCTGTCGGCCTGTCGAATTGCCAATGCAGCGGTTTCCTCCTTGGTCGCCCCTCTTTTATTCCTTGGGGCTTTGTCGATTATTGGCTTTTGGCCATCGATCATCGCTGCCGGATTATTTGCCATGGACCCCCACCATATTGGCCTCTCTCGCCAGGCGCATATCGATTCTGTTCAAACCCTGCTGATCACTGTTTGTGCACTTCTCTTTCTCCATTCCATGCTGCGAAACAACCTCCTGATGAAACTAGCGGCTGGTGTCAGCTGGGGACTGGCACTCTCGATTAAGCCGACTGCAATACTCATCTTGCCCGGTTTGGCATTGGGTCGAGCCCTGTACTATCTGCTGCTGAGAAACACTTCGAGTCGAGGGGGTCGAATTGAACTACTCAGCTGGAGTGACATATGGACAGGTATGTTGGGATTAGGAGTCTTTGCGCTGCTCTATACGAGACTTTGGCATACCGTGACCAACCAGGGGTATAAGCTCAACATCTGGATGGGGCAGAAAATCTGGATCGATACATGGGGAGACTTACTTGCCCAGCGCGAGATGCCAGCTCAGCTCGCCCTCTCGCTGCTTGTTGCTGCGACCTTGGTTATGCTGGCCCAAGTTCGGCACCGTCCAAGCGGGTTTCTCAAACTGACAGCGAGCTTGGTCTCTCTGCTTACTATCTTTTTTGGATTGCTGATTATTGCCCCGCAGTTTCTCAAGAACTTTGCCGGGTATTGGATGTGGGCCCTTGGTCTCTCTGGAGAAGCCCATTTCGCCTATGGTCGATACTGGGCACCACCGCCGACGGGTTACGTAGGCATGGCCGCCCATAAACTTCCCAGTTTGGTCCTCCTTGGTTTAGCTATCGCCTGTCTCGCTCTTGTTCGGTTGTTTCGCCATTTGCGAGAAGATCGTAGTTTGCAGCAGCTTGCAATCATCGGCTACTTCCTCGGTATCTTCGGATTGTGGATTTTCGGATTGAGCGTTGCCGATAAACAAGCCTATCGCTACGCGATGCCCGTGCTTCCGGGCATCTATCTGCTAGCTGCGCTGGGATACGCCGAACTTGGAACGCTGCTCTCAGGACTGCGCGATCGCTTTTCTGAAAACGGTGCTCGGCTGCTCCGCTGGTCGACCATCTGCCTTCTCTCGCTCCAATGTGTGCTCGTACTTCCTTGGCTTGAAGCGCCACTGCTTTACTTTAATAGCGCCAGCGGTGGTCTGGCTGCGGCAGTAGAACGCCGAGACTACCTTTCGCTTGGCGGGCAGAATGCCATTGTCGACTTTCTGCAATCTGAGGCTATTCGACTGGGAAGGCCGATCAATGTAGGTGTGCACGGCGACCCTCAGGCGCTGAGTTACAGCTACAGTCGGCGGTTCAATTTTTCAGCGGACTCTAAAAACCGTCTGCTTAAATTTGCTACTTGGGCTCCGAACAAACGCGGTGAATATGTAGTTGCGCACACTTCTTTCGTTCAGCGTTCTCCGAAGTTGGCCAGAGAGTTGGAAGTTCGAACGCCGGTATACAGTTGGGGAAGATGCTCCCTCCCCTTGGTCTCAGTCTACCTCAGTCGGTCTCCAAGCGCAGATCAGGCACTCAACTACCCAGCTGCAATATTGCCCTATAGAACTGGTCAATTGAAGACCTTGAAGGATGGAGAAGAAGCGATTGTTGTGATTCCCGGAAAGAGTCCGCGCGACTATTTGTTTCACAACTCCTTTGCTCGACTCGAGTCCGGAAGCTATCGCGTGACGGTTCAGCTCGGTCTCCCCGACGATGTTGTGTTGAGCCCAGATTTGACACCGGAGCGCTATGTGGCTCGTTTTGAGATTGGCAGCCGTTGCGAACACCTCGTCCAGCTCTCAGATATAGTCGGCAAAGGGCGGATAGACGTCTCCTTTTCTTGCAGCTTGGATTCTCCAGCCTACCTACAGCTTCGAGCATACTGGTTTGGTAGTATTCCACTAGAATTGCGGGGGCTTAGCATTGTTTCCAGCACAAGCTAGTTGCTTTATCTTAGTGTTATAGGCCATTATTCTTCCGCTATTTATTTTATGAGAGGATAAGATGTTTTTCGAAAAAGCACTCCTTGGCATTGCCGCATTTTTCATTATCTCTGGCGTTGGTATTTTCGTTCTTCGATCAAAACAATTGCCCAATGTTCCAGATGTTGCCGATCAAGGCGCCAAGGATATGTTGAAGAAAGTCGCGAGTCAGTTCGCTGACCACATTTTATTCGATTCCAATCGTTCCGGGAGCTTTGGCATTTATGTGATGGCCGCTGACGGTACGGATGTGAAGCCGCTCGTCGATACCCCTCAGCATGAGATGTATCCAGACGCGTCACCTGATGGGTCAAAAATCGTTTTTGCTCGTGCGGAATCTACCGATCGTGAAGCTCCAGCTGAGATTTGGCTCGTGGAGCGCGACGGCAGTAATGCGCGCAAGATTGCAAGTAATGGCACCTTTCCAACCTTTAGTAGCGATGGTCAGACTATCTACTTTGAACGGGATAGAAACAAGGTTATTGCGATCAATGTGGATGGAAGTAACGAAAGAGAGATTTTTCCAGCCGGCCGTGAAAACTTCAAAGGGTATGCCGTGGTGAAGCCAAGATTGTCGGCTGATGGAAAGCGGGTGTTCTTTACATCTGACAAAGCTGGCCGTTGGAATGCTTGGTCAGTTAATCTCGAGACTAACGAAGAGCAGCATATTAGTCGCGGCTGTGAGCCTGTGCCCTTTTCTTCTGGGGACAGAGTCGCTTGGATTAGCAAGAAGAATGTCTTGAGTAAATCCGGAATTGCTCAGTTTAATTTGAAAACGGGCGAGAAAACGAAGCTACAAGATGCTGGACAACCAAGGGGACATGAGTATTTCCCTTCTTTGGTAAAACAAGACAACTTTCTTTTATACAGTGCCTGCTCAGAGCGCCAGCACTCGCATATAACCTCCAATTATCAAATCTTCATTAAGAACTTGGAAAACGATGCGGTGGCCCAAGTTACCTTTGATGCACACACGAATCGCTGGCCCAAACGCCTGCCGGCACAAGCTCTGCAATAATGCTAGAGCGTTGCTTACCTATTTGATACCGATTAAGGCGACGCCGTGTGGAAAGCAAATGGAATGAAGCGCTACTTGCTGAAATCCGGCCGACATCAGTTCGCACCAGGCGTCCGTGCCATATTCGCGATGTACGCGCAGACTTTCGTCTGCCGGAGCGTTTCCCCCAAGATGGTATGAGGGTGGCAGTGATTCGCGACTTCGCGTCATGCGATCTACCAAGATTGGAACCGTATAGGCGAGAATACCACCGGGCTTCAAGACCTTGAAGCACTCACGCAATGCCGACATTGAATTGGGGACATGTTCGAGCGTGTCAGAATGCGTCACTAAATCGTAGGAATTCTCTGGGATGGAATGCATATCCTGCATATCCACTTCGGGATAGTTGGTGAGTCGATGACCGATTGCCGTGCTGAGAAACGGCGTCAGGTTTCCTGCTCCATTCATTTCGAGGACGGCATTCTGTTTCCAAAGCACTGCGGACTTTGAGAGTTCTTGAAGTGTCCCGACGTAGTCCATTGCCCGGCAAATAGCTGAACCGAGAGTCATTGAGCGCAAGTTACATCCACAGCTATTGCAGGAATAGCCCTGCTGGTAGTTCATGCTCTTGGTTTGCTCGGGACTCAACTCCCACTCTTGAACAAGCTCCGGCCAAATGACTTGGATCTGAGAGAACTTGGAATCGCCACAGATCGGACAACTCTCTAGTAGATCATCAACTTCTATTTGTTTAAATTCGAAATTACTCATCAGTCCAACAAAGTAGCAAATACATCATCCCATTCCGCCAAAGCTCGATCCTTGGTAAAATAACTCTTAACTCGAGCCTGTAGTCGTTCTCCGTAGCGGCGTCGCGTCGCTTCATCGTTCAAAAGCTGGTTCACTGCTACAGCGACTGCCTTAGAATCTTTTGGCTCTATTAGCAAGCCGCTTTCCTCGTGATCGATAATCTCGGGAATGCCACCAATGTTGCTGGCTATCACTGGAGTGCCTACTGCTCCTGCCTCAATATTAATAAATCCGAAAGGTTCTTCAAGCGACGGAACGACTAAGACATCGAGCGACTTCATAATGTCAGGAATATCATCACGATAGCCGAGAAATCGTATTTTGTCGGAAATGCCTAACTCCGATGCGAGAGACTCCAGGTGCTTCTGCCAACCAGTTTCTTTTTCATGTCCGGCTAGAACAAAGCGGGCCTCAGGGTGCTCGGCGAGAATTTCCGGCACGGCTTGAAGGAGATACTCTATGCCTTTGATCGGATGAAGAACGCCGACATATCCAACCAAGGCGCCGTCCCCTTCTCGGAGTTCACGGCGAATGCTCGTCGCTTGTTGATACCGCTGCCAGTCGATAAAATTATGGATAACTTTTGTTTTCTCACCTAAACCGACTTCGAGAAAATCTTTTGCCGTACTGTGAGAATTGGGGACGATAGTATCTATCAGTCGGAGGAACCCGTGAGCGGCAGCTTCTCGCCGATAGAAACCGATAATTGCCACCGTTGGCACGCGGAGTAGTTTAGCCGCGAGCAATTCAGCCGGTTTCCACCAGACGAAATCAGTCAGCACAATGAGTTTTATCTTGCGGCTTAGAATGAACCAGCCGAAACGAAGGAAGTGATAGAGGTAGGAAAAAGGGTTCTCGTTCTCATGGAGGCGACGATTGTGGATCTCAATGCCTCGCTCTATGAGCAATTCACTCAGCACGCCCTCCCCTGGCAAGAAGAACTGAATATTGTGCTTCTCAGAGAGGCGATCGACTAATGAAATAGTCCGATCAACTGCGCTCCCCGTCGATTTGGGGTTGTAGTGAACGAATAAGACGTTTGATTTCGCTTCATTACTGACTGCCATGGCGCTGATAAACTAGCATTGGGCTTCTGAGGGCGCTAGCACCTCGCTTGTAAGTAAATTACCGCAGTGATAGAAGGTATTCTGAGTGTAGAAGGACAAGAGGTTTTAGAACACAAGTTCCCTATCAGCTAGTTCGTCTGAGTGGCTGATTGGGAGTTTGAGTTCATCCTGAAAGGGTGGAAGATGCTGCGGGTCTTCGCTGACACGACTTGCAGCTAGGGCCACGTGATACCGAAGTTTCAGTCGCAAGATTGAAGCTCACGTTGGTCCACCACCCTTTCCTTAGATGGCCCTTGAAACATTCGTGGCGCTTAGATGCTCGCTAAACGCGCCCCTCAATTGTTTCAAGCTGAGCCGTCCCTCGTCGCGAGCTTCGGTGTATGCATGCCTCCCATTTCTGTTACGACTTGGGGATGTATGCTGCACCTTAGCTCCGGTGAGGTTTTTGTTCTTTCCGAGCTAAGGTACTCTCGGTTCTTTGTCCTTCTGCCTTCAAAATTCGCCCATTTGAGCTTCCCACCACTAAGGCAGTTGCCTAAACCCGATTTTGAATGTAGACCGAAGATATTCACCAGGTGAATCACTCGGGATATATGCTATTTTGAGTAAAACTATACGAAAATTTACTGCGTTCAAATTACTTCTCGGAAATCCGTTATTTGTTCGCTTCTGTGGTGCCAGCCTTCTCTATTTTGTTGCCGTTGCGATACGCCTCATAGGCATCTCGCAACCAGCATTACAGGGAGATGAGTTCCTGTGGCTTGAACGCAGCGAGATTTTGGTCTCTCAGCTTGAGCAAGGCAATTACTCTAATGCGACCACCCATTTGAAGCACCCCGGTGTTCCCCCAGCCTTCATCTTGGGAATAGCTCAGAGAATTGGAAACTACTACAATGAACGTCGAGGATTAGGAGAGGACGCAATCCAATACATTCGTCCTGAAACTTCAGCTCGTTCTTCGAATGCCATTGTCTCATCGCTCTGCGCTCCGACAATCTATCTCTTTGCAGCTAGTTTTTTCGGTGCTCCAGCCGCCTTTCTCGGTGGTGCCTTAGTGGCTTTTTCTCCCCATCACATTGAGCTTTCTCGTGTAGTACACCTCGATGGAATGTTCTCGTTTTTTGTTACCATCACCATTCTTCTATTTGCCCATGCGGTGCGAGCTGGAAGTCTTTCGCTCAAGCTGCTTGCCGGCATAGCTTGGGGGTTTTGTATTGCAACTAAGCCAACCTCTGCGTCGTTAATACTAGCCTTTCTACTCTATAAAGCGTTTCGACATTGGTTCCTCGATGCGAAAATCAACCGAGGGGATCGCGGGTTTTTTGCGTGGAGCGATGTCGCGGCCGTGTTGATCGCACACCTTTTGTTGGCATGTATCTATACTCGACTTTGGGAGCATGGCAGTACAAAGCTCGGTCGCTTCTTACTCTCAAGCTGGGTAGCTGATTCGGCATTTGCATTGGGCAGTTTTCTCCAAGAGAACGTATTACTCAGCCTAACGGTAGTGGCGACACTAGCGCTTTTAGCTGCCTTTTCCGTTTTGGCTGTTCGACGCGATAGAAGCCAGACGCTTTGGGCTCCTACGCAACGCAGTATTTTCTACCTCTGCTGTATCGTCTTAGTTACCTATTTGGCTCTAGCCCCGCAGATTGTTGAGAACACTATTCGCTATTGGACTTTTGCTGTAGGCCTCGCGCATGAGGTTCACATGGGGGGCTGGGGCGTTTGGCGTCCCCCTGCTTACGGCTATGCCGAGTTTTTCGTGAGAAAATTGCCGAGTTTTGCCCTGCTGGGGGTTTTCATTTCCTTTGGATATTTGCTTAGGGATGTAGCGAAGCGGAGAAAAAAGAGCGATGGCGAACGAGTATGCTTTCATCTCCTTTGCTTTCTTGCTGTCACAATTTGGGTGATCCCGCTCAATACAACCTCGAAACAGGATTTTCGCTACGCTATCCCAATAGTGCCAATTTTGTATCTTTGCGTTTCAGTTGGATTCTTCCGTCTTTGGCGAAGTCTTGCGTTTTATTTTGCCAGATCGCAACGACCACAACTCTCGAGAGTCACGGTGTTTGCTTCTCCCGGGCTGATAATGCTCGCAGCCTTGGGAGTTGTTGTCTCCACGTACCCCCACTACAATCTGCATTTTAGTATGATCTCTGGTGGCCTAAAGTCTGCGAAGGAGCATCAGATAAAGTTTCCGCTCGCAGCTCATCGTGAGGCACTTGAGTTCTTGCATCGTCGGGCTGAGGCTCAGCGGGTCGAGTTCAATGTGTTGACGGTTGGTGAAATTCCCGGGGCTCTTCCCCATACGTATAATGCCATGTACAGGGATAGCGCCAAGTTTCTTAAATTTCCTGCTTACTTCTACCCGACCCGATACGACTACATTGTTGAATTTGGCTCCTATCCACAATCCTTGAAGGATTTGGTTCATATGTTTCGGCCGAGCGGTGGCATTCGAGAAGTGTTCTCCACTTCCTGGAAGGGAGTGGAATTGCTGCGGGTGCACGAAGTTCAGGTGCCGGACTTTAGAGAAGCCTATCGCTGTAGTGGGACGTGGGGCAGTAATTTGACGGGTGGCCCGCGACATTTGGAGAATACGCGTCGAGTCGCGAAGCAGACAGAGAACTCTTCAATGGCTATGTTTGTCGGTGAAAGTCGGCACAAACCGGGCTTTTTGCTGGCTGATATGCGAACCAGAGTTGCTAAGGGCCGCTACAAAGTGCAATTTGAAGTCGCTCGGCCCCTTACCATGGAACCAAAGCCTGAGTTCGGAGATGAGCGCTACGCGGTGCGCTTGGATTTTGGCAAATGCCAGCGGATAGTAACGAAGGGCGAGCTGTCTCGAGAGGAGTTTCGCTGGGTATCCATGGAGTGCGAGGTCGAGGAGGACTCTTCACGAATTATTCAAGCCTATTGGTTTGGCAATATACCAACAATACTTCGCTCTATAGAGATTCAAAGAATTCCCAATGATTAGATTATTCCAAATAGTAGTTCTCGCAACACTCGTTTTTCAAGCAAGTTGCACTC
>CBDUGV010000201.1:0-8187 GCA_965366815.1 uncultured Bdellovibrionales bacterium | reverse complement strand
CACCAGTCAGAACTAAGTGGGCTTTTGCGTGAACTTACTGATTTTATTGAATTTTAAGCTTTAGGCTCGCTGCGGAGGGGAACGGGGTTGCCGTTTTTATCGACCGCTACCATTACAACTTCTGCTTCGGTCACTTTGATATTCTCACGTCTGCCTATCCCTCGCTCGGCAGTTACGCGCACCTTTATTGTCAATGACGTTCGGCCTTCTTTGACTGTTTCAGTGTTAAAACTGACGAGATCGCCGACTAGGACTGGGGCGATGAAGTCTACTTCTCGCATAACTTTCGTCACGTAGCGATGGGGAGAAACCTCTTTGGCATGTTCGCCGGCCGCGAGATCGAGGTGGCTTAGGATAACGCCACCGAAAATCGCTCCAAGGCCATTTGTGTCTTTCGGAAGCATTACTACGCGAATCGTTGGCGTCTGTTTGTTCTCGCTCATGAGCTAGAGAATCTCCACGTGCTCTTCTTTTACCCAGCCTCGACGTTTGTTTGGCAACAATACTTCAACCCAACCATCTCGACGCTCCGCAGCCTCAACTTCGGCTCCCATATGTAGCACAAATACCACTTGGAAGCTCTCGGCGTTTCCCGAGAATACCTTTGCCTCTTCAGCCAAGACCACTGCAGGTTGTATGCTTCGAGCTGTTGGAGTGAGTGCGAAGGTTGGTTTTCCGAGTCGATCATTTCGCGAGCCAAAGGTGAGCAGAGACCAAAAAAGAAGAACTGCGAATAATCCTCGCAAGAGAGTTTTTCTCTGAGAATTTGATTCCCTCGGAAGGAATACGAATGCGCCCCAGAATAGAACATAGAGGGCAATGAAGACCAGTTGCATCTGATGCTCGGTCATAAGTGATCGAATAAACAAAATGCGCCGGAAATCAGTCCAGATTGACGATTCTTCATCAATTCGATCGATCGCTTCTCTGCGTGCTAGCTCAAGATTCGCGAGCACATCCGGATCATTGGGCAATAGCTCGAGTGCTTTACGGTATTGCGCAATGGCTCGACCAAACTCACCCAAACGATAGTAGGCATTCCCAAGGTTATAGTGCACATGACCATTCACATGACCGTGCTCAATTGCCTCTAGGTACTGACGGGCTGCCTCTTGGTAATTGCCTTTGCCGTACTCAGCACCAGCGGCTACAAGTAAGGCACTTTGGTCCTGCGCTGCCCAACTGATATGCGCCGCCAGCAAGAGAGAAAAGAACAAGAGCGCTTTGAACAGTCTCCTCATACTGAACTCCCTTTTTCAATTCGCTCGATGCTATTCTTCGCTTCATCAATTAGTGATTGTGCCACCACCTTCTTCGCACCTTGACCTGAGTAGATTTGTCCCTGGAGTTGATTGAGTAGTTTCTGTACGTCCTCAGCAACATCGGCGAGGGCGGTGTTAGTAGCTATAAGTTCCTTTGCCTCTACTGCGGTTAGACTATCGCCGCGCACTCGAAACCGATCCCCAATATATCTCGTGACAGTCGCATACAGTTGTTCGGCCGAAAGTTCTTCCGCGTCTTCTAACTTGCTCAGGGCATTCTTTCGGGCCAGGAGTTGGGCTCTGCGAAGTGGGTCCGAGGCAAGAAGTAGTTGACGCGACCGAAAGTAGGCCAAGGCGAGTGAACAGCTTGGAACAAGCACGAGTATGAGGAGCAACAGTGAGCGGGGGATTGTGCGCTTTTTCTCAAACAGGTATCTCCCTTCGTGTTGAGGAAGTAAACCTTCCCCGACAACCTCAATCGCCTGTTTGTCGGGATCCGTTGATACGCCTTGTGTCTGCTCTCCGCTACGAATGAGAAGTCGTTCATCATCGTTCGGAGTGACTTCAATTGTTTTTAGATCACTGGTTACAAATTGATACTTCTTGCTGCGCGGATCAAAGTAGGCAATTCGGAATTGTGGAAGTTCCAATTCACCTGCTCGTTTCGGAACAAAGGCAATCTTAAACACCTTGCGGTAGAATATCTTGTCACCTTTTACCGTCGCGGAGAATTTAGGACGGTCATCATACCGCTTGAAGGCAGGAGACTCTTTGAGTGGATCGGGTAAGTCAAAGGGCCGAAGATTGCCAGTGCCAGTAAGCGTAAGTGTAAGCGTCACGCTCTCTCCTTCAGTAATTTTATCGCTGTCGAGATCGGTGCGCAATGAAAGGCGTCCAGTCGGTATGTAGTCGTAATATCCATCTGGAGCTGGTGGCAATGGTTTTACCTCGAGCTCAAGTGGAGTCGCCGAATAGCGCTTGATGACACTGCGGCCAGTGCGCCCCAACGGTCCAATCGGAAAAGAGTCGAAAAGGCTTCGTCGGGTCCGAGACGTGCCCGGGGCCTTCACTTTGGCTGAAAGTACTCGAGAGGGGATAAAAACGGTTCCTGTTTTGGTGGGAATAAGGACCTTCGTTAATGTGGTGATCCGAGAGCTTCCAGCAATGCTTGAACGTTGGCCTTGCTTGCCAAAGCTCTCTTCTAAAAAGCCCTTGAGTTCTACATCTTCGAGTTCACCGCCAAGAAATAAGTCATTCGATACAATTTTTACCCGATAGGTAACTTGCTGCCCAATATAGGCTTCGGCGAGGTCTGTGCTCTGTGTTACTCGTACAGGTTGTCTCGAATTGAGCATACCAGCGGCAGCCGAGGTCACGATACGTAGGGTCGGGCGACCAAGCGCCACTTCCTCGTCTCCTATACGAATCGTTCCTTCGGGGAGCTGGTACTCTCCCGGCTTCAGTGACTGATTGGGATATACAGTGAAGTTAAAGCTGATCGAGAATGAACGCTTGCCATTCACAATTTGTTGTTGGGTTGAAGTGCCGCTTCGGCGGATCGCGAAATCAGTAGTCTCAGCAAAGGTTGGGATACCAAGTTCGCTCGCGCGATGGCCCCCAACTGTCACGGAAAGTGTAAAGGTGTCGTTGACGGTGCCCCCGGTGGGGTTGACCGACATACTGACCTGCGCGCCAGCAATTCCCGGCGCAAAGGCCAAGGCAATCGCCAAAACAACAATTGTCGCTAGTTTCCTCATACGGCAATGGTTTACCAATCTTTCTCCGGCGGTTTTTGCTTGTCGAGTTTAAGCTGATTCATCGCTTTACGAAATCGATAATTAAACCGAGCGTTTCGCTTTTCTTCAACACTCTCTAGCTGCATCTGTGAAGCGGGGTCAAGCTGCGGTTGCTTCTCTTTGCCGGTATCCGGTTTCCTGGCAGTTGCTTCCTTCTCCTTTTCTGCTGATTCTTCTGCTTGAGATTCTACCTCTTCTTCGGACTCGTTCTCTTTCTGCTCGGAATCTTCTTGTTCTGATTGCTGCTTTTCCTTTTCGTCGTCAGAGTCTTTTTCTCGTTGCTGATCTTGACTCTGTCGGTCGGAGTCTTGCGGATCGTTACTCTGCTGTTCTTGGTTTTCTTGGTCGCTTAGCTGTGGGTCTTCTTTTTCTTGATCCTCCTTGTCCGGATCGCCGCTCTCTTTGTTCTCTTTTTCCTTTTCCTCTGCGTTCTCTTTTTCTTTCTGTTTCTGGCTTTGCTTTTTAGAATCTTTTTTCTTATCTTTTTTCTTCTTTTCTTTCTCTTGCTGTTTTTTGCTGTCTTTATTTTCTTTGTCGTCGTTGTCTTGGTTTTCCTGCTGTTTTTGCTGTTCTAGCATGCGCTTGGCGTAGGCCAAGTTCTCCTGGGTCTCTTGATCTTCTGGGACGAGTGCGAGACTCGCTTCATACGTCTTAATCGCATCCTCAAATTCTTTGAGCTGCACCATGCTATTTCCCGCATTGTAGAGCGCCTGTGCCTTGCTTGCTGGGTCCTGGGCGAGTGCTGCTGATTCAAAAAAACCCGTCTTAGCTTTCTCAAATTCTCTGAGTCGATAATGACTAGCCGCTTGCCCCACTCGAAATCGATAATCGGATTCATCTTGCAGAACGGCTTTCGAGAACTGATCCAGTGCTGTTTTGAAATCACCTTGTTCGAATGCTTCTCGAGCTTTCGCTCCGAGTGCTTCCGCTGTCTGCGCCGAAGCCAGTTGGGGGAGAGCAAGTTGCGATACACTGTAGAAGCAAATGTAGAACAAGATAGCGCCGAGATTGGCAATTTTGCTCGATCGCTCGAGCGGCGTAGCATCTTGATTCTTTCGTCGGCTCAGTGACCACAGTTGTCCCCAAGGGCCAAAGAGTAGCAGCAGCACAGCACCGAGCAGGGGAATCTGATAATGTTCGTTCCAACGTTTGGCGCGTCCCCATTTCAGAGTCTTCGCTTCGAGTTGCTTGCGTATCCCCATTTCATATATCGCGAGTGTGTCCTCGTCAGAACTGATCGATTGCACATACACTCCGTTTGTATCCTTTGCGAGTTGTTCGAGTACGGTGGGTTGCAGTCGACTAATAATTACTTTTCCGTTCTTGTCTTTCTTGTAACCAGAGGCTGAAGGGATAGGCGCTCCCTGCAATGAGCCTATGCCGACGATGTAAATTTGAATGCCGAAATCTGCAGCTCGTTTGCCAGCCGCGACGACATCTCCATCGAAACTCTCTCCATCGGTGATCAAAATTATCGCTTGTGCACGACGACTCGCCGAGGCTGATTCCTGCCCTTTCTGGAGGGTGCGAATGCTCTCGAGGATTGCTGCCTCAATGTTGCTTCCCTTAATCGGCAGCAAACTTGGCTCAAGCGAAGATACGAAATTTCGAAACGCACCGTAGTCAAGGGTTAAGGGAGTTTCAGTGAATGCGACTCCCGCGAATGCGACAAGTCCGATGCGATCGCCTTTTATCTCCTCAATGAGATCGATCACTTCACGCCTGGCTCGCACCAATCGGTTCGGCTTTATGTCCTCTGCCAACATGCTCTGTGACACATCGACTGCAACCACGATGTCAACGCCTGACTTGCTACTTTCCTTCCAAGTAAAGCCCCATTGTGGACGAAGGATGGCGATAACTGCCGCGAGAGCGACAAGCGTGCTCAGCCAAGCTCGGTAGTGTCTGCGCTTCTGAGATTGCTGGAAATTCGTTTGCAAATGGGCGAGGAGGGATGTGTCGGCAAACGTACTCTGTTGTTGCTGACGCTTGTGCTGCAACCAGCTCACCAAGAAGAACAGGAGTGGCAGCAGGCCGATGAGCAGTAAGAAATGTGAATTGCCAAATTGCATATATAGTTATCTAGATTCGCTAGGGAACCGTTGCAAACACACTTAACGATAAGATTTCATAGAGTAGAAACAAGAGCAGTCCGAGCAGTGCCACCGGGGTAAAATGCTCTTCGTACTCCACATACTCCAATAATCGCTCCTCACGGGTTTCGATCGTATCTATCTCTTTATAGACGGCGTTGAGCTCCTCAGTATTCTTTGCATTAAAGTACTGCCCAGAGGTGATTTGGGCGACCTCTTTGAGGGTTTTTTCATCGAGAGGCACTTCGGCATACTGAACCACTTCTCTGCCAAATACATCTTTGGTCTTAAAAGGGGCACGCCCCGTCCCTCCAATACCAATTGAGTAAATCCGAACCCCGAGCTCGGCCGCGATTTTTGCCGCGTCTACTGGATCAAGCTGCCCGGCGGTACGGAGGCCGTCGGTGACGAGTACCAAGATTTTCGAGTCGGCTTCAATTGAGCGCGTGCGCTGAAGGCCTATTGCGATGCCGTCGCCGAGTGCAGTTCCATCACCGACCATTCCGACTTCCAGGCTGTCGATAAATTCTTTCACAACAGCATGGTCGAGTGTCAAGGGACTCTGGGTGAAGACGTTTTCGCCAAACAACACAAGACCAATTCTATCCCCCTTGCGTTTGTCGACGAATGATTTCGTGACTGCTTTGAGCGCGGTGAGTCGCTTAACCTGCTTCCCGTCCATTTCAAAGTCGATTGCTTCCATGCTTCCGGAAACATCCAAGACCAAGAGTATATCTCGACCACTAGCTACCACTTCGGCGAAGTGAGTGCCGGTCTGAGGTCGGGCAAGAGCGACAACGAAACACAGATAGGTGAGGGCAAGTATGCCACTGAGAACGGGTGGCCTCAGTCGCTGTCGAGTCGATTTTGGCAAATCCTCAAGTGCAACTATCGAAGCAAAATTGAGCGCTGGAAGCTCGCCGGCGATACGGGATAAGCCCAGCCGTCTGAGCACTTCGTTTCGCCAACTTTTCTCCAGCATCAGTGGAAGAAATAAGAGCAGCAAAAGGGCAAAGGGTGATTCAAATCTCATGCAGCTCCTTCCCGTGAGATTGGTTTCGAACGTGAATGGTCAACCACGCTGGCGGTGCGCTCTCGCTCCTGCGCCAAACCAGAAGCAATCCGCTTGACACACTCCTTCGCATCGCCCAGTCGACTGAGCACCGTGCTGCTTTCTGCATCAAAAGCCTGTTCAGCACCGGCCGCGAATGTGATCCGCTCAAAGAACTTAAGGAGGCGCTCAACGGAGCGCTCTATCTCGAGCTTTTGTGAGTCGGAGGCAACGGGTAGTTTTCTCTCAAGTGCCATTGGCAATTGAAGTTTGATTTCTCGATTCGTCAGCTCTGTAGCTGGAAACTGCAATGAACGTGCGAGGTAGGTTCGCAAGACAAGGGAGGAAGACGAGCCGAGCTCTCTGAGCGCAATCTTCTGAGCCGTATACTTCATCTCCAGCTCTTGCAGATCCGCCAATGCCTGCTGGTCGTCGGGGATAGGTGGCGCTGACGGCGTACTTGATCCTTGTTCCTTGTTTCGTCGCATCCACAGGACGATGGCTACTCCAATCGCGACAAGGACGCAAAAAAGCCAAAGCACGATGACCGGAAAGGGTGAGAACTCGGGTAGGGGCTTAATATCGTGAAAGCCCGATTGTGCATCGTGAAGATTCATTACAGCGTTCCCAAAGATCGCGAGGAACTTCGAGAGTCGAAGAACTTCTTCAACTTCGGAAGAAACTCTTGGTCAGTTTGCAGTTCGAGCGTTCCGATACCGTAGCGCTGCATCAGGGTAAGCAATTGTCTTCGAGCTTCTCTCGAGTTTTGGCGGTACTGTGCTCGCAAAGCCGGACTGCTAGAATCGAGCAATCGGGTAATACCAGTTTCAGGGTCTCTCACGTGCAAAAGTCCGGCATCTGGGAGTTCGGAATCGGCAGGGTCTCTCACTATTACTGAGGTGAGGTCGTGCCGTTTCGCCAGCGTTGCGAGTGGTAGTTCATACCCTTGGTCAATGAAATCGGAGAGCAAGAAGACGATAGCTTTACGTTTCAAAACCGTATTGAGAAAAGTGCAGAGTCCATTCAGATCAGTAGCTCGATGGCGTTCTGTCGGGCGTAGTACTTCGTGGAGTATGCGCCAGACTGAGGAGCGAGCCTTGCGAGGTGGGTGGTAGGTCTCTACTTGATCAGAGTAGGTCACCAAACCGACCTTGTCATTGTTGGTCAGTGCAATAAAGGTAAGTGCAGCACCAATTCGTGCGATCAGGGATTCTCGAAGCTGCTTTTGTGTGCCCGTCAGCGTTGAGGCGCTTACATCAACTGCGATCATTACAGTGAGTTCACGTTCTTCGCGGTAGTTCTTTACATAGGTCTGCTGGCTGCGAGCACTGACTTTCCAATCAATTGAGCGTACATCGTCACCTGGAAGATATTCACGGACTTCCTCGAATTCAATTCCTCTGCCGCGAAACGCACTTCGATATCGTCCCTGTACTCCCTGGTCCGCGAGACGGCGAGTTTGGAAATGTAGTCGTTTAATCTCGCTTACTAGTTCCGGATCGAGCTCGAATAGGCCCATGACGCACCTGTTCTACGGAACCTCGACACCTTCAAGGATCATTTTAACAATGTCATCGGGGCTGAGGCCTTGGGCTTCTGCCTCGTAGGTCACCAAGATCCGATGCCGCAGCACGTCTGCCGCAACGTCTTTGACCATCTGTGGGACGACGTAGTGGGACCCTTCTAGTAGAGCTTCAGCTCGCGCCGTGAGAAACAAAGCAATGACAGCTCGCGGAGAGGCTCCCAGCTCTATAAGTGATGCAATATCAAGTCCATGTTCCTTGGGGTTTCGAGTCGCCCCAACGAGATTGACTATATACTGACGCACTCTATCATCGACATAGAGTCGTTCACTCAGTTGGCCGAGTGCTCGGATATCATCGAGAGAGGCAACACTGTTTACATCTGCTGTCTTGCCCGCAGTCCCCTTGGTGACGAGATCCAACATCCGCTTTTCTTGTTCGGCAGTCGGGTAGTCAACTTTG
>CBDUGV010000200.1:0-8245 GCA_965366815.1 uncultured Bdellovibrionales bacterium | reverse complement strand
GAGTCTTGCAAGCGCTCGGCATGCGGCAAGTTGGGCACCTCGATCCACATTTCCTCGGGCTGATGAACGAGATTCAGAATTTGCTGCGCTACGCTTGGCAAACTGAGAATGCACTCACTATTCCTGTCAGTGGAACCGGAAGCGCGGCGATGGAGGCGGCGATTGCCAATGTGGTTGAACCAGGTGACCGCGTGCTGATTGCCAACAACGGCTACTTTGGGGATCGACTCAAAGACATGGCTGGTCGCTACGGGGCCGAACTCTCTGAGATCAGGCGACCGTGGGGCGAAGTCTTCTCGATCGACGAGCTTCGAGTTGGTATCGAGCAACACTCGCCTTCAGTATTGATGCTCGTACATGCCGAGACTTCAACTGGTGCCCTCCAACCACTTGAAGGAGTAGCGGAGCTTTGTCAGCGAAATAACTGCCTGCTGTTAATCGATACGGTAACAAGCTTGGGGGGAGTGCCGCTCTTTCTCGATCATTGGGGTGTGGATGTCGCTTATAGTGGCACACAGAAATGTCTGAGCTGCCCACCAGGAGTTGCGCCGCTTACCTTAGGTGAACGAGCGGTACGAAAACTGCATGATCGCAAAACCAAAGTACAGAGTTGGTACTTCGATCTCAGCCTGATTGCGAAGTACTGGGGTGATGAGCGCACTTACCATCACACCGCACCGATCAATATGAACTACGCGCTTCGAGAGTCTCTCTGCCTAGTGGCAGAAGAAGGACTTGAAGCTCGCTGGCAGCGACATCAAGAAATGGCTGAACTGCTCTGGGAAGGGCTTGCTTCAATTGGATTGAGCTGCCACGTCGATCGCGCGAATCGCTGCCCGAGTCTCACGACGGTCTGCGTTCCACAAGGAGTCGATCCGAAGGCTGTGCAGAACACACTACTGAGTGAGTACAACATCGAAATAGGTGGTGGACTGGGAGAACTTGCCGGTACAGTTTGGCGAATTGGTCTTATGGGATTTAACAGTAGAAAGGAATGCGTCAGCCTCGTTGTCGGCGCCTTAAAGGACGCGTTACGATGAGCACTGTTCCACAAGAGTCAATTTCAGAAAGGCAGCATCGAGACTCGGCTATCGCAGACTACGTCGTTGAACTACGAAAGCGTACCGGCGGTGACGTTAGAACCGACGCCTATAACCGGATGCTGTATAGCACCGATGCAAGTATCTACAAGATAAAACCGCATGCGGTATTTTTCCCACGCAATGACGAGGATCTGCAGTGCGCTGTTGAATTGGCTGGAAAATACAACGTGCCAATCTTGCCTCGTACCGGTGGAAGTAGCCTCGCCGGGCAAGCGGTAAACGAAGCTGTCATTCTCGATATGAGTCGCCACATGGATCAGATCCTCGAGGTGAATCGCGAAGAGCAATGGGCCAGAGTGCAGCCTGGAGTTGTTCTCGATACGCTCAATACACAATTGCTTGAGAGTGGACTGCAGTTTGGACCAGACCCGGCGAGTAGTAACCGTGCATGTATGGGAGGCATAGTCGCAAACAATTCCACCGGCAGTCATTCTATTATGTATGGTATGACTGCGGACCATGTTATTTCGACCAATGTCTTTTTGAGCGACGGCACGAATGCCTCCTTTCAAGCGGTTGAGAATGGTGATTTTACCAGGCGCTGCGCCGGCACGGATTTCGAATCGCGAATCTATAAGCAAATTCGTGAACTAACCGGAGATCGCGGTAATCGCCGGATTATTCAAAACGGCACTCCCAAACATTGGCGTAGAGCTGGTGGGTACAATCTCGATCGCTTCTTAAGTGGTGAAGGGATCTCATTTAACACTCCACAAGATCCGCGATTCAACTTAGCAAATCTGATTTGTGGCTCGGAGGGAACTTTGGCGGTGATGAATGAGATCACGGTTGGACTCGTGCCGCGCCCAAAAATGACCGGATTAGCAGTTGTCCAGTTTGACACACTCTATGAGGCACTTTCCGCTGTCCCAGCCATGCTCGAAGTGAATCCATCGGCTATTGAGCTGTTTGACCGCACCGGGATTGAACTCTGTCGTGCAGTTCCAACCTTTGCGCAGATGCTCTCAACGTTTATCGAGGGCGACCCAAATTGCTTTCTGATAACGGAATTCTACGGCGAGTCTCAGTCCGAGCTGAAAAGCAAAATCGATGACCTGAGAAGACACATTAAACAAAACCAGATAGATGCGACAGCCGTTGTTGAATCACTCGACCCCCAACGACAAAGCAACGTATGGGCAGTGCGAAAGAACGGACTCGGTTTAATGATGAGCATCAAAGGGGATCATAAACCGATTCCCTTTATCGAAGATGCTTCAGTTCCAGTTGAGCATCTCGCCGATTACGTCACGAAAATTGAAGATTTCTGCGCTAGTATTGGTACTCGAGTTGCCTACTATGCGCATGCGAGCGCCGGGACACTTCACATTCGCCCGTTGATAAATGCCAAGACGGCAAGCGAAGTGGACAAGATCGAAAAAATTGGTGCCTTCTCTCTCGAGCTCCTTACAGGGTTCGGTGGATCGCTTTGTAGTGAACACGGTGCGGGGCGATCTCGAAGTTGGCTCAACGAACGACTGTTTGGCTCCGAGCTGTATGGCCTGCAGAAAGACGTCAAGAACATCTTCGACCCGAAGAATATCTGCAATCCGGGCATTCTCGTTGACCCACAGGACATAAAAGAGAATTTGCGTTTTGGTCCCGAGTATAAGGTCCCCGAGAGCAGGGATCGAATCGATTTTAGCAGCGATCAGGGATTCCATCGTGCAGTGGAGATGTGTAACGGTGCCGCCGTCTGTAGAAAGCTTGGCACCGGAGCGATGTGTCCAAGTTTTATGGCAACTCGGGAAGAGGAGCACAGTACACGAGGTCGCGCCAATGCCCTTCGCGCTGCACTCTCTGGCGACCTCCCTTTCGAGGAACTGACGAGCAAGCGGATGTATGAGGTCATGGACCTCTGTATTGAATGTAAGGCTTGTAAATCCGAATGTCCTTCTTCAGTCGATATGGCGAAGCTCAAATTCGAGTTTCTTGCTCGCTATCAGGAACGACATGGTGTTTCGCTGCGCACAAGACTTTTTGCTGATATCGCCGTGCTCAGTCGACTCGCTGCCGGACCATTGGCTCCGTTTATAAATTGGAAAATGCGGCTGCCCTTGGTGAAGCTTGTAGTCGGCAAGCTTTTTGGCATTACCGACAAACGCAGCATGCCGGAGTTTGCTCGAGTTCCATTCACAAAATGGTTTAAGAGCAGAGAAAAACAGTCTGTGCAAGCCAAGCACGGCAAAGTAGTGCTATTTAACGATACTTTTAATACGTACAACTATCCGCAAACCGCGATTGCCACCACGGAGCTACTGGAAGCAGCCGGCTTTGAGGTATTGCTCCCAGGCATCAAGTGTTGCGGACGACCAATGATTTCGAAAGGTCTAGTCGATAAAGCCAGAGCCGCGGCGAAAGACACCGTGCGTCGTCTAGCTCCTTTTGCAAAGCAGGGAATTCCTATCGTTGGGATGGAACCGAGTTGCATATTGAGCTTGCGAGATGAGTATCTCTATCTCTTACCAAACGATGAAGACGCCAAGATTGTAGCAGCCCATTGTTTTCTGATTGATGAGTTCATTGACTCACTCGAGCAGAAAGGAAAGCTCGATCTGGAGTTTACCGAAGAGTCCAAAGACATCCTACTTCACGGCCATTGCCACCAGAAAGCGATTGTAGGAACTGAGAAAACCAAAAAGATGCTGAGCCTGCCGAAAAATTACAAAGTTACTGAAGTCGATTCGAGCTGCTGCGGTATGGCTGGCTCCTTCGGCTATGAAGCGGAGCATTATGACATCTCAATGACTATGGCAGAGCGCCGACTGCTTCCAACAGTGCGCGAGTGCAACAAAGAGACGATAGTGACGGCGGTTGGCGTAAGTTGTCGACAGCAGATAAAGCACGGAAGCTCTCGAGTGGCTAAACACATAGTTGAGGTGCTACGCGAGGCGATCAAAAATTAGCGATTGTTGCTCTTTTTTGCTACATAAGCGCCTTGCTGCATTTTTCGTGAAACTACGTTCAGCAAAATTGGTCCCAAACGCTTAATCCCAACTCGGTATGATTCAAGTTTCTAACCTTTCCAAGTCCTACGGCTCGCAGTTGCTGTTTGACGAGGCCACCTTCTCGATTAACCCAGGCGAGCGCCTTGGCTTCGTCGGGCGAAATGGCCATGGCAAGACGACGCTGTTTCGCATACTTGCCGGCGAGGAAGAGTATTCTGGTGAAGTGCATTGCAGCGAGGATTATCGGATTGGCTATCTCTCGCAGCATTTACGCTTTAGCGAGAAGAACGCCTTAGAAGAGGCCGCCCTAGGACTTCGCAGCCATGAAGAAGGTTGGCAAGAAACCTACAAAGCCGAGGCAGTGCTCCAAGGTCTCGGGTTCAGCGCCGAGGAGTTGCAACTAAAACCAGAAGCTCTCTCTGGTGGATTCCAGGTTCGACTCAATCTGGCAAAGCTCATTGTCTCGGAACCGAATCTCTTACTGCTCGATGAGCCGACCAACTATCTAGATATTTTGTCGATGCGCTGGCTCAGTCGCTACCTTAGAAACTGGCCTCACGAATTGATGCTGATCACCCACGATCACGATTTTATGAACCAGGTATCAACCCACACCTTGGGAATTCATCGAAACAAAGTTAAGAAGTTCGCTGGGGATACCAAGAAATACTACGCACAGCTTGAGCAAGAAGAGGAGATCTACGAGCAAAGCCGCAAGAATTTCGAGCGCAAACGACAAGACGCTGAGCGATTTATCGACAGCTTTCGCGCAAAAGCCTCCAAAGCGAAATTGGTCCAATCGCGGATTAAAGCACTCGACAGAATGGGAACCCTGGAGAAACTTCAGGCGATTCAGAATCTCGACTTTAAGTTTACCTACGCCCCTTTGCCTGGGAGGCGAGTGATGGATATCAAGGACATCTCGTTCTCCTACCCGGACCAAACCGAGCGGCTCATCGACAAGCTGACGCTTAGTATAAAGCCTACCGATAGAATCGGCGTGATTGGTCGAAACGGAAAGGGAAAGACAACTCTGCTCCGTATGCTAGCCGGGGAGCTCAAACCGGTTCAAGGAGCGATCACTCAGTCTCCGAACCTCGAGTTGGGATATTTCGGGCAAACAAACGTCGAACGACTCCGGCCAAACAGCACCATCGAAGAAGAGTTGATTCAAGTTGCACTCAATCATAACCGCACCTTGGCGAGAACTGTTGCCGGCTTGATGATGTTTGAAGGTGATGCTGCGCTAAAGCAAATCAACGTGCTCTCCGGGGGAGAGAAAAGCCGTGTCTTGCTCGGCAAGCTTTTGCTCACGCCGTCGAACCTCTTGCTACTCGATGAGCCAAACAACCATCTCGACATGCATTCGGCAGAAGCGTTGTACGAAGCCATCGAAGATTTTCCCGGTGCGGTAGTAATGATCACCCACAGTGAGATGTTTCTTCGCGGAATCGTCAACCGCTTGATTATCTTCGATCGCGGCAAGGTGCAGTTGTTTGAAGGCAACTACGACGATTTTCTGCGAAGAGTGGGTTGGGAGGAAGAAGGCTCCTCTACGAATGGTCGAAGCGAAGAGAAGACTCTTTCTAAAAAAGAACTTCGCAAAATGCGGGCTGACGTAATACAACGCCGCTCTCAAGAACTTGGACCACTAAAAAAGAAATCCGAACAGCTAGAGAAAAGGATTTCTGAATTGGAAAGTCAGATTGAAGATGGCACTCAGCAACTCATCGATGCAACACAGACTGGCTTTGGTGATGATGCGGCAAAGCTTTCACGGCAGCTGCATAACGCAAAAGAAGAATGCGACCAATGCTACAAAGATCTAGAAGAGGCTTTGGAGATGCTTGAGACTCGCGGTGTCGAGTTTGATGAGGAACTAAAAAAGCTCGACTAGTGAGCTGCGATACCCCTGAAGCAGGTACTACCGCTGACTGGCATCATGAAGATAGGTGTTGAGCGGATAGATAATCGTCACATTCCCTTCCCTGACAGCAAAAAGCCCGTAGGTTCTCAGTATAAGGTCAAAAGCTTGATCCGAAGGAACATCCAGTAGCCGAAGTCGTTTTACTTTGCCGTTCACATCTGGATGGGCAACGATATTGGTGTGGTTCAGGTCGGCAAACATTCGCAAGACAGAGTGAATATCCGCATCGTGAATATCAAGAGAAATTGCTCGCCCACTAAACTTCGAAGGAACCTCTGCATGAGAGTTCTGTAGTGGGTGGAGGAGCAAGAAACAGCAGCAGAAAAAGATACATCGACCCATTGGAAGAGTATAGCATACTGAGCCGGGAGTTTGGCTAAGAAGGTTTAAGCTAGGATATGACTGATAGGCTCGAGGCTCTACTAATCGGTCTTCAACAGCCGATTTCGCACCCGGCATGATATCGCATCAAAAGCCACGACGACTACGAGAATCAGTAGCAGACAGGCAAAGAGCGAAGGGAAAGCGCGAAAGTCGATATATTGCTTCATATAGAAACCAATTCCACCAGCATCGACCACACCAAGAATACTCGCCGCACGAACGTTGTATTCCAACATAAACATCGCACTCGACAAGACTGCCGGAGTAGCCGCAGGCCATACCGCATGGAAGAAGCGTTGCAAGCCGCTCGCACCGATCTCCTTGAGCGCATCAGGTGGTCCGGGGTCCACTGTTTCAAATGCTTCGTAGAAGAACTTAGAGAGATAGCCAACGGAATAAGCAGTCAATGCCAAGATTCCAGCAAATGTACCGAGCCCAACTGCCGCAACAAAAAGCAGAGCCCAGATAAGCGACGGCACGGTGCGAATCGTATTGAGAAAGAATCGGACTGGCATGCGAAACCTTTTTGGACCGACATTTCCGGCAGCAACAGCCGAGAGCGGCCAGGCAAAGATGATTCCGACCGTAGTTCCAACCACTGCCATTTGCAGCGTTTCGATCAGGGCGGCAAAGAGTGTGCCCCACTGAATCTTTGCAAACTCAACTTGAGTCGTCGGAATAAGCTGAGCAACAAAGGTGGAGATACCACTGAGCATTTCACTCATCTCACGAAAATGCAGATGAAGTCCCGAGACGGACCAAGCCCAGAGCAGAACGGCAACAATGGCGATTGGCAGCATTTTCCAATCAACGGGTTTGCTCGGAAGTTGATCAGCGGTTGGCATTGGCTTTTGAGCGCTGAGCTGCGGACCTGGCTTATCGATAATCGGCAAAGAGGGATGCTGAGCATATTGCATGGAGTTGGCATCGCGCTCATAGACAATACGACCATTTACTAAGCGAACTATTCGGTCGGCAAATTGACGAGCCAGATGAAAGTCATGCAAGACAGAGATAACGGTGAGCTTTCGCTCTTGAGCAAGCTCAGTGACGAGCCCCATGATTTCGTGAGCATTCTCTTCGTCTAGTGAAGCAACAGGCTCATCGGCGAGAAGAATTTGCGGGTCTTGCATCAAAGCTCGGGCAATGGCGACGCGCTGACGCTCACCACCGCTGAGCCGCTTAACTGGAATGTAGAGCTTTTCACAAAGGCCGACTCGGCAAAGCAATTGCACTGAGCGGTCACGCTCAACTTTCGGAAATCCGAACAAGGTGCGCCGAAGCGGGTGGCGGCAGAAGGAACCGTGCAAGACGTTCTCAATTGCCGTCTTCTCAGCCACAAGACGAAGATCTTGGTGAATGGTGGCAACCCGACCATTGCGCTTTAAGAGTCCCGAGCTCGGCTTGAGTCGTCCAGCGATGCAGCCAAGCAAGCTGCTCTTACCACTGCCCGAGGGACCCATGATGACGTGATGCTGTTGGGTCGGAAATTCTAACGTAATGCCACGAAGCGCTGCCGTGCCGTCAGAATAGGCAAGATGTACGTCCTCACAAGAGACGGCAAGTGCCTTTTTCACGGGCACTTCTTCAACTTGTTTTTCTAACGGCAATGCACTCATGAGGTCTTCTTCGCTATCGTGACCAAGCCATCAATTGGCAATCCAATTCGCGTAACTGCTTCAACGGTCTTACCGATATGCGCTTCTTCATCAACCTCAACAAAGCGCGCAGTGCCGTAGACATCTTCAAGCAACTCTGGCTTTTCCTTACCAAGCTTAATCAATGCTTTGGTTACCTTTTGCTTGAGCTCCGCACTGAGCCCTGCCCGCGCAGCAACTAAGTGAGTTGGCACTCCTGGAGTTCGCGCCAAGACTCGGATCTTC
>CBDUGV010000199.1:0-8246 GCA_965366815.1 uncultured Bdellovibrionales bacterium | reverse complement strand
GAGCGCACGCCTGATAAGCGTGAGGTCGGTAGTTCAAGTCTACCCAGGCCCACCATTTTTCAATTGTCCTATTTTGGGGCCGTAGCTCAGCTGGGAGAGCGCTGGATTTGCATTCCAGAGGTCAGGGGTTCGATCCCCCTCGGCTCCACTTTTTTCCTTCCCCACTAAGAACAACCTTTATTGTAGCGTCTTCGTGGCGCTCGCCGTGGTTCTCCTGCCGTGAGGCGAGCTATTTCGGGCGTAGTTTGTAGACTTATCTGCTGGCTTTGTAGCCGAGGTAGGTTGCGAGAATTGCAGTGGCACCGGGAATACAGAGCCAGAACAAACAGCTCGCAAGCAGTTCGGCTCGACTGAGCTTGGCAGTCCGGATTCGGCAAAATAAAGCTGTCGCTGCCTTTCTGCTTGTTGAAGGGGATTTATCCATATCAAAAACCGTCTATTCACCTGGTTATGAAAACCGCTTTGCCGAGAGTTGCCATTTGAGCCGAAAAACTTTGTAAATATAATTACATATGGTGCTAATTCCCTTAAGAAAAAGCCAATTCTGCTCGATTTATACAGCAGAGTTTTGTCGCACCCGATGCGATGGATGCTCATCTAATAGTTTAGGTAACTATAAGTGAGAGACACATAGATTCGATGGCAGATGAGGAAACAGATTTTTACGAGTTGCTAGGTGTTGACCTTCAAGTCACACCAGATGGTTTAAAAGCCGCTTTTCACGGGCTTGCTCAGAAGTACCACCCAGATAAGGGCGGTTCTGACCCGGAGCACATCGAGCTATTCAAACGCATTACTGAAGCCTACCGCGTCTTATCCGATCCAGAACGCAGGAACGACTACAATCGAGAAAAGGGATATCAGTTCCACGAAGAGATAGACCTTGGAGGTTTGGGTGAGCCGCAGTTTCCACCGCCGAAGAAAAAAGTAGAGGAAAAGAAATCTGTCGATCTGGGCAGTGAGGAGCCACGAGATTGGAGCCATTTGCGAGGCGTTTCCGATGTTGATCTAAAAGTCGATCACAAACTTGCTCTCACTCCCGAAGAAGAAATGGAAGAGGCCAGGCAAGCCGAGCCGGAAGTCGCAGCTTGGGGCGAGGAGGAAGATGCCGGTGGCGGTGGAATGTTTCGTCGTCGCAGAAGCGATGCGGCTATGCGGCGGGCTGAGCTAAAGAAGAACCTCAAAGCTACCATTTCAGAGGAAAACCAACCATCTCAACCCGGTGTTGTTCAGGAACGAGCCCAGCGTCCGCAGCGCCCAAAGTCGGTAGAGTTGGATGAGGACATTGAAAACCCCTTTAAAGAACAGAGGATTTTCAATTTTCAGATTAGTGCGCTTGAGGCGGCACTCGGCACGAATCGCGAGCTGGTATTATCTGCTGGAAGCAGCGAGCGGCCCAATAAATTGGAATTCGATATTCCTGCGGGCATTGAAGAAGGCACTGTAATGGAAGTTTCGCGCGGATGGGATCGGGCGAAGGTCCGTATCTCAGTCGTTCAAGATCCGCTTTTTATCGTTGAAGGCAATGATATTCATCTGCGAATTCCGGTGACGATCAAGGAAGCTCTCGACGGGGCCGAGATTGCGGTCCCCGGAGTGGATCAGGTCAATCGGGTGCAGCTGAGAGCTGGTGCTGATTCGACGGAGGTGGTTCGCGTTCCAGATGCGGGGATTTCCAGAGATGGTGAGACCGGAGATCTCTATGTGAAGCCGGTTATTGTTGCGCCAATGCAAGTAACCGAAACTCTCCGAGCCGCAGCTAAGGTGGTCGAAGCGCATGCGCAAAAGGCTCCTCGCAGCAAATTCGAGAGCGACCCCTCAAATTCTGAATTTGTGCGAATTGACCCCGACAAAGTCACCGTATACCTCCCGATCAGCTTCACTGAAGCAATCGAAGGTGCAGAACTCTCGGTCCCCGTGCTTGATTCCAGTGTTTCGATACGCATCCCAAGCCCATGGGACTATACAAAAGAGATATTATTGGCGGATCTTCAACCTTCGCACGGCAAGCTTGTGGCGATTTGTCCCGAAGTTTCCGCACCGTCTCGCTCAAGCGGAGAGTTACAAGGTGCAGCACTTGCAATCGAACAACATCATCTCCAGCACCCGCGAGCGCACCTGCCTCGAACCCTGCGTAAAGTAAAGTAGCTGGGCCCGCGCCGGGCCAGTACCAGTCACCCCATTCGAATTAAGTGGTAAATTCATTGGTGAGCAATCCGCAGTTGGAATTATCGCCGACTCTTTTTCTCGGTTAGCTTGATAACTTACCGAGTTACCCACAGAAACTTGTTGCAAGCTATTTGAAGCTGCATATCATATCTGCTAGTAACCGTAGCTTAAATACGTTTTCCTGGTCTCATTGCTGCGCCCTGCTACTGCGGGGCTAAGCTTCGAGCAGTAGTCAGTTGTTAGCAGCGATTTATTTCCGGCGTTTGGAATAATTTTGATGAAGAAGCGGTCGAAAAAGAAAAAAAACAAGCAGCAGAGTCCAGACGGCACGGCTGAGACAAAAGACACTAAACATGTGGTTAAATGTGAGGCAGGTCCTGCCGAATCAGTTGGTTCTTCAGAATCTGTTGGAACGTCGAGCGATAGCTTTGACCGAGTTGACAGTTCAGAAGAAGAACATGTTGGTCAAACAATAATACAAGAATCTCTCTTGGACGATGGTAGCAGCACAATGTCTCGAATTGAGACTCCGCAACCTGAGTCCGTTGAAGTAGTAAGTGACGCAGAACTAAAGGAGACGACTGCGATGTCTGGTAGTGATAAGCACAAGGCAGATGCCCCGAATGAACATAAGGCGGCTGAGGGCAAAGGTGGTGATAGCAGCGTATCCGGAAGTCTCGATGAGACATTCGATCCGAATCGCGACTACGAGGCAGACCCGCTAGGCGCTCGAATTCGCGTTATTGGTATCGGTGGTGGTGGTGGAAACGCCGTCAACAATATGATCCGTTGTGGATTGAACGGTGTCGATTTCATCGCTGCGAACACTGATGTGCAGGCTTTGAAATCATCAGAAGCCGGTCAAAAGATCCAACTTGGTGATAAACTGACCAAAGGCCTTGGTGCCGGCGCGAATCCCTCCATTGGTGAAGCCGCTGCGCAAGAGAGCTTAGAAGAAATTCGCGAGAAGCTCGTTGGGGCAGACATGGTCTTCGTTACTGCGGGTATGGGTGGTGGAACTGGTGGCGGTGGTGCTCCAGTTGTCGCGCGCATTGCAAAGGAGCTTGGTGCTCTTACTGTTGGTGTAGTTACAAAGCCTTTCCTTTTTGAAGGCAAGCGCCGAATGACAAACGCTGACTCTGGCATGGAAGCGTTGAAGCGCGAAGTAGATACGCTGATTACTATTCCGAACCAACGGTTGCTTTCAGTTGCAGGGCGAAATAGCACATTGCTTGATACCTTCCGAAAAGCTGATGACGTTTTGTTCCAGGCGGTCAAAGGCATTAGTGATCTCATTCTTTTCGAAGGCTTGGTCAACGTCGACTTTGCCGACGTGAAAGCAGTTATGAGTGAGATGGGTATGGCGATGATGGGCTCTGGTGAAAGTTCTGGTGAGAACCGTGCTATCGAGTCGGCTGAGAAAGCTATATCTAGCCCACTTCTCGAAGACGTTTCTATCCATGGTGCTCGTGGAATCTTGATAAACGTTACCGCTGGCGAAGATGTGACGTTGCAAGAAATAAATGAAGCGGCAGAGCTAATTCATTCCGAAGCGCATGACGATGCAAACATCATCTGGGGGATGGTTATTGATCCAGAATTGAGCGATGTGGTTCGAGTAACCGTGATTGCTACTGGATTTGGAGACCCCGAGTTGCGAAGTGCTGGTCGCACTGCAACGACGGTAACTTCCACCGGTGGTGGAATGCCAACTGATGGCTCACCTGCATTCGAAAAGAAGTTGGAAATCCCAACATTTAGTCGAAAGCAGAAGGAAGCAACGTCTGAGCAAGTTAAGCTGAAGAAAATTTCAGTAATGAGCGGCACTGAAGATGAGGAGAAGTACGAAATTCCGACTTTTCTTCGTCGACACGCCGACTAACGTTCAGTAGTGGGTTTCGGATATCGGCGATCGAGCTAGGGAAAAGCTTCTCTACCCAATTCCGGCTGGCGGTGACCTGAAGGTCATCGTTGGCTATCCGAACAGCTACTGGATTGCTATGTCGAATCTCGGCTTTCAGGCGGTCTGCCGCCTGTTCGCCGAGCAGCCAAGGTTCGCAATAGAGCGAGCCTTCCTCCCTGACGAACCCGCTCATCAGGGTTCTGAGCGAAGTTCTGCTCGCATCGCTGGTTTTGAGAATAGCACTCAGCTTTCGAGTGCCGAGATTCTTGCGCTCAGTGTCTCCTTTGAAACTGATTATCCGCATGTATTGAGATTCATACAGGCTGCGGGGATAGGTCTCGGTCAATGTCGAGAGCTGAGCCCTTCGGCAAAGCCCGATCTGCGTTTTCGACCCTTTGTGTTAGGGGGAGGTGCGGCGCTCACTCTCAACCCAGAGCCCCTTGCCAATTTCTTTGATGCGATTGTGATCGGCGAAGCGGAGGAACTGATTCAGGAATTCTCGGAGATCTATGTCGAGGCTCGTGATGCCGGTGCTTCTCTCGAAGATACTCTGCTGCGATTGTCTACGGTTGAAGGGATATATGTTCCAACGTTGCATACACCGAAATATGCAGAGGACGGCACGATCGCATCAATAGAGCGACAGGGCTCTGTTGCAGTGCCACGGCGGCGTTTTGTAAAGGATCTCGACAGTTTTCCGACGACTACAGTAATTCAAACACCAGACACCGAGTTTAAGTCGATGTTTATGACGGAGACTGGGCGCGGTTGCGAGGTGGGCTGCAAATTCTGCGTTGCAGGATATATGTATCGGCCCATACGCAAACGCAGTGCTGAAGTAATTGCCGAAACCGTCCGCATGGGAGTAGAGACCAGTGACTCAATTGGATTTGTCGGTGCAGCCGTCTCGAGCCATCCCAAGATTTCTGAACTGGCAAGCTCGGTGGCTCAGCTTGGGAAGCGAGCGGCACTGAGTTCCATCATGACCCAGCGAGTGACTGAGGAGCTTGCCGGAAGTCTTTCTGAGAGTGAATACAAAACCGTTGCCCTTGCGCCTGAAGCCGGGAGCGAGGCGCTGCGATTTCGCATCGGTAAGCGAGTCTGCAACGAGCAAATACTCGCTGGCATTGCCAAGCTGGCCCACGGCGGAATTCGCAATTTTAAATTGTATTTCATGGTTGGTCTGCCATCTGAGGAAGTAAGTGATGTTGATGAGATACCGAAACTCGTGGCTCAGGCTCGAGAAGTTGCTCATGCTGAGGCCAGTATCTCGGGCAGGAAGGTCGCTCCGCGATTAGTCTTGTCGGTGAATCCCTTTATCCCAAAGGCGTGGACGCCGTTTCAGCGACATGGGTTTTTACCGATGAATGAGCTCAATCGGCGCTTGAAGAGCATCCGAAATTCTCTTAAGCGCTTACCGAATGTCGAGATGAAGAACGAATCGCCCCGCGAGAGCTATTTTCAAGCAGTGATGTCGAGAGGAGATCGCCGAGTTGGTGACCTTTTGATCGCAATGCAGGAGCAAGGCAGGGACTGGAGATGGCTCGTAAAAAACGGCGACCGGGAAATCGTTGCTGGGGTCCCAAATGCAGATTTCTATGTATTCCGCACAATTGCTGCGAATGAGCTGCTTCCGTGGGAGGTGGTGGACTTGCGGATTAAGAGGAGTTTGCTAGAAAGACAGTACGAAAGAACCTTCACAGAGGATGTGGCACCGATGATTGCTCGAGCTAGGGAAGTAATCTCAACGGAGCCCTTAGGGTGTAGTCAATGAAGCAGATTGTAGCGATTGCCAGCGGAAAAGGTGGAGTAGGGAAATCAACAGTAGCGGTGAACCTTGCCGTCGCGCTTGCCAATAGCGGGAAGAAAGTTGCACTGATCGACGTTGATTTTTACGGACCCAGTGTTCCGACCTTGATGGGCGGAGGCGAGGTGAAGTCCGACGACCAAGATCGTTTGATTCCGGCTCAGCGCTATGGTGTGAAATACATTTCGATTCAGTTTTTTCTCCGCAATCAAGATGACGCTGTCGTCTGGCGTGGCCCAATGTTTGGCAAGGCGATGCATCAGCTCTTTAACGATGTGAACTGGGGCCCAGTTGATATCGCTGTCATCGACTTACCGCCAGGAACGGGCGATGCCCAACTTTCATTGGCCCAAATGGTGAGTCTAACGGGTGCGGTGATTGTGACGACGCCTCAGGAAGTTGCTTTATCTGATGTCCGCCGCGCTATTAAGATGTTTGAACAGGTCAATGTGCCGGTGCTTGGTGTCATTGAGAATATGGCTGGATTTGTCACCCCAAGTGGTGAAACGATCGACATTTTTGGTGCCGGCGGGGGTATGCAACTAGCAAAAGATTACAATCTCGATTTTCTTGGCTCGTTGCCTATCGATATTGCGATTCGAGAAGGCGGAGATACGGGCGAGCCTGTTGTACTCAATGCTGAATCAGCGGTGAGTGCTGCTTTTACCGATCTGGCACAGCGGCTCACTGAGCGCCTTGAAAAAAGCGCCGATGCTGAGCCTTCGCTCAAAATCGTCAATTAGCCGGCATTCTTATTCCCCCTTCAATCTAATTGCAGATTGGTTTCGAACTATGTACGCTGCTTGAATGCGGCGCGAGTATCTTTCAGCAATTTTGACACTTCTATGCATCTTCACGGCGATTGAGGCACAAGCGCAGGCTCATTGTCGTGCAGCGATTCCTTCTACTCCGGCAGCAAGCCTACCGGCACCGCCACTGATGTCCGGTATTGGCAATAGTTCGCTTCGCATCAGCACGACCTCCGAAGAGGCGCAAGCCTACTTCAATCAAGGACTCAATCTCTTGCACGATTTTTGGGATTTCGAAGCGCTTCGAGCCTTCCTCTACGCCAGCAAACTCGATCCAGAGGCAGGGATGAATTACTGGGGTATCGTGATGGCCTTACCTCAATCTGAGAATCCTGAAACTGAAGAATTGCGAAAATTTGCCTTGGCGCGAGCACGAGAGCTACGAGAGAGCGCAAGCGAGAAGGAAAAATTGTTTATCGATTCTGTTCTGGCGAGATATGAAGGAGAATCAGCAACAGCTCTCAAGAACTATCTGGGGATGTTGAAGCGCATAGTATTGAAGTTTCCCGATGAGCCCGAGGCGAAACTTTTTGTGGCTCGCTCCCAGATGAGTGGATACTCGTCTGGCGGACAGCCGCATACCGCTCAGTTGGAGAGCGAAAAGCTAGTTCGGCAGGTGCTGAAGGTATATCCGAGAAACTCAGCGGCCCATCACTATTGGATACACCTCATGGAATTGAGCCCCACTCCTGCCAGGGCATTGGAGAGCGCTCAACTTCTACCAAAGCTGGCACCGAATTCCGGGCATATCGTTCACATGCCCGGACATATCTACTACCTGCTTGGTCAGTATCAAGCCGCCTATGATTCTTTTATTGCCTCGCATACAATCGACCTCGCCTATATGCAAAGTCAGAAGGTCGCGGTTATTGATACATGGAATTATATTCACAATCTCGATTACCTGATCGCAACCGCAGCAGAACTGGGACGGCAGAAGGATGCCCTGCGATGGGCGGAGGAACTGTTCGGAATATCGCTCGCCAAGTCAAGGCGTGCTGCTCCAGGTGCAATGAAGCTCGCCTATGATGGATTTACTTCGGAAGTTCGATTGTATTTTCGCTTTCGAGAATGGGAGAAAGCGGTCAAGCGATTGGAGACTCTATCACAGCTTTCCACAGTTTTTTCTAAGGGTGCAAAAGCCTATTTTAGATCATTGCACCTCTATGCTGCAGCTCGAGTCGCCTTGGAGAATAGTCAGATTGCAAAAGCAAAGCTTCTCTTGGAACAGTTAGAAGCACATTTCTGGGCTTCAGCAAATACGACCCGCGTGAAGTATGAAGAGGGGTTCTTTACTACCAGCCGAAGTACGACTGCTGTATTACTCGATCTCCTTAGGGGCCTCGTGAGTGCAGCAGAGGGCAAACTCCCGGCTGCGAAAGACTGGCTGCAACAGGCCAAACAAAAACAACAGAAACTAGGCTATCAAGAGCCTCCGACAATCAGTACTCCGATCGATGAAGAACTCGGCTGGCTTCTGGTAGAAGCGGGTAAGTATAAGCAAGCATTCGAGTCGTTCGAACAGGCCTTACAGGCCAGACCAGAGAGCGGCTTCTTG
>CBDUGV010000198.1:0-8300 GCA_965366815.1 uncultured Bdellovibrionales bacterium | reverse complement strand
CTTGCTTGCCAACTAACCGGTATCGCTGTGAACTCTGCTCGACTCTGATCTGGATTGCGGGCTGCTTGGACAATTTTGAACATCGCTTACGCAATTTTGTACGTAAAACCCGTATGGAACTTGATCTCAGCCTTGCAAGGGACGACACTATCTACTTATGGCTGTTGATTTGCGCTCACGTCTCGTTATTGGAATTTCGACTCGAGCCCTCTTTCGCTTAGAGGATGAGAACCGCGTGTTCGAGGAACAAGGTGTTGAGGCCTATCGGCAGTATCAGCTAGAGCGCGAAAATCAAATATTGGAACCAGGAGCGGCGTTTCCGCTGGTCCAAGCCTTGTTGCGCCTCAATACTCTCCATCCCAGTCGGTCATTCGTCGAAGTCGTAATCATGTCGCGCAATAGCCCTGATCTGGGACTGCGAGTGTTCCATTCCATCAAGCACTTCAAACTTGATATTACTCGGGCATCCTATACGTCCGGGACTTCGCTCGCACCTTATCTTCGTGCGTTTAGTGTGGATCTCTTCCTCTCCAAGTCAGCCGCCGATGTGCAAGAGGCGATAGATATCGGATTTGCGGGCGCGCAGATTCATCACTCGCCAAAAGAGTTTGATCCGAGTCGGGATCAGATTCGCATTGCATTTGATGCCGATGCGGTCTTGTTCTCAGATGAGTCAGAGCAAATCTATAAGCGCGATGGCCTTGATGCCTTTTTGGCGCACGAAGAGGAGAATGCGAAACGCCCATTACCCGAGGGACCCTTTGCAAAGTTGCTAAAGACCCTTTCAGCCCTGCAAAGCTCGGTTGAAGAGCATAATTCACCGGTGCGAATTGCCATTGTCACTGCACGAAATAGCCCAGCCCATGAGAGAGTAATACGGACCTTGCGACTTTGGAATGTCGCGGTTGATGAAGCACATTTTCTTGGCGGAGTATCGAAAGATGAGTTCTTGCGAGCTTTTGGAGCCCACATTTTCTTTGACGATCAAGACGTACACATAGAGAAAGCTTCGCAGGTTGTTCCTTCGGCAAAAGTGCCGTACCGTTCTGATTCACCGCTTAGAAAGATTCTTGGGGAGTAGTTGAGCTATTAGTCTTTGGCGGACGCCTTGAGAACTACTTTTCCATTTTTTACCACGACTTTGTACTGCACCTTCTTGATACCATGTTTTTGTTTTAGATCTTGCGCAGTTTTTAGCATTGATTTCTTGAATGCGTTGAAGTTCAGTTTGTCGGAGTCTCCACCACTTTTGCGTAGGGCTTTTTCGTAGGTAGAGAAAAGCTGCTCCATTCCTTTGTTGGACGCACCGACTTTTGTTGCCAGTTCTTGCATTTCCTGTTGCTGACGTTCGCGTAGCTCAGCTTTGTATACATCCCGAAAATAGGTTCCTTCTTCTTTCTGCTTGATGCAGCGCTCCCAATAGGTGTTGTAGGTCTGGAAGCGATTCACAAGTGTTCGCAATCGAAATCGTCGTTGTGAGTTTTTGAACGGAGCCTTGAGCAGCACCTTGATCATGGTTCTGACATCTTTGTGTTCCTGCTCGGGGATGCGTGGGATCAGACCGGTGAAATGTTGTTCATACAAAATGCGAACGCGTGCAATTGCAGCTTCGAGCTGGTCGAGCTGTCGATCTAAATCGCGTTGGGGCTTCTCTTGATTGGTGACCGCCATGCAGTGCCTACACCACTTCCTATCCTGATATGAGTACTTAGATAATTCTGCTCATCTCATCTAACAGTCGGGAAATACGTAACCTTTCTTAAGGAGAAAAGCGCCCAAATTTGATTGTTTTTTACTAATCAATTGATTTTTCAAATAAAAAAAGCTAATTATTCCCGGGCTTAGTCAGGATTTAGGGACAATTTAGCCATAAAAATACTATGAGTCACAGAGCAGATTTAGCCGTCGTAATACTCGCAGCGGGCAAGGGAACCCGCATGCGCTCAGAGCTACCGAAGGTCTTGCATCGGGTCTGTGGCCAATCCCTGGTTGAGCGGGCGTTGCGCTCGGCTTCTGGAGTTGGGGCAAAGCGACTTGTTGTTGTAGTCGGCTATGGTAAGGAAGAAGTTCAGACGGAACTCGATCGACTAGCCCAACTACCTGAATTCTCTTCAACTGAAATTGTAACCGCGATTCAATCCGAACAGAATGGTACAGGACATGCGGCGCAGATTGGATTGGCCGAAGCTGGTGATGCGTCCTCTATATTGATAGTACCTGGAGACACCCCGCTTCTCGATGTTGGCGTGCTTGAGGATTTTCTCGCTGAGGCATCTGAGGCAGCAGCTGTCACGATACTGAGTTGTTTACACGAGGAGCCGGCCGGATTTGGCAGAATTATTCGCGATCAGTCTGGGGCGGTTACTGCGATAGTTGAGCGAAAGGATTGTACACCAGAGCAGGTAGCAATTAACGAGATAAACACTTCGTTCTATCTCGCTTCAACTCCGTTTTTGACTGAAGCACTTTCGCAGCTTGAGCCGAACAACGCGCAAGGTGAATTGTATCTCACTGATATCATTGCCTACGGTGTGTCGAAAGGAATGCAGGTGGATGCAGTGTTTACGAAAGATGTTGCTCGAGTCAGTGGAGCAAACACACGGGCTGAATTGAGCGCACTTGAAACAGTGAAACGAGCTGAAATAAATAAACAGCTGATGGATTCTGGCGTGACGCTAGAAGATCCGGCGACTACCTACGTCGATGAAGGAGTTGCCGTTGGCCCTGATACTTTTTTGGGTGCGGGGACGCGCTTAAAGGGTGCGACTGTTATCGGTTCGAATGTACTAATTGAAGGCAATAGTCATATTGTCAATAGTACAGTCGGTGATGGAACACTACTGCGATTTGGATCCTATCTTACCGAGGCAACGGTGGGTTCGAATTGTCAAATTGGCCCCTTCGTGCAGCTTAGACCCCAGGCGATTCTTCACGAAGGAGTGAAGATCGGGAATTTCGTAGAAGTGAAAAAGTCAGAGTTGCACGCAGGTGTGAAGGCGAATCACTTGAGCTATATCGGCGATGCTGAAGTTGGTTCTGGCTCGAATATTGGTGCGGGAACGATTTTTTGCAATTACGACGGTGAGAAGAAAAGCGTATCCGTGTTGGGCGAAGGAGTATTTGTTGGGAGCAATTCAACATTGGTATCTCCGGTGACGATAGGGAAAGATGCCTATATCGGAGCTGGGTCGGTCATTAACAAGGATATACCCGAAGGCGCGCTTGGGGTTGGACGTAGTCGTCAGGCCAATAAAGAGGGCTGGACTGCGCGACGTCGTAAGCAAAAGAAGTAGCGCGCTAATAACTAAGAATAAGGACAAGGACTGTGTGTGGGATAGTCGGATACATTGGACCGAAAAGTGCTACTCCAATCCTCATATCTGGATTGGAAAAGCTCGAGTATCGTGGGTATGACTCAGCTGGTGTGGCGGCGATCGATGCCGGTGCGTTTGAGGTGTTTCGTGCCGAAGGTAAATTAGTCAATCTTAAAGCTATTCTCGAACAGAATGGCCAGCTCGCTGCGAGTGATGATGCAAAGGGTGGCGAGAACAAGATCGGTATTGGGCACACGCGTTGGGCAACACATGGGAAACCATCTGAGACAAATGCTCACCCTCATGTCGCTGGGAAGGTCTGTGTTGTTCACAATGGAATCATTGAAAACTACGTTGCTCTACGTGAGCGACTTCAGGCAGAAGGCTGTGTGTTTTCATCTGAAACAGACACCGAAATTGTTGCTCATCTGATTAATTCTCACCTGCCCAAATCTCAATCGCTTTTTGAAGCAGTCGGAAAGTCTGTCGCTGAAGTACAGGGAAGTTATGCCTTGGTTGTGATGTCGCTTGATGCGCCTGATACTTTGGTAGTGGCGCGCGACTCTAGTCCGGTCATTATTGGAGTTGCTGAGGGTGAAGCGTTTGTTGCTTCTGATTTTCCAGCGATACTTGAGCATACCAGAGATTTCTATGTGCTCGAAGATGGCGAGTTGGCGGAGTTGTCAGCGGACTCGGTGCGAATCGAAGCTGATGGGGTTGTGGTCGATCGAGCGCTCACGCGGGTGCAGTGGGATCCTGTTACGGCGGAGAAAGGCGGATACCGCCATTTTATGCTGAAGGAGATCAACGAGCAGCCACAGGTCGTGACTGAAACCTTTCGCGGTCGGATAAATCAGCACGAGGGAAGTGTTTTTCTCGACGACATTGGCCTGAGCGACCAAGATCTCAAGGACATAGATCGAATGTATCTGGTTGCTTGTGGAACTGCCTGGCATGCCGCACTCGTTACGAAGTTCTACATTGAGCGACTTGCAAAAATCCCTGTGGAAGTCGACTACGGTTCAGAGTTTCGCTACCGAGACCCGCTGATTGATGAGAAAACGTTGTTTCTTGCGATCAGTCAGTCGGGGGAAACTGCTGACACCTTGGGATCTCTGACGCTTGCCGTGGAGAAGAAAGCGAAGACCATGGCTATTTGTAACGTGGTCGATTCAACGATTGCACGTCGTGCTGGTGGTGTCTTGTATACCCATGCCGGCCCAGAGATTAGTGTCGCATCGACGAAGGCGTTTCTCACTCAGCTCACTGCAGGATTGTTGTTTGCCCTTCGCTTAGGGCAGGTCCGGGGCACTCTATCTCCAGAGCAGATAAAAGTACACCTAGAGGAACTGGTGCACCTTCCTGCCTTGCTATCAAACGCGATTAGTTTTGATAAGAAAATCGAACGTATCTCTCGAAAATATGGGAGAAGTGAAGATTTTCTCTATCTGGGACGAGGACTACTCTATCCTGTTGCGCTGGAAGGTGCATTGAAACTGAAGGAGATTTCCTACGTCCATGCGGAAGGGTATCCGGCCGGAGAAATGAAGCATGGTCCGATTGCCCTGATAAACGAAGAGCTTCCAGTGGTTGTTGTCTTCGGCCGAGATGGTGTGAATTACGACAAAGCGATGAGTAATTTGATCGAGGTTGAATCGCGTGGTGGAAGAATAATCGCGATAACAGATCGGGAAACTCCTGAGCTGAATGATATCGCCTGGGAGGTGGTTGCGCTTGGAGATATTCCGCCTTTGTTGATGCCGATGGTCATGTGTGTGCCGCTGCAATTGCTCGCCTATCATGTTGCGGTATATCGCGGAACTGATGTCGACCAACCACGCAATTTAGCTAAGAGTGTAACGGTTGAGTAGTAGAGATACGACATTGAAGAAGGAAAAAGAGAGCGAAGTATTGATCCAAGGATCTTCTAAGGTTCGGTCGGTGCATCCTCTGGGTATGCGCGTATTGATTCGCATCCGACCAGAAGCCGATCAAACGGACACAGGGCTCTATCTGCCTGAAGGTGCCAAGCAGAGTAAGCAGGAGAGCTTGGTTGGGGAAGTGCTTGAAGTCGCGAGTGCTCGCGATGAAGATACCGACGAAGATCACAACATAAGCGGCGTGCCTTTTGGTGCTCTCGTGCTGATTGGTGCGGATGTTGGGGTTCGAGTCCCCTGGGATGACAATCTACGAATTGTTGAGACCCAAGATGTCTTGGCGATTGTCAGCGAGGACGAGCTGAACTAGGAAGTGTGCGCTTCTTGATGATGATCGAGCAGTAATACTGACTGCGGCAGATCGAGAGCAAGGTCTCGTCATCGAGTTTTTCGACAGTCTCTTTCGACTCATCGACAAACAGAATTTCAAAGCCCATCTGATGAATTGCCTCGAGGTAGTCTTTTCCTGAGGAACCGCTTTGACTCAAAAGCGTAGGGCAAAACTCGCTAATTATCGTGATCTCTGGATTCTCCTCGATGATGCGGCGCATTCCGCGAAGTGCTTGCATCTCAGAGCCTTGGATATCCATTTTTATCAAATCGATTTGTGTGCCGCTCGGAAAAAACTCATCGAGTGAAATAGATTCGACTTCTAGTGCGACACGACTATCGCCTGAGTCAAACAAACGATGGTCTCCGCGGTTTTCTTCACAAAAGAACAATTGCCGCGTCTCCCGGACATGTGAGACTGCGTATTGCAGCGCGCGCAAATTCTCAATTGAATTCGCTTTCGCATTCTTTACCAGCAATCGGAAACTATTCGGATCTGGCTCGAAGGCATACACTTCCCCTTGGGGACCAACCCAATCAGCTAATTGTAGCGTGTAATAGCCAATATTGGCTCCGCAATTTACGACTCGCATATTTTTCGAAACGAGACTTTTCATTAAGTCAGCTTCGTAGCCTTCAACTAAGGCAAACTTCCAAAAGAGCAGCGCCAGGAGTCGGTCGAGGGAGTTGGCATACATCGAGATGCCCCGGACGTTAACCAAGATGTCTTTCTTCGGATCAAACAGTCGCATCAGATAGCGGGAGCTGAGAAGGAATGGTTTGGAATTGATGAAGTAGAAAAGAACTGGGCGTATTGCAGAGAGTCCGAGCTTGAGAATGAAATCCCGCAGTTGAATGAGCGGCGAGTTGGCGACTGGACGCGATTTCTCTACCCCCTCTCCAAGAGCGGCGGCCCGATCGACTTGCTTAGATTTCGCTTGGATTTGCTGCATGAACTTCGCTACTGCCTGTTATTCTACACCTAAGGCCGTGTGTTTTTAGCACGTGCCGCAGGACATCGCCAGTGAAGGCCCAGTGGGGCAGGATAGTAGTCTCAATTTCCTTGCGAATTCGCTGATCTGGGTGGTTCTGGGCTCGGCAGAGAAGCAACTCGGTCCTCTGGCCGTACTCAATAAAATGGTTAAACGAGGCTTCCATATACGTCTGGAGGCCAATATGGCCGAGGAGAAGAAGCCAGACAATTACCAGCTGGGTGGCGGCTTTCGCTTCGATAAGAAAACGCGAGACAAGCGGCAGAGCGAGTAAGGCAAGGCCAATCAGGTGACGGGTCTGATAGCGGGAAAAGATACTCGCTGAAACACCATACTGCCAGCGTCCAAGCGTCGGAAGTATGAAGAACGAAGTAACGATCAAACATCCGCTGAGAAAAAGAACAATATTCACACCTCGTCGCGGTCGATCCGAGAAAAGTAGGAGTGCGAATCCAAGCAAGACGAGAGCTCCGAAACATACGACTGTGTGCTCGGCGCTGCCGATTACCTTTTGCAGCACAGCGGGAAGCATGCTCCAGAAGCGGTTTGTCAACTCGAGATCCATCGAAAGTGAAGGGAAGAATCCAAGGCCCCGCATCAGTGTTACTCCAAGTGTGCCATTGAGAAAAAATGCCAGCATGATGTTGGAGTGTTTAAACATATCTAGGCTGAGGTCAGGCGCTTCCGGGCTCGTGCCAAGGACTACGTAGAGAATTATTGTCGGGATTGAGGCGAGCGTTGCGTAGAGGGTAAAGCGCAAGACAACACTGACACCAGTACGTACGAGGTGTTGTACCTTCTCACCTCTGACCCAATCGAGCGCTGCTGCAATGATCATTGCCAATACACAAAACCCAGCCGTAACAACTCCGGTTCCCTGGAGCAGGGGAGCAATTGCCAATGCGAATAGTGAGAGCAGTAGATCCCGTCGAGCACTGGTGCGTCGCCAGTCGCATGCTTTGCTTGCTGCAAAGATCGTTGCGATGTTTTGCATGGTAACGCATTGAATGAACGCCCATTGAGATACCTCTAGCTGGAGCGAGCTTATGACAAACAAACAAGAAACGAAGCGCACTGCCCTCCGATCAAACCAGTGTTCGGTTCCCAAAGCGAGAAGGAAGCGGTAGAGCACGTACCCGTTAACTCCAACAAGAACGCAAGATACCAACAACATCAAGGAATAGGAGAATTGGAGCAGTTCGACTTGGCCCAGGAAGTAGAGCATGAAAACCGGCATGACATGGGCACCATGAGCCGCGAGAGAACTCTTTGCGCCATGGTCTGCGTAGCGCCACAGCACTTCCCATTCGTCCCAGTGAAACGTTAAATTCCCTGGGAAGTGCAAAACAGTAGCAAGTGCCATCAGGATGGTCACAAGGGAGAGGTTTGAACAGCGCTCGTCACGACTGAGAAACAAAAGGACTAGACTCGCGATAAGCGTACGGAACCCAACTTCAAACCAATTAACCGGTCCCAGCGATTGCAGCGGAATAGATAGTCGATACAAAATGAGGCCAAACGCCGAGGTCAGCAGCAGTGCTACGATGAATTTTTGGGAGACAAAATCCAGCAAGCGCTTCATGGTTACTGATACTTCCAGGGATTGAGCCAATTGAGAACTTCATAGGTATCCACCGGATACTCCCGAGGGGTCAGAGTGGTCGGGTAGAGTGGTTGAAGTCCGTAAATCGGGCTGCCGACTGCTTCGTAGGTGTCAATAGAATGAC
>CBDUGV010000197.1:0-8374 GCA_965366815.1 uncultured Bdellovibrionales bacterium | reverse complement strand
GAACGTTTTTATCTCTGTCGCGACTCACCGGAGTTTAAGGGTAGCGATCGCCACTAGTGCAAGGACAATCGAGATTATCCAACATCTGACAATTATCTTTGGTTCTTCGATCCCTTTCAGTTCAAAATGATGATGGAGCGGAGCCATCCGCAATACGCGCTTTCCCGTAAGCTTAAAAGATGCAACTTGAGCAATAACTGAAAGTGCTTCTGAGACGAAGACCCCGCCCGCAATTGCCAAAACAATCTCTTGCTTCGTGACTATCGACAGCATACCAAGTGCACCGCCAAGAGAGAGCGCCCCGACATCACCCATGAAGATTTGGGCGGGAAAGGTATTAAACCAAAGAAAGCCGAGGCCCCCGGCAACTACCGCTGCGGCAAAAATCGAAAGGTCACCTGCTCCAGCTACATAGGGAATCTGCAAATACGCTGCGATCTTTGTATTTCCAGCAGCATAGGTGAAGACACCATATGCTGCGGCTACGGTCATTATCGGGCCGATGACAAGTCCATCGAGCCCATCAGTGAGATTGACCGCGTTGGAGGCACCAACAATTACAAATACCGAGAACGGGAGAAACATCCAGCCAAGATCAAATTTCAGGTTCTTGAAAAACGGTATATTGAGCTCTGTGGAAAAGCCAGGCGAGAAATGCAACAAGAAGCCGACAAAGCAAGACGCGAGCAAGATTTGCCAAATAAGTTTCGTCCTCGCGCTGACCCCTGCACTGGACTTTACTCTGACTTTTCGCAAATCATCTGCGAATCCGAGCGCGGCATACGAAAGGGTCAAACCACAGGTCACCCAGATGTAGACATTGGTCAGGTCGGCGAAGCAAAGTGTGCTGCCAACGACAGCCAATACCACCACAACGCCACCCATCGTCGGTGTTCCCGCTTTCACCCGGTGAGCCTCGGGACCGCCGTCGCGAAAGGGCTGCCCAAGATGCTTTCTCTTAAACCAATTGATGAACCTCGGTTGGAACACAAGAACCAAAACGAGCGCGAGAACAAACGCCAGCATCGAACGAAACGTCAAATAACGAATAACATTAAAAATGCTGAACTGATCCCGCAAGGGAAGTAACAAATGATACAACATGTGAGGACAACTCCCTCAATCTGAAGAAAGAAAACGTACGTGGATGAACTCTCCCCGTTTTTTATCGGTTAACTGCGCTCAGCGAAAGGGCAGAAATCTCTATTCTTGAGAATGGCCACCGATACCTACGCGTATTTCGCGAGCATTTCACTCGGGAAAGTCTATATCTTCAATTCTGCTGCCTTCGCCTCTTGGCCTGTATGGAAGGCAGTGCGAAGGCCATTTCCTTGAAGGCTCATCATATGTGAAAGAATACGTTCCATCGATCGACGAAAGATTGGAGCAGCAACTCGCCCACCCCAGCGAGGTTTCACACCCGGCTCATCTACGACGACAAGCATCACGAGTTTTTGAGCCACACCGACCTTCTGTCCATCGACAAAGCCTATGAACGAAGAAAGCACCGCATCGGGCTCATAGCCTCGCCCATCCAGTTTGGCCTTCTGTGCGGTGCCGGTTTTGCCGTGAACAGTCACACCGGCAATTCGCGCGCGCCGTGCAGTTCCGTGCTCATCGTGAATGACCCCTTGAATCATGTCTCGAATCTGATTGGCGGTGGAGGTCTTAATAATTCGAGTTGTCATGGGGCTCTTCTCGCTGTGGAACAGCGTTGGCTGAACCAAAAATCCACCATTCGCAAGTACCGCATAGGACTGAACCAGTTGAATGGCAGTGACTGCAACCCCTTGACCAAAGGCATGCGTTGCCAAGTCGATTGTACGCCATTTCGAACTGGAGCGGAGAATGCCGGCGGCTTCTCCGGGGAGTTCTACTCCGGTTCTTCTACCAATCCCAAAGCGGGTTAACGCGTGGTGGAAGCGCTCTTTGCCCAAACGCTGTCCGAGCTTTGCCATGCAAATGTTTGAAGATCGAACAAGCACATCTCTCAATTGAACTTTCTTTACTGGGTGTATATCCCGAACGGTGTGCCGCCCTACTCGATATCGGCCGTTTTCACAGTCGAGAATCTCCTCTGCCGAGACAACTCCTTCATCTAATGCAATGGCAGCCACAATTGGTTTAAAGGTTGAACCAGGCTCAAAGGCATCCTGGAGCACCACGTTGCGAAGCTTTGCTGGAGAAAGGGTCCCTTGTTGATTGGGATTAAAGCTCTCGTTCTGAGCCATCGCCAGAATATTTCCGGTTTCAGCATCCATCACCAAACCAAAAACACGCTTGGCCTTCGCTTCTTTCGCTCCAACTGCAAACTCGCGCTCTATAATACCCTGCATCGCCGCATCGATACTGAGAACGACCGCGTTGCCCTCTTCTCGCAGCTTGTCGATCGGCCGCGTATCTTCATCGGCGGCAGCTCCTTGCCAAGCAGCTCGGGCTAGGTAGTTGCCTCGTGCATCTCTTCTCAGCGCGAGATGGTAACTGGGGGCGGTGAGGCGCTTGTTTTGCATTAACTCAATTCCAGATAATCCTCGTCCATCCCGACCAAGCGTACCCAAGAGTGAACCGGCAACACTGCCTTGTGGATAGTATCGTTTAAACTCCGAGAATACCGAAAGACCTCGAGGCGAAATCGCTTTTAATGTGGAACGATGTTGGGGCAACACGCCGCGGGCGAGCCACAAGAATGACTTATCTTTGGCAAGAACCTTTTCAACTTCAGGTACTTCGAGGTCGAGCACGTCAGCAAGTTGAGTTAATTTCACTGGGCTCTGCAAATCGGACCGCAATTTCTTTGGGTGTGCACCAACGGCAAGCGCTTCTACGGAGACTGCAAGTGCTCTGCCGTTTCTGTCGTAAATGCTTCCACGAGCGCCCTGCACCTTTTCACCGGTCCGATATTGCTTGCTCGCCAATGCGCTCCACTTGTCGTGCTGGGTCTCCTGCAGGTCAAATAAACGCCAACAAATCACCGCCGAAAAGCAAAAAGGAACGACCAAGAGAAATTTGAGTCTATTCCTGCACTGCTCTGGGGTTCGCCCTTTGGAGGTTTGTACGATACCTCTTTGCCCACCTGTTCTGCTTCGCCGATAACCCATGACACTCCCTAAAAAAGCGAATTAAAAAACTACATCTTGCGAATTTGCTGAGGCTTCAGCGGAATCATTTGCAACTCTTGCTGTGCTTTTGAAGTAAGACGTTGCGGAGAAGTGAGCCAAGCGTAGTGAAGCTTGTATTGTCGCAAGCGCTGGTCTTGTTCCATGGTAGCTTGACGGGTGGCTTCCAGCTCATACCCTTGCCCAATGATAGCCACACGAAGTGTAACTTGAGCCACCAATACGGCAAAAAGAAAGGAAGCCGCGGCAATTAACAGGCCACGTGGCGCCGCCGGTTTCACCTGAGTTCTAGAACGGCCACCTAGAATTGGTCGTGGAATCGTCTGTTGAACTTCAATTGTTCCTGCGTAAGTGTTGTACATCTGAACTTCTCCCTCTTATTGTAGTGATTGATTGTTTGTTTTTTCAAAGACTCGAAGACGTGCACTGCGCGAACGCGAATTGCTACTGAGTTCCACTTCACTCGCAGTCACAGCAGTGCTTGTAAGTAGTTTACCGACCACAGCCGAATCCCCCACCAATGGGACCTTCGCCAGTGTTGCTTCTGCTCGAGACCAACGCCGCATTCGCTTAGTCACCAATTGGTCCTCAAGCGAATGGAAACTAATAACCGCAAGTCGCCCTTTTGGAGCTAGGAACTGGACGACTGTATCGAGAAAACTTTCGATTGCGCCGATCTCGTCATTTACTTCGATTCGAATAGCTTGGAATGGTACCGTCGCGAGGTGCTGTCGCGGGGATGGTCCATGTGTTCGAAGCACCGAGGTGCAAATATCTGCAAGTTCCTTTGTCGTAGTAAGAGGCCGGTCTGCAACTATTGCCTTGGCGAGCGAAGCACTTCGTGCCCCTACTCCTCCGCGCTGCAAAACTCTCTTTAACTCCTTGGGGTCATAGGTATTGATTACTTCAGCCGCAGTGAGTGATGCACTGGGGTCCATCCGCATATCGAGCGGAGCCTCACTGCGAAAAGAAAAACCGCGCGAGCCATCATCTAACTGATCACTCGAGAGGCCCATATCAACTAGAATGCGGTGGAATCTACGACCACGGGCTTCAAAAATCTCAGTTGCATCTGGTGGTAGCTGCTCGAGATGCTCTTCAATATCTGCGAAGTTCCCGTGAATGAGACAAATGCGGTTGGAGAAAGGTGAGAGGCGCTCCTGAACCCGGCGTATCGCAGCCAAATCTCGGTCCATACCGACCAGATACATCGAAGCACACTGCTCCAGAAGAGCTTCAGAGTGGCCTCCCCCACCTAGCGTGCAGTCGAGCAGCAAGCAGTCACCACAATCGTTTTCTGGTGCAAGGTACTCTAGGACTTCATCGAGGAGCACAGGAATATGTCGAGTATCTACATTCGTCATGCTCATCTCTAGCGGTCCACATCAATGAACAGTGATGGATCTTCGAGGAGCGCGGTCTCCGCCTCCTGAAACACCAAATCCCAAGCTCGGGTATCCCAGATTCGGAAACCGTGCATAGAAGCAGTGAAAGTAACTTCGCGCTCAAGCCCAGCGTAGCTGCGCAGATGATTGGGGATATTGATTCTACCGCTGCCATCGAGTTGGCAGTGCGCAGCTCGAGCCACATAGTAGTTTTCCAACTTTCGAAGCTGTGGATCGAAACGACTTCGCTGAGCAAGTCGAGATTCGAACTCCCTCCATGCCGGCAGAGGAAACCCATCTAAGCAGCGCGCTCCATCACAGACGAAGTTGGTTAAAACCACAGAATTTCCACGGGAATCCCCCAAAACCTGACGAAAAAATGCGGGAAGGCTGACTCGACCTTTCTCGTCGAGCGAGTGTTGAAAATTGCCCAAGAAGGCACTTTCCCCGGTCTCCTCGATTCCGAGAATTGATTGAGGGCTTTCTGATCGCTTGGATTTGTCGGCTGCCATAACTTCCCACTTTGTCCCACTGCGTATAATTAATAGCAGAAGACCTATAAATAATCAATAAAAAAATCAAAGGGTTAGCTCGTAGTTATATTCTATATGAAGTGGTGTTGCTCTCTCGACACCCCCAGATATTGGGGACTACAAATAAAACGGCACACTTTCCTAGGAATAGTCATAATGAGTGAAAGTGTTTGGCGGAGCTGCCAGAATTCTTTTTTGCCCCCAGGGGTAGATTAGCGATTTTGACGCAGCTAAAATGCCTCAATAATTTCCCATAGAGGAAGCGGTTTTTAGGTAATCTAAATTACCATGGTTTTTTTGTCTTAAATATTGCTTAATGTTTTTAAGACTTTAGGTTTCATTTTTTTCTTGACTTTAGCAGGTCGGAAATCTTATACTGCGCGCTTCTTTTTCCTCTTTTTAAGTTGGTTTTTTCTAGGGCTTGGTTGTAGTCCGTATCGCAACCGTCAGTAAGCCCCTACTCCCCGTTTTTATTCGGTTTTTCGGCAAGGCGTTTGGCCTCGCTAGTTGAGATAGCTTGTATCGAGCTTGCAACTTGCGATTCGAAATAGCTGGAGACCGAACTCAACAGAGTTATAAACTTGGCGGTCTACTCAGGTTTCGTAAGAAGGGATTAGGTAAATAGAAGCATTGCTTTCATTTAGGCTCAAGATGATTGCAAATGCTAGTTAGCAATGGCTTAAGAAGTAAGGTACGACGAATGAAACTCTGGTCAAACAACAGTGTTCAAAAAAGTGGTGGTGGATTTAACCCAGAACGTCGATTGCTGGCGGCAGTACTTCAGCGCGCGATCACTGATTTTCTAACTGGAGAAGGTGAACTCCAAATTTCTGCGCGCGAATGGCTATACAGCTCTGATGATCCCAACGAAGCCTTTGGCTTTACTTACATCTGCGAAGCTCTCGATTTCCATAAAGAGGAACTTCGTAAAGCGGTCCAGCGTCAGCACGATGATATCGTAGCTACCCGTGGTGGACATGAAGCAGCTGCTGCTGCAGTAGCGGCAACTGAATCCACCGCATTCGCCGCACACGTCGCTGCCTAATGCGTTCTACCGCTGTGTAGCTTTTAACGGTGTAGCTTTCAACACAGTGTAGCTTTCAACACAGCGTAGCTTTCAACACAGCGCAGCTACTAAAAAACCCTCGATGCCTATCCATCGAGGGTTTTTTTTGGAACTTTTCAAACAAGATCGTACTAAAAGCGTTAAAATGATCGTTCGGTTGCCGGCGCAGATCGATTCCGATCCGCCTGCTAATTGCTTGCAAATAATGGAGAATTCTCTAGCCTGCTTTAAATCTTAATTGACGATAATTGTCATAGCGCGGTAAAATTTAAGTATTCTAGTATATTACATAGGGCTACAAATGGGCATTCAAGAGGATCAAGCGACTTGGACGAGCATCAAGGCGATCCTTGAAGACCAGCTGCAGTTCGGTTTTTTGGAACAGGCTAAGTCAGTTGTAGACGTGAGTGTCAGCGGCAGTGTGCTTAAGTTGACAGTTACTTCTGATGAGGCTTATGAGTTCTTCAGCGCCGAAGTAAATCAGCAGCGGTTGATGATCGTCAGTCGTGCGATAGTAAGTATAGAATCGATTGTTGTTGCGAAAGTTGAGGCAGAGCCTATCCCGTAGGTTTTAGCTTCATTCAGTCAATCGAATGCAAGGTGCACACGTTCCTACCGCACCTACGGAGTTTTGCGGGATTCTTTCAAATCAATTTTTGAAAATGTTCGGCCCAGAAATATCTGAGGTCCCCAGCACACCAACGTTCCATCGCCGGTGTGTCGTTCGGGGATCACCGGGGGAAAACCTCAGATAACAGTTCGTTGTTCGTAGCCAATAATTGACAGAACTACGTTGTCAGCCTCATCGTACAGATCCTCATCTCCATGCTTCAACCCGACAAACGCTCCGGTTGGTCGCTGGGAGTCAGGCCACAAAGTGCCATCGTCATTTGGATCGCTTCGGTTGATGACTCGACTAGCGTCATCCGCTGTCTCACCTGGCGCTCGGAGTTCGAGTCTGGCAAGGAGGAGCGGCACTGGAGTGTTGGCCCGGAGTAATTCGAGGGAATTGTATCCGAAGCTATCCCTCTCATCAAAGATTGGCTGAGTTTCCTCGCTCGAAACCACTTCGTCTTCCGTGACGATAAGGGTCGTCGTGTGTCTCTCTTGATCTAACTCGTCGTTCATTCGCTCAAACGAGAGTTCGATTCCACGAACTTCGAGGCCGCCTTCTGCCAGTTGCGCGATGCAGGCTGTGACAATTCCTCTCGCGTTGACCCGAGGATCGTAGATTTCAACAAAGTCACTTCGCGCCTCCCGAACAGCATCGGAGTCGGCCGGTGAGCCAATTCGCTCAGCGATCAGTTGTTCAATACTTGGACCTCTGTGTCCAAGAAACAGATCGTTGCAAATCACAACGATATCATCAGGGGAACATCCCCAGTGAGGAGCAAGAATTGCTCGACGCTGCGCCATCGCAGCTTCGGGAATTCCTGGACCCAGATACAGCAGAGTCGGTTTCATGTTGAACCTTTCGTGGTTGAGCTATTTCTAGCTGGGGGGTGGTGTGATGGTTTCCTCTGCGCTACGAGATAAAAAATCCCGACCGCAGGGGGCACAACATTCGAATGGGGAGAGCTACCGAGACTAGAATTGGAGAGAACTACAGAGCAAATTAACTAGTGAAATAATGGCGTAAAGGCCTGCGAAAGGCAACTTTTAGCACAGAGTCGGAGAAAACGAATCCTCTGGAATATTTGAAAACTGGGTGGAGATAGGCTGCAAAAAAAAAGCCCACGTATCGAAATACGTGAGCTCTTTGAACTGTAAAAGCGGAATTTTCTGGTGGTGTTGCTTCTTATTATTTCTTTCGTGGACGTCGAATCTTCTTCCAGACGCGTTTAGGAGCTACCCCATCCGCTTTCTGGCTTTGGATAAGGCTGACATAGCGATTTAGCCCAAGTCGCAAATACTCGGCATTGATTCCGAGACATTCGCAGACGTTGTCGAAACTAAATACATAGTCCTGATCCTGTGTATCAACCCACTCGCGTGCATCGATCTTACTAGAACTGAGATTGGAATTCGTCGAAGTGCATTGCGCCACATAGGCTTCGACACCGTCTGACAGAAGCGCAGCCATCAATTTGCGCTCACCTCCGCGCAGGCCGTCGTCATCATTGGAATAATATTGACTCGGTAGGACAACGTCTGGCTCAAATAGGCCGCCGCTGGAGTCGTTGCTATAGTTACTTAAAGCAAGTGCTGCATTTGTCATGGCATTTCCTCAACCCAAATTTAAATTGTTCGCCAACTTATGCCAGTGACACCCAT
>CBDUGV010000196.1:0-8377 GCA_965366815.1 uncultured Bdellovibrionales bacterium | reverse complement strand
CACTTGCGCAGTTCCGGTTTTGCCACCCACTCGAACTGATGCAAAGCCAGCTCTCTTCCCCGTACCGCGCTGGTGATTGACGACATCACCAGCGTATTCACGCACCAGATCAAAAACTTCCTTCTGGACGGGCAATCGACGTCGGATGGTCGGTCCAAAGACTGTTTCGGCACCACTCGGTTGTTCGACCATCGATTGAATCAATCGGGGTTGATAGTAGGTTCCACCATTCACCAATGCACCTAAAGCAGCTGCAAGTTGGAGGGGTGTGGTGGCTAAATACCCCTGGCCTATTGAAACAGGAATCGTATCTCCGGGATACCAGCGCTCACCTTGAGTTCTCTTCTTCCACTCCGCCGATGGACGCACCCCTTTCTCTTCACCAGGTAAATCGATACCACTTGGCTCACCGAAGCCGAACATACTGAGATACCGCGAAAGCCGTTCGATACCGAGCGCCTGTCCGAGCTGATAAAAATAGGAATTGCAAGAAACGGTAATCGCAGTGCGTAGATCGACTTTCCCGTGACCAGTCTTTTTGTGGCAATGATAGCGTCGACGACCCAGCTGGAAATACCCTGGGCAGTTAAATTTCGTCTCGGGGGATACTAGCTTCTCCTGTAGACCAGCCACCGCATACATCAACTTCATCGTTGATCCCGGTGGGTAGATATGTGAGTGCACTCTATTGGTCAGTGGTTTCGTGCCGTCTTTTCGCAACTCGTCCCAATCTTTCTTGGTCACCTGCCCAGAGAGAATATTCGCATCAAACGTTGGTGAAGATGCTAGAGCCAGGATTTCCCCATTTCGCGGATCTAATGCGACGACGGCACCGCGCTTCTCCCCGAGCGCATCTTGGGCTGCTCGCTGCAAATCTATATCAAGCGTGAGGTGCAAATCGCTTCCGACTTGCTCATCGACTATACCTAACTCCCCTTTTCTGGTTCCCCGGGCGTCCACTTCAACCCGAAGATAGCCCGCCTCGCCGCGAAGGGTATCTTCGTAGTGCTTCTCGAGTCCAGTCTGACCAATTGAGTCACCAAGACGATAGCGCGGTCCATATTTGGCAAGCTGTTCTTTCGAAATTTCTCGCGTGTATCCAAACAACTGTGCGGCAAGTTCCCCGTTCGGATAGGTTCGAGTTGGCACGGTAGCGACAATAACGCCTGGGAGTTGGTGGGAGTTTACCTTAACGCGTGCCAAATCAACGCGCGAGACATCTGAGAGCACAACCTTAGGTTCAAATGGACGACTTCGGCGGCCAGTCGTGAATTGATCGAGTACCTCGTTGGGAGACTGGTCGACGATTTGCGCCAGGCGCATCACCGCAATATCAACATCAGGTGTGTCCTCGACCATCAATGCAATATCAAAGGCGGGACGATTGCGGACTAAGACGCGACCCTCTCGATCGTAAATCGTGCCGCGAGGCGCAGCCGTCCGAATCGTCCGAGTGCGGTTGTTCTCCGAGAGATCTCGATAATAAGGGCCCTGCACCCCTTGCAGATACCAAAGACGGACGCCGATTAAACCGAGCGCAAAACAGACAAGCATCTTTGCCGCAATGAGGCGGCGACCATACTCATGCTGTTGCGGCTTAAAGCTCATAGTCTCGACGGCCTCTAACGGTTCTGGGGCGACCAGCCATAACTAGGCCGTGACGCTAACTGACGACGCCGAACTTGCACAGCCTGCCGAGTCCACCGAAGCGCCGCCAACATGAAGGGCGCCAGAAAGCCGGTGAGAGCCGCTTCGATTAGCAATGAACTTACCAACTCATGGCCTGACCAAATGGCTCCGCGGTATAAAAGGAGCAACGCAATAAACGTCATCGATTTCGCCAGACAACAGAGGAATGCAATGAGCATTAATGCGAAATTCTTTTCTGCATACACTCTGTTGGCAATTATCCCTGACAAACAAAAGGCAACAATCGCCCCGGCGGCATGAGGTCCAACGTACTGACCAGAGGCAAAGTCAGCAAGCAACCCCAGTGCAAAAGATCCAAACAATCCTGGAACAGTCCGAAAGCGAAGACCAAGATGCACAACCAATATAAGAATAAAATCAGGAGCAAGCGCTGAAGGAAAGGAATCGTGAATTACACTCGACTGAATAAAGAGGCCGACCAATGCAAATAGCAAAAAGATAATTATCGCCCGAATCATCGAGTACTCCCCCCAGCTGTTACACTACACTCGAGTCGCACATTCGGGTTGAGCCCGCCTGCTTCCTGTTCCAAAAGCTGATAGGACTCCATCGAATGACGATATTCGGGCAACAGCACCATAACGTTTTCAATTCTCTGCACATCAACCGACGGCTTAACGAACACATCTTGGAACAAAGAAGAGCCGGCCTTGCTTACGCGTTTAACGACCCCGATCAACACTCCCTTTGGAAACACGCCATCGAGCCCCGAAGCAATTACTCGATCTCCAGGCCGCAAGATGTGGTCTGGAGATTGCTCGGCATAGCGAAGTTTCAGCGAGCCATCCCCGACGCCTTCAGAAACACCAGCCACACGAGAGCCTTGAACAAGGGCATCAATTGCACTTGCATTGTCAGTGAGCAGCAACACCTTCGAACTATACGAGTTCACAACAGTAGTTTGTCCAACTATTGCATTTCCGAAAGTAACCGCGAGACCAGGCCGGACACCATCTGCGGAACCACGATCAATGGTGACTGTTCGAATCCAATTGGATGAATCACGACCGACAACTGTAGCTACCAAACCCCGGTGTCCCGTAACCTGCGAAAAGTGCAATAGCTCCTTCAGACGAGCATTCTCGTGTTTGAATTCAACAAATCGAGAATTGAGCGCTTCTAGTTCACGCACTTGACTCTGAAGACTGTCTCGCTCTTCTTCAACGCCAATCAAGAATACATAACGACTCCACACGTAGCGTGTCGATGCGACGAACTCGTGATGAAGGCGCTCGAAAGGAAACAAGACTGCCGAAACTGCCCGCGAACCCAAACGAGCAAGTGAAGGGTCCCGGACGCTGAGGCCGGTTAGCTGGATACAACAGATGAAAAGGGCAAAGGCGGAGAGTGTCAGGCCACGACGTCTAAAAAACTCTGACATAGCTCAGTTCACCGCGACGAATAATCGTTATCGAATAGTTACGTCTTTCAGCAACTCGAGATTATCCAAGATCTTACCCGACCCCATCACCACAGCGGTGAGCGGATCTTCGGCAAGAACTACTGGAAGACCAGTTTCGTACTGCAATAGTTTATCTAAGTTTCGCAGCAAGGCCCCGCCTCCAGCAAGCGTTATTCCGCGGTCTACGATATCGGCAGCTAGTTCGGCAGGCGTATGCTCGAGCACTTGTCTAATTACTTCTACGATTTGTTTCGTCGGCTCGCCGAGCGCTTCGCGAACATCATCAGCAGAAATCTCAATCGTCTTTGGCAATCCACCGACAAGATCCCGTCCGGTCACTTCAACTACATGGTTCTCTGAAGTTGGAAGCGCCGTGCCCAAGGCTATCTTAATCTTCTCTGCGGTTCGCTCCCCTATCGCGAGGTTGTAATTCCGTTTTACAAAATTGACGATCGCCTCGTCCATCTTGTCCCCGCCGACTCGAACGGATTGAGAATGCACGATGCCTTTGAGTGAAATGACCGCCACTTCAGTAGTTCCACCACCGATATCAACTATCATCGACCCCGTCGCCTCGGTGACAGGTAGCCCCGCACCGATTGCTGCGGCCATTGGCTCAACGACCAGATACACTTCGCGTGCGCCGGCTGATTCTGCGGATTCGCGAACGGCGCGTTTTTCAACAGTTGTAATACCGAAGGGCACGCAAATTATAACTCTCGGACGAACAAGGTTCTTGCGGTTATGCGCCTTCTGCATGAAGAACCGAAGCATCTCTTCGGTAATTTCGAAATCGGCAATCACCCCGTCTTTCATCGGACGGACCGCGGTAATACCGATTGGAGTACGACCAAACATATGCTTGGCCTCTGTTCCGACTGCGACTACTTGTTTACCATCCCGACTATTATTGTTCCGGACTGCAACAACTGAAGGTTCGTTTGCAACAATCCCCTTCCCTTTTACATAAATTAAGGTGTTCGCTGTGCCTAAATCGATCGCCAGGTCACTAGAGAACGCACCGAGTACCGCATCAAACATCATAGACAGTCGCTCCGTAGCCAGAGAAGTTGTTACTTGGATAAAAAGAATTGCTGAAAAATTGCCAACGCCTTTTTCTAGCTGCTTGCCACGGTATCAACTTTCCTGAGCAAAGTCACACGCCAGCAGTAGAATAAGATCGCTATTTATCAGGCCGAAAAAAGCGCCCGAGTTCTTGTGGACAGCTGTTCTAATTCTTCGTTGTTCGGAGCAATTCGCTGATCAATCAAGTAGTCAACGATGACCGACTGCTGTTGTTCCAACGGCAATCGCTTATCGATAAATACCATATTCTCTCCGGAAAAAACGCAGTCGCCGCTTTTTACACGATACGAATGTCCACGAGAAAGCTTTTCGCGACGAACTGCAATTCCTCGCTCGCGTAAGATCTCCATCAAGCGGCTAAGCTCCCGCTCCTCTTGTAGTTCTTTCTTTGACTTGGTTTTAAGCGACATCGAATTAGAGGGTAATCGGTTAATCTAGAGGATAATTCTTTACCAAAATAACTGAAAAACAGCCAGCTGGAAAGTTCTCCCGAATTGTTGGAATCTGATTCGACGATTTCCTGTATACAGATGCAACGCAAATTATTCGAACCCGAGGACCGATGGACTGGCAGCAAGTAAGAGAACAATTCCCGGCACTTGAGAAATGCACCTACCTCAACACGGCCGGCGGCTGCGCGATGTCACGACGGGCAGCCGCCTACGGCAGACAATATTTCGACGAGGCACTCAGTGATGGTGACTTGATGTGGCCCCAGTGGCTACAACGCACCGAAGACATAAGAAGTAATCTGGCGATCGCTCTCAACACCACTCCTGATGCAGTCGCTTTTTTTGCCAACGCCTCGGCAGCCTATAGCTGCGCCGCACAATTGATGAACTCCGAAGCTGAAGTACTGCTGATTGCAGAGGATTTTCCTTCGGTAACCCTCCCCTGGTTACAGGCCGGCGCCAAGGTGCGATTCCTCGAAACCGATGCGGATGGTGGCGTTCCGATCCACCGTCTGGAGGAAGCGATAACTCCCTCGACAAAGAGCCTGGCACTTAGTCATGTGCAGTACCACAGCGGTTATCGCTTCGACCTCGATGAGCTTTGCGCACTCCGCAGTAAATATGGACTGCAGATCCTGCTGGATACAACTCAGTCTTTTGGGGCCTTCTCTATAGATATGGACCGACATCCCGTCGATGCGATGGTGTTCAGCGGCTACAAATGGTCTACGGCTGGCTACGGTATTGCCGGCTTGTATGTGGCGAAAGAACTAAGAAAGCCCGAGAGCTACCCCTCCGCTGGTTGGCGCAGTGCTGAAGTTCCCTACGACATGCTTTTCGACCAGCTTGTTTTATCAAGTGAAGCTCGAAGCTTGGAGCTCGGGCATCCACCCTTCCCCGGAATCTTCGCGCTCGGAGGCGCCTTAGAGATATTGGAGGAAATTGGTATCAATTCAATTGAGCAGCGAATTGACGAGCTATGCCAGTATCTGCACGAGCAGCTCAAAGCGAAGGATTTCAAAGTTAGTTCTTCAGGCTACAAAAAACACCAATCTGGCATCACCATGCTTGAACTAGCAGATGCCAGCGAGACCGTAGAAAAATTAAAAGCTAAAGGGATTTTTGTATCTATAAGAGGCGGGCGGGTTCGAATTTCTGTCCATTTTTATAATACAAAAGCTGATATTGACCGCTTTATTGCCACTCTGTGCGAGCTCAGCGGCTAATATCCGAGTAAACCAATGGAGAAACGACTTGATTTTCCAGGTGCCAGGCTATATATGCCCCTCTTTGCAAGTCAGGCCAAATATAGTAAAAGCCTCGGTTTAGTTTTCACCACAGGTGGCAATTGTGGCCATCATTAGGATTTCAGATTAAATGGCTAAGAAAAGTAAAGTCGCAAAGAATCTCAAGCGTATTGAAATTGTAAAGCGCTACGCAGCCCGTCGCATGGAGCTGAACAAAGTCATCCGCAGCGGGCATGCGAGTGAGGAAGATAAGGACGAGGCGCGAGCCAGACTTGCCAAGCTTCCAAAAAACTCCAACCCAATTCGCGTTCGAAATCGATGTGCGCTTACGGGCCGACCTCGTGGTTACTACCGCAAGTTTGGACTCTCTCGAATGGCATTGCGCGACAAAGCTTTGCAAGGCGAACTTCCTGGCGTAACGAAGTCTAGCTGGTAACCAAGGATATCTCCCGATGAAAAAAGACATACACCCAGAGAACTACCGACCCGTAGTCTTTCACGATCCCACTGCAGACATGAAGTGGCTGACGAAATCGACGGTGGCAACTGACAAGACGGTAAAATGGGAAGATGGTCAGGAGTATCCGATGTATAGCTTGGGTATCTCGAGCTATTCACATCCGTTCTATACCGGCTCTCAGCGCCTGGTTGATACCGAAGGTCGGATCGACAAGTTCCGCAAAAAATACGAGAGAAAAGCCCCTGCAAAGAAAAAGAAGTAGCTCTAGGAGATACCGGAGTATTTCTTTTTCTGGGCCACTTCTCGAGCTCGCCTGACCTCACGCTACGGCCTCGCCATCTCATAACCTTAGTATAGTACTACGAGGGTTTCTAGAATAGGCGTTCTAATGTCGAGAAGAGCGTTCGACACATTTCCAGTGGCAAAATGTACTGTGCTTTCTTGCGCATGCGTCTCCCTATTTTTTTCCGGCTTGTTCCTTACTGGTTGCCAAGACGGCGGGAAGAGTTTCCGCAAGGCACTGCGTGGCGCAGCTACTGGCACAGGCAGCTCACGAGGCATGCTCGGCGACCGAAAAAAAACCTCGACCAAAGTTCAAAAAGGCGATTCAAAATCAGCCAAAAAGAAGGAACAGCAACGTCCGACCCACAAAGACGCTATTCTCAACTGTCCAGATGGTGGGCGTCTCGCGGGTAGTCCTCCGCCACGCAACAACACGCAATGGTGTGAGGCGAAAGGTCCCGAAGGCAAGGCGGTTCGACATGGCCCGTATCGAAAATGGCATAAGAACGGGAATCTCAAAGAAAGCGGTTACTTCGAAATGGGACTGCCGCACGGCAACATCATCAAGCGATCGGCAAATGGAACAATAATTGAGGAGCGCCACTTCCTGGAAGGGAAAGCAAACGGACCCCGTATAAAATACGATAAAGGAGGCACACGCCGCTCATACATTTCATTCCGCGAAGGAAAGAAACACGGCAAATACATGAAGTGGGGTCGCGACGGGGTTTTGAAAGAGCGTGGGGTATACAGTCTCGATCAGAAACACGGCGAATGGTACACCTTTCATAGAAACGGGCAAATTAGAAACCTAACGACCTATCGTGCCGGAAAGAAAAGCGGTGCAACTGAAGATTACTCAAAAGATGGCGCACTCATCGCTCAAGGCGAGTATCGAGACAACCAACAAGTTGGCCGCTGGGTTAGCTATTTCAAAGACGGCACCCCGAAATCGGATGGTTCATTTAAAGACGGGCAAAAGCACGGTCAGTGGATAACGTATAAGAAAGGCGGTGCCATTAGAAAAGCCGCCGTCTACGAGAATGGCATTGTCGTTCAACAAGACTCCCCGCGCTCTGCCGTTGCGAATGCTCGTCAAAGAAGAGGCAGAACAAGAGGCAAGTCATTCGGTTCAAGGGATATCCTCGGTGCCGAACCACCAATACGGCGTCCGGTAACACCCGCTCCACTCCAACCCAATACCCCGCTCTCAGATTCGGGCAATTCCGGTGGCTGGGAACCGCTCTAGAGTCCGAATTCCCCCCAGCTCAGCAATCGATTAAGGGTGTACCCGTAGTATTTTAGCCCAAGGCCACGTGATAAAATTAATGCGATTTACGTATTAGATTTGTGGTAAAAGCCGTATGGATGCACAAAACCCGCATCGCAGCCCTTTTAGCAGCCCTAGTTCTGTTGATTCGAGACCCTTAGCCCCCTTGTCTCGACAGAAAGACATTAGCGTCGCTGCATTTAGACATCGGATCAGTAAAAAGCTCACGCGATTGCGGCCGGAACGCCAGCATGACCTATTGCAGATTGCCGAACAACGAAAGGCACTTGGATTGCCGATCTACAATTTCGCCTTAGCCCCCTACTCCGGTGCCTTGTCCGATAGTCTCAAGCAGACCGGAATCGATGCCCTCAATAACGACGATACGCCATCCAGTAGCCCAAGTGGCTTGCTGCCCTTGCGCGAGGCGGTTCTAAAGTGGCTCGAGCTTGAAAGTGAATATGCGGC
>CBDUGV010000195.1:0-8393 GCA_965366815.1 uncultured Bdellovibrionales bacterium | reverse complement strand
AGCTTTCAGAGATTGCACGGGCTGAATTTGTCGAGAAGTTTGGGGTGGAGCCGCTTGAAGGCTACGGGGCTACGGAATTGTCGCCGCTTGCAATGATCAATGTCTTCGATGTCTCCGACGGAAGGGAGTCTCAGATAGGGAATAAACCCGGGACAGTCGGGCACCCGATTCCCGGTGTTGCAGTGCGAATCGTCGATCCCGAATCGGGTGAAATCCTCGAGTATGGTGCTGAGGGCCTGATGTTGGTGAAGGGATGTAACGTAATGCAAGGCTATCTCAACAACCAGCAACAGACCGATGCCGTATTGCGAGATGGTTGGTATGCAACGGGGGATATTGCTCAAGTGGATCGAGATGGTTTTATTTCGATCGTTGGACGCATCTCTCGATTTAGTAAGATCGCAGGCGAAATGGTCCCGCATGAAGCGATTGAGGAAGAAATTCAATCGGTACTCGGTGAAGTAGAGAAGGTGTGCGCCGTTGTCGGGCTTGGTGATGAGAATAAAGGCGAGCGACTTGTCGTTTTATTATCCAAAGAAATCGACAAGGGCGAGCTCGTACAGCAACTGCGCGATCGCGGCCTGCCGAATCTGTGGATTCCCAAGTCTGATGGCATTGTCTTTGTTGATCAGTTGCCGCTTCTCGCCAGTGGCAAACTCGATTTGCAAGGCGTACTGCAGACGGCCACTGAACTCGTCGACGCATCACCGAGTGTGTAACAATGCGAGTCGGTATACTCTACAATCCTATCTCCGGAAAAGGGCAGGGTGAGCTGCGGTCTAAGGCGCTTGCCGATTTGCTCGAGCAGGCGGGGCACCAAGTACGGCTCAGTGAGTCCAGGGTAGCGCTTAGTTCGGGAAATGTGCCAGCGCTTCTTGGGGAAATTGACGCATTAGTTGTTGCCGGTGGAGATGGCACCCTGATGCAGATGCTCGATCTCTTGGCCGAGACCGAAGTTCCCGTCTATATGATGCCAACGGGAAATGAATCACTGTTTGCCAAAGCATTCTCGCATTCGCTGTCACCGGCCGGGATTTTGGCTGCCCTTGAGAACGGAGTGGTTACAAAACACTACTACGCTCATGCGGGAGAGATCCCGTTCTTTCACATGCTGAGCGTTGGTCTCGACTCTCTCATCGTCCGAGATGTCTGTAGTGGGAGGGTCGGTCCCGTGGGGAATAAGGGCTACGTTCTACCGGCGATTCGAAATGCTGTTCTCTATCGCCCTCCAGAGGTCTCGCTCTGGGTCGACGGTATCCGCAGTGTGAATAGAGAACCGGGGACGCTAATTATTGCCAACCACCATAGCTATGCGGGGATGATTGCCCCCGTTCCGGAAGCTGATTCCCTAGAACCAAAGCTTTCTGCCCGATTCTTCCCGAATATGGGACTGGGGGGATTCTGTAGTTGGGGGCTTTGTTTTGCACTCGGGAGAAAAGTTGATTTGCAGGGATCTGCATTGTATCAGGGAAAAGAGTTAAAACTCGAGGTGCATTCTGAACAAGCCTACCCGGTTCAGGCTGATGGTGAGCATATTGGTGAGGCTCCCAAGACCATCCAGATATCCACAGCTAGAATATCCGTCTACCAGAGCGCGTCTGAAAAATAGCTGCGGGGACGCTCACTTAAGCTGTAGAGCACAGAGCAAAGTAGCTTTTTATCGCATCCACTTTTTATTCCCTTGGCACCATAGTATAGTGGGATCACTATGACAGAAATAATCTTAAATCTATCGCTTATCATCCTTGCCAGCATGTACTTCGGTGTCATTATCGGTCGGCAAGGCAACCGCAAGGCCTTCGAGCAAAAGGTCCAAGAGGCATCTGAGAAAGCTGAGAACTCGGCCAAGCAGAAGCAAAAAGAGCTTGCGGTAGAACTTCATGGCGAACTATCGAAAATTCGCGACAGTATTATTGATAGCGCCCAAGCCTATCAGAGTGCCGTTCAGGCGGTAGGGGAGAAGTTGGTTCCTTTGGAAGATTTAGCAGAGCAGCTCGGGCCGGAAGAGAAAATTCAACTTCCGCTGTTTGCCGGAACTCCTGGTGCGGAATCTGGAACTCCATCGGGGGATGTCGTTGATATTGATGACACGCATGCCGCTTCCGTAAAAGAAGAGCCTCGGTCAGTCAACCAGGCAACTGAAGAAGCTGTCGAGCTACCGCCGGAAGAAGTAGTCACAAAGTTGGACGACTCTCAGATTGTCCAAGAATCGAGCCGATCCTCAGAGGGAGTATTCGGATCTCAGGACTCCGAAACTCAGGACTCAGAATCTCAGAAAGTAGAATCTCGGGAAGTCGAAGAAGACGACCATGATGTGGGAGATACTCTGCGAAGCGCAACAGAAGTTGACCCAGCAGTGATACATCCACCGGAAGAGTCCGAGCGTGATACCCTGGAAGTTGAAGCATTGAGTACCTCACCAGAGGAGATCATCGAAGAAGGAACTACTGTTCGGTGACAGTATTCCTCGTAGTATTTCTGGTGATTGTCTTTGTTGCCTTGGTAATTGGCGTCGTTGTTATCTCTCTTCCATCTAAAGTGCTGAGTGATGCAGGGTCTAAGATGGCGAATCGAGACGTGGATCAGCCAGAAGAGTCTAGCTAAGGTATCTAAGGTCAGGCTGAACTACTATCCTCGATAATTTCAGCTTCGACGATATCGTCGTCTTGGTTAGAGCTCAATTTTAAAGGACTGCTGGGGGCAAGTATCTTAACTTTTGGCTCTGTCTCTTTCTTGCTTTCTTTCATAGAGTAGCGTTGAAGCACTGCTCCGGGATCGGCAATTTCTCGGGTTTCTCCGCGATGAATGTATTGGCGAGAGATATCCTTCTTAACGCAGTAGTTTTTCTCATACGTTCTGTCGTCGAGTGAGGAATCACGGGCATTGAGCCACATGAATGCGGCAACACCGATTCCTCCAATTAAGAGAGAAAGCAAAATTGCTGAAATGATCAACGAGCCAAACATCTAAATAATTTCTCAAGCCTGATAGAGAGTTCACACAACTACTCATTATACCATATGCGGTATTGCTAGTATTCAGTGACGGATAAAATAATTGCTCCAAATAAGCCAGCAATACGCTTGTGTTAGCGGGCTATTCCTCAGTCAGCATCCACTCTTCGACCAGCTCGTCAAAGTTCCCCATCTCCTGGAGATAGCGTGATCGCTCGGAGAAGGTAATCCCTCCCGCACTAAAGGGGGTAAAGCCACTAGAGCGTCGAAGCTGAGGGCAGATCAGATAGAGGTTTTGCTTTGCTCGGGTGCAGGCAACATAGAGTAAACGCCGCTCTTCTTCTATGTCTTCATCTCGAGCAAGGGCTTGGGAGGATGGTATGAAACCATCGATCAAGCAAAGTACGAATACCGAATGCCATTCCAAGCCTTTTGCAGAGTGAATTGTCGAAAGAACGAGTTGCTCGGTATCTGCTGAAGTCGCCTCTGCTCCTACCTGGCTAAATTCGAGCGGATTGAGCGATAGATCATCTACAAACGTTGCGATCGACTTATAGCGCTCAGATAAATGCTCGAAGGAATCCAAATCATTGATTCTTTTCTTGAAGTCATCGTAGTTACTTTTGAGTAGTGGTTTGTAGAGACGAGTCAGAGTGCGCACCACATCGCTAAGTGCTGTGTCGGCCTGAATCTTCTCGGTGAGAGTCTTTCGAAGCTTCTCGAGTTGCTTGGTATACTTCTTCTGTCCAAGCGCCGAGGCGCGAAGCGCATCAAACGGATTATCCAGAGTGATCATCCGTGCAATCAAGCTTTGGGCTGTCTTCGTGCCTATACCTTCAAACAGCAGCAGCACTCGATTCCAGGAAATAGCATCATTTGGGTTCTGTATGATCCTCAGTAAGGAAACGAGGTCCTTGATATGCGAGGCTTCGACAAATTTGAGGCCACCGTATTTTACGAACGGTATATTTCGCGCATTGAGCTCTATCTCTAGTTCATTCGAATGCCAGCCCGACCGAAACAAGACCGCGATGTCGCTCAATGGCACATCTTCTTCCCGTAGCTCAAGTACGCGTTGCGCAATAAATTCGGCTTGTTCGTCAAATGAAGCGGTTTGTAGGAACACCGGTTTTTGTTCAGAGGAAATTTTTGAGAATAGCTGTTTGTCATGCCCCTCTCTTGCTCCTTCCATCAGCCCATTGCAAAAATTGAGCAGCGGTTGCGTGCTTCGATAGTTCTGCTCAAGCGTTGTCTTCTTGCAATTGTCGTATCGATCGGGGAAATCCATTATATTGCGGAAGTTGGCGCCACGAAAGGAGTAGATGCTTTGCGCGTCGTCGCCGACAACCATTATATTTGAATGCTCGGATGCTAGCAGGTGAGCAATGTCGGCTTGGAGGTGATTGGTGTCCTGGAACTCATCGACCATCACGTAGCTATGTTCCTGCGACAGGGCTCGACGAACATCATCCTTGTCGAGCATAGCTCGTCGCAGATTCACTAAGAGATCGTCATAGTCCATAATTGACTTATCGAACTTGTAACTTTGATAGGCATCGCCAATCTCAGCTATCGCTTCTTGTTCTTCGAGATACTGGGGATATTCCTCTTGCAGTATTTCTACGTGGTTCCTGCCGGTATTCACTGATTTTGAAAGTATATTGAGTATCGTGCGTTTCTTCGGGAATCGCTTGTCCTTCTTGTTGTAGCCGAGTTCGGCTCGCACCAAGTTAATTATATCCTCAGAGTCGCTTCGATCGGCGATTGTGAAAGAACTCTGGTAGCCAAGCGCGGTTGCGTAGCGACGAAGCACGCTGTTAGCAAAACTGTGAAAGGTCCCACCTTTGATCTCCTTGCAACGACCATCGAGCAATCCAGCGGCTCGCCGCATCATCTCGTCGGCTGATTTTTTGGTGAAGGTAAGCAGCAAGATTGATTCGGGGTCAACGCCGCACTCTATCAAGTAGGCGACTCGATACATCAATGTACGTGTTTTGCCACTTCCGGCCCCGGCGATAACCAGATGGGGGCCACCAGGACTACTCGCCGCTTGAAACTGAGCTTCATTCAGCTCGTCTCGATAGGGGATGGTCAGCTTCTGGTTCGAATCGGAACTGCCCCGAAGCACATATCGCTTTTTTCCGGCAGGCGTTGTTCCCATCAAGATCACCGATTCGACGAATTCTTATCGGAGCGGTTCTTTGCAGAGAAATTCTCTCCCGAGGGATTCGAGCTCAGTACATACTGAGCGGCTCGTTGCAGGCCGATGATGCTTACCACGTCTTTAATCTCACCTTGGTCGATCATCTCAAGGCACTTGCTCAGTGGAATCTTCTTTACTTCCAATACTTCGGTCCCTTCAGGTGCGGCTTGGGTCATCTCTAAGCCTTGGGCGAGAAAGACAAAGCCTCGTTCAGATGAATGGCAATTGGTCAGATGAATTTCTCCGCCGAGTTGCGTCCAGCTCTCGGCAAGCAGACCGGTTTCTTCTTTTAGCTCGCGTTTGGCGGCATCTAGCGGGCTTTCGCTTTCTTCGCTTCCCCCTTCAACGATCTCCCAAGAATACTCCTCCATGGTGTAGCGATATTGGCCCACCATGTACACTTCCTGCTGCTCGTTGATCGCCACGGCTCCAGTCGCGATACTGCTCTCGACAACTCCATAGATTCCCGACTTGCCGTCAGGGCGAATTACTTGATCCTCGCGGACGCGAATCCAGGGGTTTTCGTAGACGATGCGGCTGCTAATAGTTTTCCAAGGATTCTTTTGGCTCATTTGTTCTCAGTGCTTACAAATGTATATTGCTATGGCTTGACGACCTTGCCGAAAATCAGCCTAAATCGCAAGGTAAACAGCCTTAGGCTAAGTAGGATAGTACTAGATGGATTTCTTTCAGCACCATGAGCTTCGAGTGCAGGCTTTTCGGCAGGCTTTGGAGGGCTCAGAATCTTTGGCGATTCGCCGATTTCGTGCGATTGTCTGGCAGTATTACAAAGCGCAGGGGCGAAGTCACCCCTGGAGAGAAACCGATTGCCAGTATCACATACTCGTTTCAGAGTTCATGCTCCAGCAGACACAGGTAGCTCGCGTTCTGCCTAAGTATCAGTCTTTTCTCAAGCGCTTTCCAACGGCGAAGCGATTGGCCAAAGCGCCGCTTGCGGCGGTGCTCCGGGAGTGGCAGGGCCTAGGCTATAACCGCCGGGGCCTCGCGTTGCAGCGCTGTGCGCAGATCATAGTAGAGGAGTACGACGGGGAGCTTCCAAGTACGGAAGTTAAACTTCAGCAATTGCCTGGCATTGGTCCCTACACTGCCGCGGCTCTTCGTTCCTTTGCGCATGGTAAGCCGAGCGTGATGGTAGAGACAAATATCCGTGCGGTAATGCTCTACTTCTTTTTCAAGGGTCGTCGAGCAGTTAGTGAAGAAGAAGTGAGAGAAGTTGTTGCGACCACTATGCATCGACGAGATCCGCGAAACTGGTATTACGCATTGATGGACTATGGCGCCTACCTCAAAGCAAACGGTGTTCGCACGAATCAATTGATGCGAGGATACCGCAAGCAATCGAAATTCGAAGGGTCGCATCGACAAATCAGAGGCGCCGTGTTGCGCCACCTCTCTGAGAACAAGCAGGCACGAAAGTCCAAGCTAGGAGAACAGCTCGGCTACTCCAGCGATCGGCTCGAGCCAGCTCTCGAAGACCTGCTCAAAGAAGGACTCATACGAGTCCAGCGGGGCATCTATCGCCTCCCCAGTTAAATGCCTTGAGGTACGTGCGCGCGAGGCAATTATTGTTTTCGTATTTGTTCGATGATCGGTTTAGCGTGGAGCCGGCCGTTCTCAATAAAAACGGTATTGGTGTGTATGCCGGAAGTCGTCGAGCCAGCAACGAAAAGATGTTCCACTGTGGTTTGAAAACTGAGATCGACTGCGGGCACAAGGCTTTCTGGGTCATAGCTGGCTCCGGCTTGGTCCAGGAGGCGCATATCGGGGAGGTAGCCCGTGAGTAAGAACACGAAGTCTGCATCAATCATTTTTGGCGTCTCGGAGTTTATGGCGCTGAGATGGACTCTTGATGCATCGATCGAGGATAGTTCTGTTTCGAAATAGGCGAGGATCGATTTTTCCTCAATGCGATTTTCTATATCAGGACGCACCCAAAACTTTACCGAATCGGACAATTTCTCGGATCGGTGGATCAGTGTAACTGAGGCACCTTTCCTGTAGAGGTCGAGCGCCGTCTCTACAGCGGAATTCGATCCACCGACGACGACGACATTCGATCCGGCGTAGGCGTAGGCTTCGGTGTAGAAGTGGTGTACATGTGGTAGATCTTCGCCTGGAATTCCCAGCTCTTTGGCTCGGTCGAAATAGCCCGTAGCGAGAATAAGATTTTTGCCTTCATACGTGTCGCCTTGGTGGTCGTGGAGTACGAAACTCCCATCGGCTGATTTTTGCAGTTCGACGACTTCTCGATGAAGTTGGATATTTAGTGAAAAGTGCTCAACGAGCTTCTGGTAATAGGTAAGCGCCTCTGCACGACTGGGACGAACCGTAGGCAAGGGGAAGGGAATGTCGCCAATTTCGAGTTTCTCTGGAGTAGAGAAAAACGTCATTTCAGTGGGAAATCTGCGAATCGCGTCAGATATGCCCCCCTTCTCGAGCAGGAGATAGCTCAAGCCATGTTTTTTGGCCTCTATTGCGCAGGATAGCCCGCTCGGTCCAGCGCCGATTATCAGCACGTCAAAGTTACTCATCGCGAAACGGTATTAACAGTTTGCAGGAGAATTTCCAATGGGTAGAATTCGTCTAGCTGACCAAAGAGATTGAGTATGATTTGCTTGTTCCAGAAGAAGGATGATTGGAGACGAATGTTTCGCTTTATAAGACCCCGATGCCTTGCACTGCTGGCGATGCCTCTGCTCTCACTTTTCCTCGATACTGTGGTGGTTCCCGAAACCGCCGTGGCGCAATCAACTGCAGGCGCTCGAAACGAGAAATCCGCGGAGGACGGCTTTGCAGTCGTTGAGTTTTTTACTACTGAGAATTGCATAAGCTGCAGAACACCGAGTGAAGTCGCCAAAGCGATCGATCAGAACACTCGCGCTGAAAAACAGAATGTGTATCTACTCTCCTATCACGTGGACTACCTTACCTCGATAGATTGGAAAGACCCCTACAGCAACGCGTCCTTTACCCAGCGGCAAAAAGAATACGCGCAAGCGCTTGGTCAAACCCGCTTGGTGCCAGCCGCTATGTACATCAACGGAAGTGACTACGTAAAAGGGAAGAGTGCGGTCAGCGTGCAGCGGGCGATTGCGACAGCCCTGAAGACTCAGCCGCGTGCCACATTTTCGCTCAAAAGTAGTTGGCGAGATCCAGGCAAGTCTGTCGCTATTACCTACCAGGTCGCTGGCCTTTCGCGGGTGCGCAAACCTTAT
>CBDUGV010000194.1:0-8488 GCA_965366815.1 uncultured Bdellovibrionales bacterium | reverse complement strand
CTCGATTCCACAGAACGAAATTCCTCTCCCATATTTATCTGCTCGAGCACATTCCACATGCGACCTCCAAAAAACCCGTTCCACTCTGCGCAAAGCTGTTTCCCTAGCGGCTGAATACTGCTTCCCCGGTCACCCGGATCACTTCGTTGGGATAGTTCATCAGCGTCGCTCACACCGTCTCGATCGCTGTCGGCGGACCTTGGATTGGTACCGTAAATATTGAGCTCATCGAGGTCACTCAGCCCATCATTATCATCGTCGTCGTCTAACTCATCTGGGATGCCGTCTTTATCAAAATCGCCGGCATAGCTATCGAATCGCCCGCTCCGTCCCGCATCACCTCGGGTGTTGGGCCATGGTGTTGTGCTGTTCGAGAAAGTCTCGGGAAAGGACCATACGGAAAGCGTTACCCGTTGTTTCGGGCTCACCAAGTCGGGAACAATGACGTGAGAGTTAAACTGCGCTGCTACAATATCCAGCAAATCATCACCTTCGAGATCGTCGATTGTCATAAATGTCCCGCCAGTAAGTTCGGTGAAGATGTTGTCTCGACGCGAATGTGGATTGAGATCAATCGGGCTGCCGTCTGCGTTCCAAGCGTAGATTCCGCCGACGGAATCAAGCTCATTGTATGAATACAAAGGATCGTAGAAGCCTCCAGAAGCGAAAAGCACATCAGCTACACCGTCAGAGTTGAGATCGCCGATACTCGCACTGCGATTACGGTCGAATAAGCTGACGACGTGTACGGGCCAGCCCGGCAAGATGTTGCCGGATGCATCAACCGCATATAGCTCACGATCCCCGTCGGCTGTTGCAACAACTATTTCCGGATTTCCATCGCCATCGAGATCTCCCAGGGCAGGTGATGCATAGAAGAAATCCTTACCCTCGAGAATCGGCCATCCGGCACGATTCTCGCCATTTTGTTCAAAGACCATCAGTCCTCCGCCTGCACCAGCATCGACAGCTACTCCAACAATGATCTCGTCAAGTTGATCGTTATCTAGGTCTCCGACTGAGGGAGCGGCGCCAAGAAATCCATCAACTGTTTTAGGCCATCCAGGCAGCAGTGTGCCGTCCAAGTTAGAGGCTGCAATTCTTGAGCGATTGATTACAAACACTAACTCGAGCTCGGGGTCTTGATCCAACTGTCCCGTTGCGGGGAACATTAAGAAATTGCTCACTGCGTCAGTGGGGATTTCGAACTGCTGTTCAGCAACTGCTCGGCTATTGAATATGTAGATCCAATCGGTGATAGGTGAGAATAGCGTCTCCTTCCAAGTTCGGACGAGTAGTTCATCGATCCCGTCTTGGTCAAAATCAGCGACAGAGAGTGCTCGAACACGGTCCAGAGAGAGAGTCTCCCACTGCGACCCGTAAGGGGCACCCTCCCCGGTATACACGTGGATTCGACCCCGGCGGGTTTCTCCTCTAACATTCACACCAATTATCAGCTCAAGCCGTCCGTCGCCGTCCAAGTCTGCAGCGACTGGATGCTCGATTATCTGACCTTCTACGTTTCGGCTCCACAGGAGAGAGCCGTTTGCCTGGTATGCGGATAACACGGAACTCTGCAAAGAATAGTCAAATGCGAAAACCACTATCTCCTTACTTCCGTCCGAATTGAGATCCGCAGTAATCACTGCACCAGTAGTAGGAATTATATCTCGTTCGGAAGAAATGTGTTGCGGCCAACCGGGATGCAGGGTTTCATCCAAGTAGAGGAGATAGGTAAACTCATGAGCTGAAGAGCCCGCTCGCTCAACGGTCAATCTGAGCGTATAGAAGCGTCCGAGTTGAGCGTCCGTTGGGAACTCGCCGCCGGTGTCCCATGTTCCGAGGATTCCTCGGTAACCTGTGCCAGCTCCCTTGTGTGTAGTAGCAATGCCGAAATCATACCATGCATCCGGGTGGTTTCCTGCTCCAAATTCAAGACGATAAGCCGTATAATCGCCAATGATCTCACCGGTGATTTCAATAGTGTCTCCTTTCCTAATTATGTCGTTGTGGAGAGGGAAGAAGATTGCAGTATTGTCAATGCGGACAGGCGATCGAGTTTCAACAAAGCCGCCGTTAAGTGCTTCAACAAGTAATCTTAGGGTATAGTCGCCATCCGGCAGTCTCGTCGTGTCGAAATTTTCGAGTAGTACACCACTCTCGACCGATTGCGAAGAAGCTCGAAGAAATTGCCAGTTCGGCGAACCCTTCTGACGAATGTGAAGTCGGTATGCAAGAAAAGGGTTTACACCGGCTGTGCCCCTAAGATCGATAGTGCCCTGCATCGTACCGCGAGTGTCGAGTTCTGCATGCGGCGGGAGGTCGGCAAGCTGCAGTGCCGCCACCAAGTTTGAGATATTCATCATCTTCCGCTGCAACGGGCTCGGAACTCATACGAAGCGCACTTTTTACCTCAGCCGGGCCGTATTCTGGATGACGAGAGAGAAGCAACGCAGCTGCTCCGGCAATATGCGGCGCAGCCATGGAAGTTCCAGCAAGACGCAAGTAGTCGGTGCCGACTCCAACTTCCGGAATCTCATCTCGAATCGAGGAGATTTCTGAGGCAAGTGAGAGAACGGAGTACGCTGGGTAGGACGTGTGTTCACTGAATTGTCCGCCGCCTGGAGCAGCTAAATCGATTACCGAGCCCCAGTTGGAGAAGTATGCCTTCTCGTCTAAGTGCGTCACCGCAGCAACTGAAATTACTTCACCCATAAAATTGGGTGAATAGAGATTGGCATCTTCATTCGAGTTACCTGCTGCAAAGATCACCACGGTATTCTGTTGATGGGCGTAGCGAACAGCATCTTCGATCAGCGGATTGGACGGACAACTGTGGGAGCATCCCCAACTGTTGTTAATGACCCGAGCTCCCAAGTCAGCAGCAAAACGAAGAGCATCAGCGAGCACTGTGGTATATCCCCCCCCAGTACTGCCAAGTCCCTTTATTGGAATGATCTTCGACTTCGGTGCTACTCCGGCAATCCCTATGCCGTTGTTGGAAACGGCGGCGATAGTGCCGGCGACGTGGGAGCCATGCCCATTGCGATCATAAGGGTTCTGCTCCCCTATAAAGCCCCGACCGAACATACCGGGAGTATACTCCTCCGGGTCAATTCTTTGGTTAGAGTTTTGATCTAGGTCATCGAGATCAATCGACTGGTCGTTGTTCCTGTCTGAGACAACTAGGGGGTTCACCCAAATGTTGTCCCAAATATCTGGATGATTGTAGTCCACTCCTGTATCAATAACGGCGACCAATACTCCTTCGCCCTGGCAGTTTCCGCTGCAACCCGGTGAAGTCCAGGCTTCAGTAGCGCGCATTGCTTTTAAGCCCCAAAGATCTTCGAAATTCTGCTGCCAGGCCGCGGTCGACCAAACGCCATTCTGGTCGGGGTCGACGTAGGTGTCGTTTGGTAGTGTAGATGCTGAAATATGGTAGTCAGGCTGAGCGTATTCAACATTTGAATTCTTTGAGAGCACATTCGCCAGATGCACTGGATCTTGTCCGTCGTTCAATTCAATCAAATACACCTGATCGAGTCGGGCCTCGTCTCGACCTAGTTTGATCAAAGCATTGTTTGTCGGAGGAGATCCGAAAACTCCTTTCACGCTTTCTACTGAGCCGATTTCTGGCAGTAGAGTATTTACTGAACTCCGATCAAGAAGACCTCTAGTGGTCTGGCCGCCTGTGGAGCCGGCCTGGGCCAGCGTCGCAGATGCCTGCCGACTTAGTTTAACAATCAACCGTTCAGCGGCAAAACTCGGCTGGCCGAACGCTGCGGCTGGTGAGAGAAGAAGTACTAGCAGCACGTAAGTTGCTATTTGGGCTAGGTTCATAAGCTCCAGAAAGTTTGGGAGAAATTTAGAATTGCCAACTGATTGGCGGCTACACTACACACACTAGAATCATTATGGACTACGCTGATCTCAGTGGGATCTCACGGGCATCTTATTTCAAGGAAAAACCAGTAGCTGGGAATCGAATACACCTTGCTCAGGATGAACCCACTTTGTGTATCACAGATAGTTTGGCAAGAGCTTCCAGCTCACTACCAATCGCTATTAACTCTCAATACGAGCGCTACAATCAGATATAAACTCTCGATCCCCCCTTTACTTTGCCGCTTTGCGCCTCGCCATAACACTTCTAGATACTCAAGCTGCGCTCAGAGGAGATGCCGCAAGAAAAACTATTGGAGGAATTGTCATGAATACAAAGCAAAATGCTCAGCGAAGGCTAGCCCACTGTGTTGCTGTTTTCTGCCTATCTATCGCGTTCACAACGTCGGCGCAGGCTGTGCCAATATCAGATCAGCTATTCCAGGTGACCATAGGTTTAGAAACCGCTGATATCGATCGCGATGGTCTGACTGACAATGCAGCTGGGTTTAACAACGGTGCAGGATTCGCCTATCTAGTTAATCTAGAGCAGTTTAACAATTCAATTCTCGAGTTACTCGTCGATCGAAGTGGGACGGTGCTTGAGATGAATGCGCACCTGGAAGGAAATCTTGTGTATCCCGACGGCACCTTGATTACAGACCGCTCATTGATAGATTTGTCCTTTGGCCCAGCTATGCACATAGATGGAGAGCGTTTAATTGTAAAGGACAGCAATGCAAATCAAGCAAGTCCGCAGACTGCCGGAAGCTGGCATAATCCAGATGGTTCTATCGGTTTAATCGACGTCGGATTAACTGGGAAAACAAACCAAAACATGGAAGTTTTCTCTGGCACCTTTAGTCGCAACCCTTTTGACTCCAACAATCTATTGCAGGCTAATTTGTTACTCGGGGCTGAGTTCTTCGGAACGGCCTGGGGAATCTTCGCACAAAACGGAACCTTTGATACTTATCTCCAGGGGCAGGTGATCGATGTGCGTAGTTCTTCACAGCCGGTGCCAGAGCCAGGCACTCTTTGCCTATTGTCGGTAACGAGTGCGCTCGCCTTGCTAAAACGGCGATCGAGTTAATCTACAGAATTCATACTACTCCGGCATGAGGGGGCGGGTGATCTCGGTCCGTCCCTTTCCGCCAGTGTCGGAGTTAAAAAAGAGAGGACAATTTGCTAGTGCCTTAGCTGATTTGTTAGAGCCGCAAAACGTCTCTAACGGCAACGAAAGGTGGGGGCCCGATAGGTAGGGGCTTGGGCTTGAACGACGTAGTAATTGGCCTTCGACCAGCACACAGAATGCGAGGAGTCCGTTCCGATCGTACTATTTGATAGTCGTGGTGTGCGAAAAGCGCGAGGGACTTGCTGCGAAGAATACTCTCTCGTTCCACCCAAATTGGACTGATAACTCGAACTAGCGCAGGCGCACAGGACTAAGCTGCATGCAGTTAAGCCAAACAATCTTATCGAATACGTCAGTGTTCTATTCATAGGTATAGTATCGACATGTAAAGGAACAAAGATAACAATTCATCTCTACTACATGTTAGCACCGATAAAGGTGTCACATCACCAGAATTATTGAAACTTCAGATAAACGCTTGGCAGCGGCGGGCAGTGCTTTTTGACACAGGTGCGTCTTAAAGCACAATCATCCGAGCACAGTGAAAGCTTTAGGTGTCCATTTGGCAGTTGATGGGAAATACGTCCCGGGTGAGGTGTGATCCCTGACCCGGCTTTCGCCAAAACACAACTGCCTAATGAGCTTCTACAAATCGAATTGCATCGCTTGGATAGTCGAATGTATCGAATACCTGTTGGAAGTTCATCGATTCGTATTTCACTTTCACGCTGCCATGCATTCCGAACACTGCGAAGCTGCCACCGTTTTGTTCGCAACTCTGCTGCGCACTTAACAAATAATGGAGAAAGGCTGTTCGCATAGCATTTGCCGAAAAGAAGCTGACCACCACTTTAGGAGGAGCGTCAGTGCCGGCAACCGCGTCGAGTAACTCTTGTCCGTATGTTTCATCGAGTGTCACGTCAGTGCCCGTAAAGCGAATGAGGGTAACTGTTCCAGTGTTTCCCTTCTTGACGACTTCGAGCAGGGCCATACTGTCTCCGGGTACGAGGAATTGGAAGTTCCACGATTGGTAAACCACTGGTGAAAACCTACGAGGTATCATCCCACCAACCGCCGCCCAGGTGATCCAATACAATAGGGCAACGGCAGCTTTATTTTTTAACTGCTCAAATAGGTAAGGGGGTCGAGAAAGAGCGGATGCGACAATTGTCACTGACAATACAACAGAATGGCAAATAGATTTCAAGTCCGGCTAGTCTAATTGGAGAATGGTAAACCACACCGATCTTGTACGGGGTGCAACCCTCCCGAGATAGAGATCTCAATGTAGTAAGCAAGGCTATCCAAAATCTTGCCGCATTGCTGCGCTTTCCTTGCGAAACAGTATTTGGAAATCGCTGCCTCGCTCGAGTCTGGCATCGGGGGGTACACAACTTGGCGCTTCTGCCGTAAAGTGTTCATCTAGTATGGGTCGAAAGTCTGAAAATGCAGTTACAAAGTTTCTTTTCCTGAAAGAAGCAGCATCGCAGACGACAATCTTAGCTTGTTGCAGCTGCTCTAGGAAGTGTCTGCGCAAAATGGGAAGCGATCCGTCGATAAAGTGCCGCTGTTGAAAAAACAACGGGCCAATTGGTCGATGAGTAGTAAAAGCCGGCATAACTGGCCGCAAACTAATATCACCGATGTAGAGATACTGTTTCGTTCTACACGCATCGAGAATTCGATCCAGTTTCCTGGCATCTCGTTCAACCTTCATGATATCTGAGTTTTGCTGCGCGTTTTGCTTTGCATAGATTTGAGCAGGTTCGTCGATACGTACTATAGCAGCGCACAGTGCGAGTCCGATCAACAGCCAGCGTGCAACAGTGCTAGACCGATTTCTGATTACATACTGAACAAGCAAGAGAAAGAGTGCCAGATAGCTTGGTGCTATCATCACCCGATGTTGATTGGCCGAAATAATTCCCGAGTAAGCAGAGAGAAAGAGCAATGCAGCAGCAAGTATGAACCTGAGAATCAAAACAAGTTGAGCTCGAAGCACTGCGGGTCTGCTTATCTGTGTAGCCGCCACTGAAATTCCGAGAAGCACCACCCAGAAAGCAAAAGAAGGTGAAAAGCGATATAGGTCAGCAAAGAGAAGGCGAAGACCGGAGGTTTGAAGAGTAACTGTGTTGAGGAAGGTCGATTGCTGGGTGCGAGTCCCATAGATAAGCAATATGGCCATGTTCTTGGCATACATCGTCAGAAAAGGTTTTATCACGCCGAGTGCTGCGATAGTGCCAAACCCAGCGAGAACGGCAATAAGCAATGGCTGTCCGAATGTGTACCAAAGAGATTTTATCGATTGTGAAAAGAGCAAGGCGAGTGCACAGGCGACCGGTACTGCAGTCTCGCGAAAAGAAACGGCAAGAAACAACACGACGGCAAAGCAAAACTGTTCTTTGAGCCGCTCAGGCGATTGGCTGCTTGCCAGTAGCACGACGTATATCGACAGAAACAGAATGCTGAAGCTTTCGGGTGAAAACTCGCCAGCGTGTCGTGCGACAAAAAGTGCATTGCCGATACCAAACAGGAGTGCCGTAGGGAAGAGTAAAGCCAAGGTTCTTCCGAGAGGTTGGCCACCGAGAAAAAAGACAGCGACTCCGGGAAGCAACGCCAAAAGCGTGAACACAAGCGCTTGGAGTATATGGCTCAGCGAGTAGTCACCGGTCAGTTGGAACATCCAAGATACGAGATAAGTTATCCCTAAAGGTTTGAAGTCAAACGATTCGACATAGGGGCGCGCCCCTTCAGCGATGGCACGCCCATGGGCCCATTGCACATGAGTGTCGTAGGTGTAGGCGCCACCAAGTTCGTATTGTACGCGTGTGTTAAGGCTCCCCAAAGTGGAGACGACAGCATAAGCTAAAGCGACAAGTAAAAGTGTCAGAGCGACAGTTCTAACAGTCAATTTCACGGATACGTTGTTCTATTATTTGGGTGATCTTCTCCGAAGCTTTTCCATCTCCGAATAAAGACGGATGGGCGTTCTGTGGCTTGGCTAGGTGCCAGGCTTCGATGATGCGTTCTGGCTCGATGGGAACCAAGGCGTTCCAGCGAGTTGTAAGGGTTTCAACCCATTCTGTCCTTTCCCGCAGAGTAATACAGGGAACTTTGAGACAATACGCTTCTCGCTGCACTCCCCCTGAGTCAGTTGCAATAACTCTTGCATTCTCCTCAAGCATTAGCATGTCGTGGTAAGCGACAGCAGCGATAGACTGTATATGTGGAGCGAGAGTCAGCCCGTCGCGTTTGAGGGCGAGTTTTGTCCTTGGGTGCAGCGGAAAAACACAGGGCTCTGTAATAGCGTTTAGTCCTGAGATAAGCTTTCGTAGTTTTGTCGGACAATCTACATTCTCAGCTCGATGAACAGTAATGAGAGTATACTGCTTCGATTGTAGTCCGAGGGATGCTACAATCGATGATCGCCGCCGCGCCTGTGCGACTTGCTGGCAAATTGAATCATAGAGA
>CBDUGV010000193.1:0-8513 GCA_965366815.1 uncultured Bdellovibrionales bacterium | reverse complement strand
GTGCACTTGATCGAGAATTGCCGCGTGTACCATCGAGACTTCTGTAATTCGCGCCAATTCGTTCGGCACGACGGCCGAGCTCCACCCATCAGAGAACAGCTCATGCCAATGCTGGCCGTGGCGCACCTCAATCGAGGCGAGTTTCTCCTGTGCTGGCTTATCGAGCCACTTTGGTCCAGCCGGCAGTTTGAAAAGTGCTTCAGGCAGCGGATCTGAGGAATAGAATCCCTTGTTCAGTTGAAGATAGGAGTGTGCCAACTCATTCGCAGCAAGCGCAGTGAGTGATTGAGCACCGGTGGCCCCTTCTATAGAATAACCCTCGGTTGCCGTTCTTCTATTAACTGTCGGGAGGGAAAAAACTGGGCTCGTGAGCCCCCACCATTCCTTCGGATCACTAACTATGAAGACCGGAAACTGGTTATTCCCCTTCTTCAAACTCAAGGTCGCTTCTATCGGTGTGGCAAGTCTCGACATATCGAATCCTCCGCCTTGAGGCACAAAAAATGGATCGACTAGAATGCCGGAATCCATTGCGACTCGATACTGTAGTGGTGCCCAATCCTCAACTGGCGCTCCAGTCTGCAAAGAACGAAGTATGATCCCTACTCCATTTGCAGCGCGCTTATGAGCTTCGTCGGGGCTTGCGGTTAACTCTCGTTGCAACACTTCCAATTGTTTTTGCGCAGCCCAATTTCTACGCTGCTCAGGCGACCAACGTCTTGCCTCTGGAGGAAAGGTCGGGACAAACTCGTTAACTTTCTTGGCAAGCGCTTCTCTTGCGAGCAATTCCTTCTCGGGAACTTGCACTACTGGCGTTTTCAGATCGTCAAACTTTCCCCGACCTAATGCCGAGAAATCAGCCTCCTTGGGAAGTTCGGGCCGTTTCTGAACCACTCTCTCTTCTGGTGCTGGTGCTACTTCTTGAGCCTGCGCTGCTCCCATACCTGCTGCTCCATTTCGTAGTTCTTATAGCTTACCAGGTTATGAGAAACGGGAGGGAGTTGGTGGGCTATGAAAATTCAAATGAGCAACAAACCAGGTTAATTGCGATCATTAGTAACTAATTCGCAATACTTTTCCCGATCGTGATTCAATATTGATAAGAACAGCCCCAAACTGGCGGCTCCGAAAAATTCGATCCAGAAAGATAGTCCCAGAAGATCAAAAGGAGCAAGTCAACAAAAGCAAGGTGAAGCACCTAAATGAGAGATGACCAATGAACGGTTCTCCTCCTTGCTCTATCGCACATGACGATGGTAGTTCCCGGCGGAAAAGCGTTCGGAGTTCACTAGGTTCGTTTGCTCGTCTTCAAGAACACGTTGGATTTCAATCGGCAGTGTGCGGTAATACCATGCCTCCCAAATCTCGGGCAGCATCTTCGCAACCGCTTCGCGATTATCCCAAGCATCGCACGGCCAGCTTCCTTCGTACACGAGCGCCAAAAGATGCGCCGCGAAATCAACTGTCGCCTGCACAGCTTTCTCGACTGCTTCACGCTCATCGCAATAGCGAAGGTGCTCTTGCTCCTTCAAATCGTTGGGTAGTATCCGATGCAATTTCTCGTAGTGAGTTTCGAGTTGCAGAAGTTCCTGCTTAAGTTCTCGTAACGCTTTTGGAACGTTGTCTGCCAAGAACTCACACGGAGCGCTGTAACTAAGCACAACACTTCGACGAAAATTCCGATACAACAGCTCGTCCATCGCCTTGAAGATCGACTTACCGAGCAGCCAATTGCAGAGCTCTTGAAGGAGAACTACAATGCCTGCTGAAAGAACTTTCAGAAAAATCATCAGGGGTCCTCCTTTCCACTGTAGAGCCTAAGATTAGTCCACAAAGTAGTGTGCGCTACCTTGCGGACTAATCTTTCGGAACTCGAAAAAGACCCAATGAAAAGGACCAATGAAAAGGACCAGTGAAAAGGACCAGTGAAATGGACCTGCAAAAAGGACCTGCAAAGACGACCAGCAAAAAACTCCTGTAAAAACATCCTTATAAAACCAATCGTGCTTCACCTCTTGTTCATCGAGCCTATCGTGGATCGATCAAAAAGAGCCCGCAATCAACGGACCAGGGGCATCTACACTTCTGGAAACGGACGAAAAGACCTCACCTAAGCTAATACGCTAGCGTGCAAGAGATGTAAAACCAGCTGGAGGTACTCGGGGAATTCAGCAAACCACCTGCGATAGGTTGGACCGTAGGTACCGTTTGTCTAAAGCGTCAAGAGCGCTCAGCGGATGGGGGGATAATCTGTAAAGAGACTTTTTCAATACCGTACGGTAGGTAGGCATTTTACCATTTGCGCTCCCCCGATACATGACAGATCCTATTCGATTAACTAGCAATCTATGCTATAGTCGTTTTCAAAGTGGCACCTGCCTGCATCAGTTACATGACTCAGAGAAAACGGGGAAAAATGACCATACTGCAATCGAAATCCTCCACTCACTGGAACATCAAACTCTCTCTGCTCTCTATCGCCCTACTCCTCGGCACGCAGTCAAGCTTTGCCGATTCGCCTGGCGAAACAACCACTGCTCCCCAAGAAAAAGTAAAGATCGGAATTGCGGTGCCACTCTCTGGTGGCGCCGCGAGCTACGGAACCGATATCAAGAATGCCCTTCTCTTTGCCAACAAGCGAATTGCCAACAATGCCTATGAGTTCGTGATCGAGGACGATCACTGTAATGACAAGGATGCCGTAAACATCGCGCAAAAAATGGTGAACATCGATAAAGTGCAGTTTATGTTGGGTTTTGGTTGCAGCGGGACGGTGCTTGCCTCTGCACCCGTGTACGAACGAGCGAAGGTAGTGGTTATTGCTTCTGGTACGGGAGCGCCGAAAATTACCGACGCCGGTGATTATATATTTCGCACCAAGCCGAGTCTTGACGTTGCTGGACAAAAACTGTTTCGGGATATGGCAGCTAAATATAGGAAAGTCGGACTGATCACTGAAGAGACTGCATATTGCCAAGGGTTAACCGATGCAGTCATCCAGAGCAAAAAGAATGAAGACATTGAGATATATAACGAGAACTACCTTCCGCAGACTGATGATTTCAGATCGATGCTGACAAAGCTAAAGGCCAAGGGGGTTGAAGCTTTGTTTTTGAACACACAAGGCGAAGATACCTTGATTACCATCTTCAAGCAGTTGATGGTCTTGAATTGGGATGTTCAATTATATGGCACCTTTCATCCGGGAAGCTTATCCTTTTTAGAAGAATTTGGTGAGAAAGCTGACGGTATCATCTATGCCGACACTCCGTTTAATCACCAAATGCTCAACAAGCAGGGTCTTAAGGTCTATGCTGAATTCGAGCAGGAATACGGCAAGGCAAGAGCTAGTGAGCACTTTGTAACTCTCAGTTATGCCTCCTTTAGTGCTCTGCACGACGCACTCACTAGTCTGGGAGCAAATGCCACTGGGGAAGACGTAAAGGAATTCCTCTACAGTACTCAATTTACAAATATAATTGATGGCTATTCCTTCGATGAGAATGGAGACGTGGTAAGCGATCAGGTGACCTATCTTTTGAAGGTAATCCGCAACGGCAAGCCAGCTGAGTATCAATCCAGCTAATAGGGAGAAAACCCATCGTGACCGAAGGTACGGAGCACGATGGGCATTTGTGTGTGTTATTGAGGTTAGTTGTTTGCTGCGAGACGCTTTCTTCTAAGCGCGAATAAACCTGAGCAGAGCAATAATGCGGATGCAGGCTCGGGCACTTCCGTATCAGGTGGTGGTGGTGGCGTCGGTGAATCGTGCCGGATTAATTGTAGGTTCCAGTTTAGTCTGGAGTTGTTGAGACCAAGCTCGCCACGAGCTCCCGAAGCACCAAGCACTCCATTTGTCATGGGAAACCAGCCCTCAGCATCATAGACACCATCCCCATCAGCATCTGGAAACAACCGAAACGCGAAGCCCTGAGCTGGATCGTTTTTGAGTGAGACATCTATTGTCTCAAACGAATCAATTGCCCGAGCATTCTTGATTCCAGTCGGGGGATCTAACAGCGTCAATGTGCCGACATCCTGTGCGCCAAACGCAAAATCATCAGGCCCATTGGTGAGATCATCGATCGGATGGCTCATCGTTAAATCCCACTCGAACTCACCTGACCCTTGGTGCACGCCCCAGACTGGATGTCGCTGACCAAATTCCGAGTTGCAATTAGAACCACCGGCTCCACCAACGCACCCAGTGGTAACTCCTCGAATAGTCGCGATATCGTCTCCGGTGTGTGCAGTTCCCCGGTCGTCATAGGTAAGCACCAGATCCCCGCGGTTGATGTCCATCTGGAAGTGACTTCCATGCGGATACCATTTATCAAGTGTGAACTTACCGTTGTTCCAATAGATTGGCGCCTCCATGTCCCCCACTAAATCATAGCTAACGGTTGCGGCATGCGCGCTACCGGTGAAGCACAACAGCATTGATGCCGTCAGCATCCCCTTTCTTAACAATCCTTTTTTGTTTTCTTTTCCCACGTAATTCATAGTTGCCTCAATCCTCGTCTCTCGAGATATGATCCATCGTTACCATCGACAAAAGCAGCAAGCGGCCGGCTCAAACCCACAGTCGCCAGTTGCTTTCTTCTTTTGGGTTATGAAATGCGAGTTAGTCCGAAAGGTATCAGCGGTATATCAATTGCTAATTCGATCTAACCCAGTGAACTGACAGCTAAGCGACATGGCTAAGTACTCCGATTGCTAGGCAATTCGCATACTTCCTTAGAACAAGATGCAATGTATGGCGAAATCGAGTAGTCTCCCGGCTCGAGAATTCAGATTTGGAACGGGCAGACAAGATAGAGCGGATCCATCACTGAAAGGAATACTCTCAGTGATGGGCCGGGCTCGCGTACACAGTCCCTAGGTTTTGTTGCCTTCACGCAGCGAAATGACCCTCACCACCACCCCCCCTCGAACATAGGAATACTGTATGTTCAATGTCGTGCGAGTCTTACTCGCTGTAGCACTCTTGAGCGCCCCCACTTTGGGCAAAGCTCCGGAGAAGGAGAAGAAAGTCGAAACAAAGCGCGTGAGCGCTCTTTTCGATCCAGGCCAAGATGGCAATCGAATTTCTGTGAGATTCGAAGTTCCAAAGACCATGAAAATCGTCCGCGGAACAGCGATTGCAAAGTTTCTGTGGAAACACTCCACCGGAAAAGTCACTGATATCTTTTTGTTCAAGGTCGACTCCGAGGAAGGCAAAACATTTGCCGGACAGAAGGATCTTGAAATTGCCTACCAGATTGCGAAAAGCTATCCGCAAAGCAATCCGTTCGAAGCAGAAAAACTGAAGGCACTCAATTTCGAGCCAATGGAGTTTGAAGAGTATCTATCGGACATCTACGTGGCAACGACGCCAAGTAAGCCGGGTGATGAGATCAAGAGTCATGCAATCGCAATGATCGAGCGGACTCCCAAATGGGCAATTCTCGCCTATGTGCGTCATTACGTCCCGCCACCGAAATTAGAGAATTCTTCATCGCAGGAACAGCAAAAGCAGTTGCGAGAGTATATTCGCGGTTTCGTTCCCGACTTCGAAGTCCATGAGGAGGTTCCGAAAAAGAAAAAATAGAGCTAAGCAGTTTGGAGAAAGCCCAAGCAGCCGAGCGGCAAAGGTTCAAGCGAGATAGACTCTTGGTCTATCTCGCTCACTGGTACGTGGACGTACGCTGAGCCTGGTTCAATAATCGGAGTTTCCACTACCTGCTTGTATCTTACCCTGGCTACCAATCGGCGCTGCAAAGCCCGAGACTTGGGATCTACCCCGACCCCATACATCAGTAAATTACTCATGCTTCTAGAGCCTTATTTCGGCCTCCCAGCACTTCATGGAGAAAAACCCTGCAATTATTTGCCATAAATGCAAAAAAAAGCGGCATTTAATCGGGATTTCTCTAGGTTAATACTGTGCAATTTCAGGATTTTCGACTACAATGCGCCTCGCTTCTTTAACGCTCAGAGCGAGTGCCCAAGTCCTCTTGTGCAGGGTCCCCTAAACTCGGGCGCTGTTAACGCAGAGCAAATTCCGAATTCTATTCGAAGCAACAGGTCGGAGATTGGCTGAAGAAGAGCAGTGACATGCAATATTTGATTTAGAACGAATAATAGTGAACCCAAAATGACAAATCTAGAGAACTACAGAAACATTGGTATCTTTGCCCACGTCGATGCTGGAAAGACTACCACGACTGAACGAATTTTAAGTCTCACAGGTAAGATCCATAAAATGGGAGAAGTTCATGACGGTGAAGCAACCACCGACTTCATGGATCAAGAACGTGAGCGTGGAATCACTATTCAATCCGCTGCAACGAGCTGTTCTTGGGCAGATCATCGACTCAACATTATCGATACTCCGGGCCACGTTGACTTTACAATTGAAGTATATCGAAGCTTAAAAGTACTCGACGGTGGTGTTGGGGTATTCTGTGGTTCAGGTGGAGTTGAGCCTCAGTCTGAAACCAACTGGCGCTATGCCAACGATTCGAAAGTTGCTCGGGTAATTTTCGTCAACAAACTCGATCGTTTAGGCGCAGACTTTTATCGTGTCGTAGAGCAAATCGAATCAGTGCTGGGTGCCAAAACACTTACCATGGTTCTGCCGATCGGAGTCGAAGAGACCTTCGTAGGCGTTGTTGACCTACTGACTCGAAAGGCTTGGGTTTGGGATTCGAGCGGCGATCCATCCAAGTATGAGATTCAAGATGTCCCTGAGGACATGAAAGACAAAGTTGAGGAATACCGCGAGAAACTAATCGAAGCAGCTGTTGAACAAGATGAAGCAGCAATGGAAGCCTATCTCGAGGGCAACGAGCCAGATATTGACACGCTGAAAGCGTGTATCCGCAAGGGAACAATCAATTTAGATTTCTTTCCCACTTTTTGCGGCTCAGCTTTCAAGAACAAAGGAATTCAGCTCGTTCTCAACGGAGTTGTCGATTACCTCCCGAATCCAACCGAAGTGAAGCCTCAACCTGAAGTTGATATCGAGGGAACCGCTACCGGTGAGTTTGCGATTGTAGATCCGAATCGTCCTCTTCGCGCACTTGCGTTTAAAATAATGGATGACCGCTTTGGAGCACTTACTTTCATTCGGCTGTACTCCGGAAAGATTGAGAAGGGAACAACGGTATTAAACACTTTTACCGGCAAGAAGGAGCGTATTGGTCGTATTGTAGAAATGCACGCCGATGCCCGTGTTGAGTTAGAATCAGCGCAGGCTGGAGACATCGTTGCAGTCCTCGGTATGAAGCAAGTGCAGACTGGTCACACGCTGGCAGACCCAGACCAGCCAGCCACCTTGGAGCCAATGGTCTTCCCCGACCCAGTTATCTCGATTGCGGTCAGTCCTGTCGATAAGGCGAATGCCGACCGGCTGGGAACTACCCTTGGTAAGATGATAGCCGAGGACCCCTCGTTTCGAGTTGAAACCGACGATGACAGTGGTGAGACTATTCTGAAAGGAATGGGTGAGCTGCACCTCGACATCAAGATCGACATTCTGAAGAGAACGCATGGTGTCGAGTGTAACTACGGTAAACCACAGGTTGCTTATCGTGAAAGTATCACTCAGCAAATCGAAGATAGTTACACCCACAAGAAACAATCTGGTGGTTCCGGACAATACGGTAAGATCGACTATGTGATTGAGCCCAATGAACCTGGCGAAGGTTTCTTCTTCGAATCTAAAATCACCGGCGGGAAGGTTCCTCGAGAATTCTGGCCAGCTGTTGAGAAGGGATTCAAGAGTAGCATGGAAAAAGGTATCCTTGCTGAATACCCTTGTATTGACGTGAAGGTCACATTGAAAGATGGAGACTTTCACGCGGTTGACTCCTCGGCGATTGCTTTTGAAGCAGCGGCGAAGGGTGCCTATCGACAGTCCATGCCAAAAGCCGGACCGCAGATTCTTGAGCCTATCATGAAGGTTGATGTGTTTACTCCCGAGGACCACGTTGGTGATGTCATTGGGGACCTGAACCGGCGTCGAGGGATGATACTGTCGCAGGAAGTAGGTGTCACAGGTGCTCGCATCAAAGCACTTTGCCCACTCTCAGAGATGTTTGGGTATATCGGTGACCTTCGAACCATGACTTCCGGACGAGGACAGTTCTCTATGGAATTTGAGAAATACCAGGCTTGTCCAAACAATATTGCTGAATCAGTAATGAAAGAAGCACAAGAGCGAAAAGCTGCCAAAGCTAAGTAGCGACTACCGGAGATAGGGAGGAGACTCCCTATCTCCATCAGATCTCTCCTCCAAGCCTCAGACGAGAAGACTTTCTACGACTTCTTTGAGGCGGGGACATCAATCGCACGATACCCCCCAACACGGTGAAACGTCGGGGCTACTAGTGAGTTGATTCTCTAATACCACCCGACGCTTGTGGAGATCTCTCGGTGACAAGACATCACGTCAAAACCTCCTCGTACTGAGCTCTCGTTCCATGCGAGCTGCTGTTGTACTTGCCTCTCGAAGCATTTGCTGCTGTGCA
>CBDUGV010000192.1:0-8522 GCA_965366815.1 uncultured Bdellovibrionales bacterium | reverse complement strand
GGAGAGAAAGCAGTTTGACTCGCACTTGTGTGCCTTCTGACGAACGGTCGTTGGCGAGATAGACATCCTGCAAATCGGTCGTGCGAATATGATCTACTAGATCGTAGCGCCCGGCAATTGTTTGCCCGACTAGAGAATCGGTATCAGTAGGCGAAGGCATAAGCTTAGCCATCCTAGTTTAGTGCGTATTCGTATACACCTCTTAAACTACTAGGGTGCAATCCATCAGAGTTACGATGCAAGTTTTCTGCGTAGCGTTCATTCATCTAACTTGAACATGCGTTTTTTTGCTTGGATTAGCTATCAGCTTGTCGAAAAAGCCGGTAAACGGCTATCCTTCGACGAACATCTCACCCGCAGCGCGCGGTTTTTTGCAGATCGCGATTCGGCCAGAGCGGATAAATTCACGTATTCCAAATGGCTCAAGCAGAAGGCAAAGCGAGTTAATCTCGTCTTCTGTTCCCGTAGTTTCAATAACTAAATCTTCATCAGTCGCGTATCGAACAACACCACCATATCGGTGCACAAATTCTTCAACTTCACTGCGCTGTTGGGGCGACTCGGTCGCCACCCGAATGAATGATATTTCTTTATACAATAAGTGTTGGTTTTCACTTACAAAGACATCAACTACTTCGATGATTCGATTAATGGTCTTAGCGACTTTCCGAATCAGATCCGGTTCAGTCTGTACGACGATCGTAAATCGAGAAACACCCTTCTTTTCCGTCTCCGATACCGTCAGGCTTTCGATGTTTATTTTGCGTCGGGTGAAGGCAGCAGTTATTCGATGAAGAACCCCTGGGCTATTCTCAGAATATGCAGATAGTGTGTAGACTCGTTTCACGTGACCTTACTCCAGGCGAATGTCGGCAACTGATGCACCAGAAGGTATCATTGGAAAAACATTGCCTTCCTTTTCAACCATTATTTCTAAAACGTACGGACCGTCGTGCTGTAGCATAGTGGTTAAGGCTTCGTCGAGATTCTCTCGTTCTGAGACACGAGATGCCGTGACTCCAAATCCTTCCGACACTTTTACGAAATCCGGATTCTTGAGGTCAACGAAGGAGTAGCGTTTCTCAAAAAACATCTCCTGCCACTGACGAACCATTCCAAGGTAATTGTTGTTGAGAATAATTGCCTTAACCGGCAAGTTCTCTTGGGCAATGGTGCCAAGTTCCTGAATCGTCATTTGGAAGCAGCCGTCGCCGATCACGCTGATTACATCTCGATCGGGCGCCGCTATTTTCGCACCGATTGCTGCTGGGAGAGCAAAGCCCATCGTTCCAAGACCGCCAGAGGTAATCCAACTGTCCGGTTTTTTAAAGCGATAATAGCGCGCTGCTACCATCTGATGTTGTCCGACATCCGCGACGACAATTGCCTCGCCCTTGGTCATGTCCGAAACCCTACGAATGACTTCTCCCATTCGTATTTTTCCGTCACTTGGCTCCGTATCGCCGGTGATTACCTTCTCTATTTCTTCCTTTTCACAAGATTCGAATTGAGAAAACCACTCGGGCCGTTGAGCAGAGTCTATATGCGGAAGGATCGCAGTAAGCGCTTCTTTCGCATCGGCGATGACCGGAACGCTTGCGGTGACATTCTTGTGAATCTCTGCCGCATCAATATCGATATGAATTACTTTCGCTTTGGTCCCGTACTGAGAAAGATTGCCGGTGACTCGGTCATCAAACCGCATCCCCACGGCTATGAGGAGATCTGCCTCATTCGTGAGCTTGTTCGGACCATAATTCCCATGCATCCCGAGCATTCCGACATAGTTGGGATGAGCTGTCGGAATCGAAGACAGTCCATGTAAGGTACAGGCCATCGGAATATGGGCCCGCTCCGAAAGTTGTATTGTCTGTTCAGCTGCGCCAGAAATAAGTACACCATGACCCACAAGCATCAATGGTTGCTTGCTATCATTTATCAACTTGCTGGCATCCTGAATCGATTGTTCGCTGACAGTAGGTTGATGGTCGAAGTTCCGTACGCCTTCGATAGTGTGGGGTTCGTAGTCGAACTTCTCTACTTGCGCATTCTTCGTGATATCTATTACGACCGGACCGGGTCGACCATTTTGCGCAATGTAGAACGCCTTGGCGATCGCGTGGGGGATCTCCTCTGCGCAGGTTACCTGGTAGTTCCATTTTGTGATCGGAATTGTCACACCGATAACATCGGTCTCTTGGAAGGCGTCTGTTCCAAGAAATTCGGCAAATACTTGGCCAGTGATGCAAACAAGTGGGACGGAATCCATCATGGCGTCGGCAATACCGGTCACCAAATTCGTGGCTCCCGGGCCTGAGGTAACGATACATACGCCTGCTTTGCCGGTTATCCGCGCATACCCTTGAGCTGCATGAGATGCCCCCTGCTCGTGTCGCACAAGAACGTGCCTAATCTGCTCGCGAAAATCATACAGAGCATCATAGGCAGGCATTATTGCGCCACCGGGATAGCCGAAGACAGTATTGACACCTTCGTTTAGTAGGCCGTGCCAAAGCGCTTCTGAGCCGGTCATTTCCATTCAAACTTCCTCGCAACCTTCATTTGCTAGTTTATTTAGCTATGAATCTACCCGGAGTAGGGTAGATTTCGGCGTAAACACTGATTATTACACTAGTTATCCCCAACTGACAACTAACTGTGCCTATTGCCGCACGGCGAATAGAATTCCTTGTGAGCCGATCAAACTGGCAGCTTGATCTCTGATCTAATGTCCAAGTTGATACTCAAATTCCCCGACCTCGCTCTCAAGGCGCACTCGGTTTGCCGCCTCAGGGCCATCCGGATGCTCTTCTACTCGACCAATTTGCTGGGCATCTATTGAGAAGCTTTGAGCGGCGGCTATAATCTTCGGACCAAGCGCTTGTGGGACATATATTTCTAAGCGCTGCCCCATATTAAAGACCTTGTACATCTCCTCCCAATCGACCTGGCCGTGCTTCTGAATCAGGGAAAACAAAGTCGGAATCTCGAAAAGATTGTCTTTGGTGATCAGATTGCCTTTTCCAAAGCGCAGAACCTTCGTATGGGCACCGCCAGTCAGATGAACTACCCCATGGATTTCTCCGGGGTGTTCGTCAAAAATCTTTTGTAGCACTGGAGCATAGGTGCGAGTTGGAGAGCACAATGCTTCGCCGATGCTCATAGACAGGCCCTCTACGCTGTCAGTGGTGCGATACGGTCCCTGGTAGGCGATAGAGCGATCAATTCCAGGGTCACAGCACTCTGGATACTCTGTGACATACTGCTGAGAGAGTAGGGCGTGCCTTGCGAGAGTAAGGCCATTGGACCCTATGCCTGAATTGGGGCTTTGCTCATAGGATGATTGGCCGCTACTCGAGAGCCCAATTATCACATCACCAGGGCGAATTTGGCTGGCGTAGATGAGGTTCTTCGTAGCAATTCGGCCGCTGAGTACCGCATCGACGAGGAGCGTCCGTACGACATCTCCGCAATCCGCAGTTTCGCCTCCGCCCATGATGAGCGGGATTCCCATAGCGCAGAGCTGATCGTTAAGCTCTTTGTACCTTGCGATTATCTGCCCAATAGCTTGGTCATCTATGAGTATGGAGTTTCGTGCCAGAAGGTTTGCCAATCGAAGCGATTGCGGCTTGCCAATGCAATACACATCGTCAAGGTTCATCACTAGTGCGTCCTGGGCTAGCCCGGCGAATATTGTTGGGTCCCCCGTCTCACGGTAGTGCAGATAGGCAACAATACTTTTCGTCCCAGCACCATCGCAGTGGAGGAAGGATCTGAATTGCTCATCACCTGCAACGTCAGCAAAGACTGGGGCGAATAGTCCACTGCTATCGCCCAGTCCACTGGCGTCAAGCACCGCATGTAAGCCTTCTTTGGTGGCAGAAGCTCCGAGGTTCTGATATCGATCTTTGCTCAACACTGTGCACTCAGTTGCGGTACCAGCTATGGCCCGGTAATTCGTAAATAGCCTGTGGGTAGTGTATAAAAGTATCAGTGCTACAAAACAAGGGAGTTATACTAGTGAAACGACGGGAAATTGAGGAACGAGCCGGAAAACTAAAAAGCGAGTTTTCGAAAAATATCGAAGGCCACCCCATTCCAGCTTTTTTTGTCGGCGTTTTAGTAGGGGTATTCCTTACTTTTACCGGAAGTTTTGTATTGCCGATTCTTTTAGTCGCTGCGGTACTCTCGTGGGTTCATTGGCTGCTGGGTGACCCAGATGAGGTGCCTCTACCCAATCAGCAAAGCGAAGAGGCAGTCCAGAGCGCCGATTCTCAAGCTAACCCGTCGAGCGAGGAATCAGCGCAGGGCGGAGAATCAGCGCAAGGGGAAGAAGAGAGCACCCAAGAAACCACCACTGAGGATGTATCACCTGAGCATGAGGTCGAACCAGAGTCAGAGCCTGATGCAGTGGCTACCCAGCCGCAGGAGCCCTTGGAGACCTACACACCGATAAAGCCAGCTAAAGCCACTAAATCTCAGGCAAAGCCGAAGTCGAAGCGAAAGACATCCTCAAAGAAAGAGAGCGTAGGAGATATAGATGGCGATGTGAATGCTGCCTCTACGAATGGTATTGGTGCTGCTACATCAAAAAGGTCGGGTAAAACGACCAAAGCTAAGACCGGCAAATCTTCGGATAGCAATAATAGTAAAACCGCAAAATCTACTAGCAAAACAAAGAGCGCCAAGCGCAAAACCGGGGATACTTCTAAGAAAACTACTCGAAAAACCAGCAGCGCTAAGAGTAAGGGCAGTTAGCTCGGTTTTAGTTAGTCGCGAAAATTCACAAACTGCAACTCTAGGTCAACAACTTTCTCCTTCAGCAGTTCGATTACAGCCTGGAGATCGTCTCGTTTTGGGCCGCTGACTCGCACCTGTTCCTGCTGAATCGAGGCTTGGACCTTTTTGAGCTTCTCTTCTTTAATTATCTTCACTATTTTCTTACCGTTCTCAGAGGAAATACCCTGAACGATCTCGACCTTCTGTTTGATCATGTTCCCACCGGCTTCTTCGACCGCTTTGTAGCCGAGCGATTTTAATCCGATGCCGCGCTTGACCATTTTCTGATTTAATATATCAGTAAGCGCCTTAAGCTTCATTCTGTCATCGGCATGTAGGGTGACGATATCGTTGTCGAAATCGATTTTACTCTTCGAATTCTTGAAGTCATAGCGGGTATTAATCTCTTTCCTTGCCTGATTGACTGCGTTATCTACTTCTTGCATGTCGACAGTTGAAACCACATCAAAGGTAGGCATAATGGGAACTCCTTCGTTTCAGTACCTTGCCCTAAGGGTGCTGTAAGATTACACCACCTAGGTGTCTATCGTTGTTAATTGATACCCCCGGGAGGCATGCGTCCTGGGTTTGCATGGTCTCGGGAGTTCCAGCTCGTTGAGCCAAAGCGATTTAAGCAGATTTGTGATGGTAACAAAAGATTCGCAAGACGAAAGCACGGACGGTTCGAACGAGCTACCCGAAGCCCAGCTGAAACTACGCCACTCATTGCTCGGAGAGTTCGGGGATACGGTTGTCGAATTACCGCCCCATGCTTGGAGCGAATATGGGCTAACGGTTGAGTTTACGGTTGAGAACGCCGTGCGGCAATTCGAGACGCTTCGCGATGGGGCCCCATTCTTGTTTAATATGCTGGTAGATATCACTTGCGTTGATTGGCTTGACCAAAGAGAAAATCGATTCGAAGTGATATATCACTTGTTGAGTCTCACTCATCATCATCGACTTTGTGTCAAAGTGAATGTTCCTGAGGAGAAACCAGAAGTTGGTTCTGTTCGAAGTATATGGCCGGCGGCTAATTTTCTAGAGCGCGAAGCCTGGGATATGTTCGGGGTTGAGTTTGTTGGGCATGGGGATCTCCGTCGAATCTTGATGTACGACGAGTTTGTAGGGCATCCACTTCGTAAAGATTATCCAGTGAGAGGGAAGCAGCCTCGTGTGCCACTTCGTGTTCCAGAGTTGCGAAACACCTCAGTGGATTTGAAACGTGAACAATTGGTGTCGCTCCCAGTGCGGCAGCGCTTAAAGTAGTTAGATGGCTGAAGTAAAAAACGATTGGCAGCCCAGGGAACTAGACGACGCGCTTCATAGTAAGACGATGGTTCTCAATATGGGACCGGCGCATCCGGCGACCCATGGCACCGTTCGGCTTGTGTTAGAGGTTGATGGCGAACGCATAGAGCGATGCGATGTCGATGTAGGCTATCTGCACCGTGGCTTTGAGAAGATGGTGGAGCAGGGTGACTACAATCAGGCAATTCCCTACACCGACCGATTGAATTACGTTTCGCCAATCATTAACAATGTCGGCTACGCGATTGCAGTGGAGAAACTGTTCGGTGTCGAAGTTCCCCCGCGCGCTCAGTACATTCGCGTCATCATGAGCGAGTTGTCGAGAATGTGCGATCATCTCACCTGTGTCGGGGCTGGTGCGATGGAACTAGGTGCATTCACGGTAATGCTCTACTTGATGCAAGCTCGGGAATATTTATACGAGCTTATCGAAGAGGTTACAGGAGCGCGTCTGACGATTTCCTATACCCGGGTAGGTGGATTGCGAGACGACTTACCAGAAGGCTTCGCCGCAGGAGTTGCGAAGCGGTTCGAAAAGATCCGCGTACATCTACAAGACGCAGATAAACTCATTTCGAGAAATAGAATATTCCAAGATCGAATGAGCGGTATTGGTATTATCGCGGCGGATGAAGCAATAGCTTACGGACTTACTGGTCCGATGCTGCGTGGGTCGGGAGTTGACTACGATGTTCGCAAAGCGTTCCCTTATAGCGGGTACGAGAATTTTGATTTTGAAGTTCCGCTTGGAACCACTGGGGATAACCTCGATCGATTCTTGGTTCGCTTCAACGAACTGTATGAGTCTATGCGTATAGTCGAGCAAGCTATTGAGACCTTGCCTGACGGCCCAATCCGCATCGACGATCCACATATTATCATGCCTCCGAAAGATGAGGTGTACGGATCTATCGAGGGAATGATCAGCCAGTTCGAAGTTGTATTTGGCGGTATTAAGCCGCCGGCTGGTGAAGTTTATTTCCCGGTCGAGGGTGGAAACGGCGAACTCGGATTCCACATAGTTTCCGATGGCACGGGCAATCCCTATCGGGTGCGTATCCGCCCGCCGTGCTTTGTTGCAATGGGAATTTTCGGCCCGATGCTTGAAGGGCACATGATTGCCGATGTGGTTCCGTTGTTTGGAATGTTAAATATGATTGGTGGTGAGTGCGATAGGTAATGGCTGAAGAGAACGGCATAAGGACCCCTCAGTCCTCAAAGCATCTACTGTCGGAACGTGCAGCGGCTCGAGTGCAGGAACTCGTTGCGCGCTATCCCAAAAAGAAGTCTGCAATCATGCCAGCGCTGTATATTGCGCAGGAAGAGTTGGGTTGGCTTCCGTCAGAAGCATTTCAATGGGTAGCCGAGCAGCTCGATCTTTCTCCAGCACATGTGCGTGGTGTCGCGACGTTCTACACCATGTATTACAAGAAATCGGTTGGGAAGTATCATGTACAGGTTTGTCGCACCTTGAGTTGCATGCTCTGTGGGGCACGCGATTTAACCGGACACCTAAAAGAGCGGCTCTCGATTGCTTCCGGGGAGATTACTGCTGATAACATGTGGAGCTACGAAGAGGTGGAGTGTCTTGGAAGTTGTGGAACGGCACCAATGGTACAGATCAACGATGTCTTCTTTGAGAACTTAACTCCAGAAAAGCTCGATGCGGTTATGAATCGAATTGAGCGCGAACAGCCCGATTTGCGGTACTCGACGCTTCGGGGTGAGCTGGGTGAAGGCATGCCGGATCATACGAGATCGGAGGTCTGGAAGGCTTCAGGTAAATAGACGATGGCTCATACGAAGATTCTTACTCGACATTTAGACCACGACGACCAGATTGAATTGGATGTCTACGAGCAGCGCGGCGGCTATAAGGCCATTCGCAAAGTGTTGCAAATGGATCCGGCTGCGGTAACTGCTGAAGTGAAAGAGTCCGGACTGCGTGGCCGAGGTGGTGCGGGTTTTCCCACCGGTCTGAAGTGGGGCTTTGTTCCTAAAGATACTGGTAAACCAATTTATCTCCTCAATAATGCGGATGAAAGTGAGCCGGGAACGTTTAAGGATAGAGCGTTGATGGAACGCGATCCTCACCTTTGTATCGAAGGGATGATGATTGCGGGTTGGGCGCTCGGTTCCAACTGGTCCTGCATTTATATTCGCGGCGAGTATTCCTTTCCAGCAGTTTCGATTCAACGTGCCGTTGATCAGGCATACGAGAAAGGCTATCTCGGCAAGAATATTTTTGGCAGCAATTTTGATTTTGACGTAGTGGTGCATCGAGGAGCTGGTGCCTACATATGTGGAGAGGAAACCGGCTTGATCGAATCGCTGGAAGGGAACAAGGGGCAGCCGCGAATTAAGCCGCCGTTTCCAGCCGTCTTCGGTCTGTATGGTTGTCCCACCGTTGTAAACAACACCGAAACGCTTGC
>CBDUGV010000191.1:0-8526 GCA_965366815.1 uncultured Bdellovibrionales bacterium | reverse complement strand
AGTGCGGTTGCAGTTCTGGTCAAAATCAATCCCTAGTGGTCTTCGTTTAATCGCCGGACAATAGAGCGAATCTCAGTAGCGCTGTGTAACTGTTTCTCTACCACACCTTCAGCGAAATTAAGCAGCGCGAGTGTCCCATTCTTTATTGTCTGCATTTGCCCAACTACGATCGGTTGGTTCTGTGCCAGCATATGTCGAAACCAACGACAGCTATCGCTGTCTTCCAGCTCGTTCACTACATTGAACCCACTTTTTCGTAAGCTCTCGAGAATATAGTAACAACCGATGGTAACTTGCTCTTGGAAGGCTTCTGCTCGTTCGAGAGCGCGGAGTGTATAGTAGAGCGGCCGAAAGAGTGTGCCTCCTTCAGGATCTCCATCCGCAACTATTGCATCGCTCAGCTCCAAGCAGAATGAGGCAACAGCCAGCCGATCGATGGAAGACATGAGTTGTTGCCAAGCCTGTCGATCGTGGAGGTGTTCAAGGGTGTAGAATGTGCTCTCGCCTCGCGGGATCGTGAGAGTGCAGTTGCCGCAATCGAAAATATCAACTCCGCCCATGAACCGTTTCTTACTCCGCCGCGCACTTCTTGCGAGGGCGACAATTTTGCCCGTAGTTTCTCCAAGCAGCGTGACTACGAGATCAGCTTCGCGAAGGGCGTGGGTGCGGAGGACTATTGCCCTTTGTTGGATTTGCTTCATCCTACGATTCTCAAACAGTTACATGCTAATCGGGCGCTGGTTACATTCCGTCTCTGTCGCACATCTAGGTTTCGGCGGCTGCTCGATAGCTGCGTTTTTGACACGTATCTACAGCAGTAGAGTGGCAATCGAAAAATAGATTGAAATACTTAGAATGTCGGTTGTTGTCGTGACCAGAGGGCCCGAGGCGACTGCGGGATCGAAACCGAGGCGTTTAAAGACCATGGGAAGCATTGAGCCGAGCGCTGAGGCGCAAATCATTGTAGAGAGGATTGAACAGCCGAGGACGAGACTCAATGGTAAGGAACGATAGAGTGCAAAAGAAGCGATTACAAGGAGAAGGCCGAAGGTAAGTCCTAGCAGCGCACCAACTGAGGTTTCTTTTCGCAAACGACGCCAGACTCGCGGGTCGACTAGTTCACCAGTTGCTAAACCACGTACCGTAATAGTTGATGATTGAGATCCGACATTTCCACCCATCCCGAAAACGACCGGCATGAAGAAGGCGAGGGCGACTACTTTCTCAAGAGTAGACTCGTATGAGCCAAGGACCATCGCGCCGAAGATTCCGCCCATCCAACTGGCGACCAGCCAGGGTAATCGGCTGCGAACGGCAACGAACACTGAGGCGCCCACGGTATCGTTGTCTTCCGTTCCCGCCATCTTCAGGATGTCTTCGGTGTTTTCCTCTTCGATAATGTCGAGAACATCATCAACGGTAATAATGCCGAGTAGTTTGCCGTTCTCGTCTGAGCACACGGGAATTGCCGATAAATCATAGTCCGCAATGAGTCGAGCGACTATTTCTTGGTCTTCGTCGGGATCGACGACGAGCAACTCTCGAGTTGCAATATCGAGAATGCTATCGTCGGGCTCACTGGAGAGTAGTTCGCGCAAGGAACAGACACCAACTGGAATATCACCTGCGTCCACAATGTAGGCATAGGAGAGATCGGTCTCTTCGTGTATGTCCGAGCTCCGTAAGTGGTTCCGCAGCTCATGAATCGCTTCTTCGGCTTTCATGTCTGGAGGAAACGACAAATAGCGAGTAGTCATGATTCGACCAGCGGTGTCCTGATCGTAGGCAAGAAGGGAGGTGAGTTCTTTGACTCGCTGTGCGCCTAGTCGACGAAGCACGCGGACTTGGCGGCGTCTGGAGAGATCCCCCATGATATCCGCAGCATCATCGATTTCCTGTCGACGTATGACCGCAGCGATACGCGAATCATCAATCATTTCTAGCGCGGTCTTGCGCAGATGTTCATTCGCAAGGCCGACTACTGCAGAAAGGTGATCTAGGCCAGTAATGTGTTTGAGAAGAGGAACTTGGCTCTCGGGGTCTACAGCGTTGATAAGGCTGACGAGCTCAACTGGGTGCATTTCGTGCAGTAAAGTACTAAGCTGGCGACTCTCTTTTGCTTCAAGGAGTTGCAAAGCTTCCTGTACGTGACTACTTACTTCCTCATGTGGGTCGCGTGAAGGCATTAAAATACCCTCATTTATTTGATGTTTTTATATCGGGGTTCTTGTCCCGCTTCAGGGAGGGTATGGAATACCACGCAATAGGTTGCAACAAAAGCGAAAATACTATTAGGATACTGCAGTTTTTAGATTTCTTGATTAGAAAGGACGGACCCGCAGCAGGGGTTGGATAAATACTAATGCCAAAACGTTTTTTTGGTCGAAAAGTTGAAGTTGAGGACGGTAATAAAAGCGCCGAGCAGACTGGTATGTCAGAGCAAGATACGGTTGAGGTTGAATCAGCAGAACAGGAAAGAGTCGCTGATGAAGAGGCAGATAGCACGATGGAATTAGAGAGCGACGAGCTCGATCCAGGCGAGCTCGAGAGTGAAGCAGTGAGTGAGAAAGATGCGTTAATAGCCGAACTTCAGGCGCGCGTTGAACAAAATCGCGATTTATATCTACGCTCGGCTGCTGAGTTGGAAAACGTGCAAAAGCGCCATGCAAAGGAGCGTAGCGAAATGCTGCGTTATGCAGGTGAGCAGCTCGCAAACGATTTAGTTGAGATAGTTGACGATATGGAGCGTGCTGCTGCTCAAGACGTTGGTGTGGGCTCCGAAGAATTGCTAAAAGGTATTCAACTCATTAGTGACCGCTTTATTGCCACACTTGAGAAGCACGGCATTAAGGGTGAAGAAGTGGTAGGCAAGCCGTTCGATCCCAACCTGCACGAGGCTTTGGCAACTGTTCCGACCGCAGACTACGACGAAGGGACGATAATCGAGCAATTTAAGAAGATTTACTATTTTAAAGATAAATTAATGCGAGCCGCTCAAGTTGTTGTTGCGGCAGCACCTCTACAGGATGCAGCTCAGGAAAACGCTGATGCCGATGAGCGATCGATGGCATCAGAAGGAGCTGAAGAAGGGGAGTAATATACTGTCTGTTTTAGAGCTATGAGCTGTGAATTCAGCGGCTTAGGCAGATGGTTGTTAAAAGTTATTTTTTCGCTGCCTCTTGTCAGCGAGGATTATAGTGGTTACCAAAACCTTTGAGAGGGAGATCTCTAACGAGTGAGACCCACCCCTCAAATGCTCTTGGTTAAACTAAGTATCTAATATTGTTAATTTTGTAACATCCCCCAGGGGGAAGCGATTGCTCCCTCTGGAAGAATAGGACGTAGATTCATGGCTAAAGTAATTGGAATTGACCTCGGAACCACAAACTCTTGTGTAGCGGTGATGGAAGGCTCCGAGCCGAAGGTTGTTACCAACAGCGAAGGGGGTAGAACTACTCCTTCCGTGGTTGCGGTGAACGACTCTGGCGAGCGTCTTGTAGGTCAAATCGCTCGGCGACAGGCTGTTACTAACCCAAAGAACACCATCTTCGCAGTAAAGCGAATGATTGGTCGTAAATTTGATAGCCCTGAAGTTGAAAAAGCCCGCAGTGTCTTGCCATACGAGATAGCGAATGCCGACAACGGTGATGCCGTTGTGGTCTTAGGTGATGATCAAAAAACTCCTCAGGAAATCTCGTCTTACATTCTACAGAAAATGAAGCAGACTGCTGAAGACTATCTCGGAGAGAAAGTCAGCCAAGCGGTTATTACCTGTCCGGCGTATTTTAACGATGCGCAACGTCAAGCGACGAAAGATGCTGGTCGAATTGCTGGATTGGAAGTGCTGCGAATCATCAACGAGCCTACTGCTGCTGCACTTGCCTACGGAATGGACAAGGAAGGGGATCGCAAGATAGCCGTATTCGACCTTGGTGGTGGTACGTTTGATATCTCAATCCTCGAATTGGGTGACGGCGTATTCGAAGTGAAGTCAACAAACGGTGATACCTTCCTCGGTGGTGAAGATTTCGACTTAGCGATTGTTGAGTTTCTCGCCGATGAGTTCAAGAAGGACCAAGCGATTGACCTTCGTGGCGATACGATGGCTTTGCAGCGTTTAAAAGAAGCGGCAGAGAAAGCGAAGCACGAACTCTCGAGTTCACTTGAGACCGATATCAATCTGCCGTTTATCACAGCGGATCAGTCGGGGCCGAAACACCTTAATATTAAGATGTCTCGCTCAAAGCTCGAAGCACTCTGTTCAGAATTGTTAAATCGTATTGAAGCACCTTGCATGACTGCGCTCAAAGATGCGGGCCTTGCGGCTAAGGACATAGACGATGTCATTCTGGTTGGTGGAATGAGTCGTATGCCTGCCGTGCAGGAACGGGTCCAAAAGATTTTCGGTCGTGCTCCGAGCAAGGGTGTAAACCCTGATGAAGCCGTTGCGGTTGGTGCTGCGATTCAAGCCGGAGTGTTGCAGGGAGATGTAAAAGACGTCTTGCTACTTGACGTTACTCCATTGAGTCTTGGTATTGAGACGCAAGGCGGGATTTTAACGAAGCTTATTGAGAAGAATACGACGATTCCGACTCGGAAGAGCCAGATATTCTCAACGGCGACAGATAATCAGCCTGCCGTAAGCATCCATTGTCTCCAAGGGGAGCGTGAGATGGCGAACTTTAACAAGACCTTGGGCAAATTCGAGTTGGTAGGAATTCCGCCTGCCCCACGAGGTGTGCCGCAGATCGAAGTGACTTTTGACATTGATGCCAACGGTATCGTTCATGTCTCTGCCAAAGACTTGGGGACTGGTAAAGAGCAGTCGATTAAGATTACTGCCAGCTCTGGTTTGAGTGAAGAGGAAATCAAGGAAATGGTGAAGGATGCGCAGGAGCATGCCGAAGAGGATAAGGCGAAGCGCGAAGAAGCCGAGGCTCGAAACCAGCTTGATGGACTTGTATACTCGACTGAAAACTCTTTGAAAGAGCACGGCGATGCATTGGATGCGACGGAGAGAGGTCAAGTTGATGCAGCTTTGACGAGCGCCAAGCAAGCTCTAGAAGAAGGGCGCACAGCTGAAGGGCTTCGTGCAGAGGCGGAAAAGCTTTCAGAAGCAGCACATGCGCTGGCGAAGAAAATGTATGAGAGTGCCGCTGCGCAGCAAGGAGATGAGAGCACGGTGAATGGTTCCGCCGAGTCACATGCTGCTGAGAGTGGAGATGATGCCTCCGATATGGGTGGAGCTCCTGGTGGTGGATCTGACGATGACGTCGTTGATGCCGATTTTGAAGAAGTAAAATAGGCTCACCCCGGCAGTGTCTAAGCGTGACTATTATGAGGTGCTTGGTGTTTCCAAGAGCGCCTCTAGCGAAGAAATTAAGAAGGCGTATCGTAAGCTCGCGCTCAAGAACCATCCGGATAAGAACCCCGACAACAAGGAAGCCGAAGACCTCTTTAAGGAGGGGTCAGAGGCTTACCAAGTGTTGTCCGATGATGCCAACCGAGCAAAATACGACCAGTTCGGCCATGCCGCATTCTCCGGCGGGGCTGGTGGTGGCTTTGAGGATTTTTCATCATTTGCCGATGAAATCTTCGGCGATCTATTTAGCAATTTCTTTGGTCAGGCCGGGGGCAGAACTTCTCGGCAGCGGCGTGGTCGCGATCTCAGCTATCGGTTAGAGATTGAACTAGAAGAAGCTGCAACTGGTATCGAGCGAGAAGTTGAAATCGAAAAGCCACTTGCTTGCGAAACCTGTAGCGGCAGTGGTGCTAAGCCCGGAACATCCCCACAAAAGTGTAAGCAATGTGAAGGGCATGGTCAGGTTCGAGTTCAGCAGGGCTTTTTTGCGATTACTCGCAGTTGTCCGGTGTGTCGAGGGCAAGGTACGTTAGTGATCGACCCTTGTGCTGATTGTCAGGGAAGTGGTCAAACGTCTAAAAAGGTCGATTTATTAATCAAAGTGCCTAAAGGCATTGACGATTCTCAGAGATTAAAGCTTCGAGGCGAGGGGGAAGTGATCGCTGATGGACTTCCAGGCGATCTCTATGTAGAAATCTCCATAAAGCCGCATAAACGATTTCAACGGCGAGATACTGAGATTATTTGTGAGGCACCTATTACCTATTCGCAAGCGGTGCTTGGCGGTGAAATAACTGTTCCTACACTTGATGGTGAGGTGAGTCTCAAGATTCCGCCCGCCACTGAGTCGGGGAAGATATTTCGATTGCGCGGTAAGGGAATAATCGATTTGCATACTGGTCGAGTGGGAGACCAGCATGTTCGCACCTATATCCATGTTGCGCCGTCGGCGAGCGAACGACAGCGTGAATTGCTTGAAGAACTCGCTGAAATCGAAGGTAATCCGGTAATCAATGAATCGCGCACACTCTTCGATAAAGTCAAAGATTTCTTTGAATAACCGCACCGTCGTGGTGGCAGGGGCGCTTTTGATGAGCGTTTTGTTGCTCACGTCCTGCGTTACGAAACCTACTCCCAGCAAACCGAGTGAGCCACGCTATGAGCGGCGTGTACGTGTCGCGGCAGATGTTCCCGTACCACCCTGGCAGTTGTGGGATTCCGGTTCGTTGCAAAGTCCCGAAATGGCTGAAGCAGAAGTGCATCTGCGGCAAGGTCAGCTTGAAGAGGCGATTTTTTACTATCGTGTTGCAATTGAGCGAAGTGACTCTCTGCGTGTGCGAGAAGAAGCGCAACTGCGCATGTTTGGAACACTTCTCAAACTCGGACAGTCTTCTCGAGTTCTCAAGCAGATTTCAGCTTATTTGAAAGCCGAGAATCTTACTATCGCCGATGTGGGTGAGCGGTATGCGCTGCTAGTTGCGTATGCCTATGCCCATCAGAATGACACCGATCAAATGCTCGCCTGGCTTGGAACTGCCTACAATGCGACGGGCGGACAAGGGCTCTATAGTATGCAGGCTAGAAAGGAGATGCAGCGGGTTATTCCAGCTCTCCCTCCAGCCGCTTTTCGTGAGTTCGAGCAGCGTTGGCGAACTGACGCTCTTGCGGGGCCAATCTTTGCGAAGGAACGAATTCGACGGGCCCAAGGAGGTGCGTTGCGTCCGAAGCCGTCAGAGAAATGGTTCACTGCATCGACCTATCGAACTGTGCTCCCGCCAGAAATTCCCAATGAGGCACTGGCCAGTCGTAGCGGCGATGTCGATGCACTGTCTGATGATGCAACTGATGTGGGTAGCCAGGCTGCAACTACCGTGCCGGGAAGCAAACGGGCGATTGGCGTATTGTTACCTCTTTCCGGAAGATTTGCCGAGCATGCGTTGAAAGTAAAAGAAGGCATTGGTCTCGCTATTGAAGCAGACGGTCCTGAAAAGATCGAAACAGTTTATTTCGATACCAAGGGAGATGCACTAATCGCAGAGCAAGAGTACCTGCGACTTGCACAGCAGGAGGGTGTATCGGTGGTATTGGGACCGCTCTTGGTTAAGGAAGCTGAGAGTGTCGCGGTTCGCTCGCGAGAAGTTGGGCTCCCTTTCATAACTTTTACGAAACGCAGTGGTGTCCCAGGTCTTGGTTCTGCGGTGTTTCGTCTTGGGGCAACGCTTGAGGATCAAGTAGATGAGCTACTGACCTATTCGACCAGTCAACTTGGATTGCGTCGTTTTGCAGTTTTATATCCCGAAAAAAGTTCTGGACGAGAGTTCGCAACGATCTTTCGCGACACCTGTCGCAGTATGGGGATAGAGATTGTCGGCGAGTATGCGTATTACCAGGGTGATCAAGATTCGATGCGTTCTGCGGTAGCGGAAGCCTCTGTGTCTGCACCAGAAGCAGTCTTTATTCCAGATTCCTTGGAAGGGGCCTTCGGTGTTTTGGAGGCCTTGGAGAATTCTGAGTTGTCTGATGCAGTTCTTCTCGGTCCGGCTCAGTGGAACGATCCGGTTGCGATTCGTGGCTATGGTCAGCTCATTGAAGGTGCGGTGTATGTGACGCCATTTTATGCGGCCAGCCGGTCGCCCGGAGTCAGCGATTTTATCTCTAGTTACACCGACAAATATCGTCATGCGCCGGAGTTATTGGCGGCGCAAGCCTATGATGCGACTAAGCTGGCAATTAGCAGCCTTAGAGCTCAAAAAACAGCGAATGGGAAGCTCATTGATACGCTGTCTGATGTCGATGTATTAAATGGAGTGACAGGTCGGCTGTCTGTGCAGGAAGGTGGTGAGATTCGACGGCGAATGACGGTGTTGCGGTTGTATAAAGGTGAAGTAATAGAAGTTATGACAGGTGGCGTAGTAACAGGTTTTTTCCCCAATGACCAAACAATCCAAGAGAAAACGAAAGAAGTCCGACCAGTCAGTTGAGTCGGGTGATCCCAAGTCAGGTCTCTATTCAGTAATTCCCATAACTGAGGTGGCACCACTCCCTGGCGTCATCGTTCCCCTGTATGTCTCCGAAGAAAGAAGTGTTGCCGCGCTTAGTCACTCGATTGAGACGGGAACTCCAGTGGTGTTGGTGCTACAGCTCAGCGGAGAAGAGGATCGACC
>CBDUGV010000190.1:0-8585 GCA_965366815.1 uncultured Bdellovibrionales bacterium | reverse complement strand
TAGACGCCTTTAAGTCGCAGCAACACCGCTGGACCAAAGGGGCAATCGAAGTACTGTTGAAACTTTGGACGAGGATTTTTACTGCACCAATCTCAAACGCACATAAAGCCGAAGCGTTTTTTCATTTGGCGGCAAATTTTTGCTACCCAGTTCTTTTGTTTGCCGGCGTGCTCATTTTGCCCTCGATTCATGCTCAGGAAGTTTTGAAGGCCGCCCCCCCTTGGCTGCTAACCAGCGTTCGAGCGAGCTTTCTTTTTGCCTTCTTTTCAATCTTTTCATTCTATGTCGTTGCGACACAAGAAAGCCGGACAGTTTCTTGGATTCGAACTGTCGGCGAGGTTGTCTTGGCACTAATTGTCGGAATCGGACTCTCGCTCTCGAACACAATTGCCATCACCGAAGCACTCATCGGCAAGAAGAGTAGTTTCAAGCGGACACCAAAGACTGGCATTATTGAGAAGAACAGCGCGAATAGAGCAAGGCGAAGTTCTCGCACAGCGCACTGGCGCTCGTGGCTCCCCTTTGGGGAAGCAGCACTCGCTGGCTATTTCTTCTTTACGATCAGCTATGCAATCTCAATAGGTCGTTACGAGACTCTCCCATTTGCCAGCCTCTTTTTCTTGGGTTTTGGTTATTACGCTGCGCTCGGGATGGGACAGGTGCTACGACTTCCTGGCATTCAGGCCCCTTGGGTGCTTGGTAAGCAGAATGGATAGTTGCCTCGCTATCACCCTATGGTCAGGCACTTAGTCCTACCGAAAAGTTGTAGTATTTAGTACACTTTAGCTAGTAGTACGCCCGTTTGTTCAGAATTCCCGCATAATTGTCTATAGCAATGATGTCTGTGACGAGGAATTCTGATCGCTGGGTTAGGGAGCATTGTTGATAAGGTAGCATCACAAGCGTATGCCAGACGATCAAGATACGAGTACAAACGAACCTATAGATGAAGCTGCGCCGAAATCTCAGCAGCCTGCGTTCATACGTTTTTTCTTTGACCAAGAGAAGCCTCTTGCCTTGCGGGCGGGCGTTGGAGCTCTGGTGCTACTCTTTGTCACCTTCCCGCTTTTTGCCTCAAAGCCGAAACGCGCCAATGAACCAGCCGTTCCAAGCAGTGGTATTACTGAGGACTCATTCCCAACTGGACATGCCAACCTCGCCGATTCCGATATAGAAGAAGACACCTTGCGGGCTGTGCTCACCAGTAAGGAGCGCCAACGCGAAGCCGAGCGGTCAGCCGATCGACGATTTAAGCAATTAACTGAGGTTGAGGAACAGCCCGAAGAACAGATCGATACGCCTCTCCCGAAAAAAATCGGCCCCTTCAAGGTACTCAGCCAACTGGCACCCAATCCGATAGCAGTCACCCTGGGGAACGAAAACGATGTCTGGATTGCTGATCACCAGGCGCTCATCCGCTTCACGGGAGGCGATCTCTCCGCACCGACCGTAATATTAGATAAGAAATTGTACGACAAAGAGTTCAACGACGATCTTTCTCCATTTAGCGCAATTGGAGTCGACTCTAAGGGGGTCGTTTGGGCTGGGCTATCGAACGGGCAGCTCATGCGCTATCAGCGTTATGAGTGGAAGATTCTCACTCGAGCCAACGAACCGATTCGCGGGAGATACTACGATTTCATTGAGTATGATGGTGAGATGTTTGCCGGGACTCGGGGTATCTGGCGCTGGGATAGTGCTTTTGAACGCCTCGTTGGAAAACGAGAGTTTCGCAGACGTTTGGTTACCTCCTTCACGAAATCAGCTGACGGAACTCTGTACGCAAGTGGTCGAGGCGCGGTATGGCGGCTCAACAAGGCGTCGAAAAAATGGGAAACTGTTTGGAAGCCCCTGAAACAAGACGGCACTGCGTATGTCATACGAACTGACCGAGACGGCACTCTAGTGGTCGGGACGAAAAGCGGCATTGTTCGCCTTTCGAAAAAAGGTATAGCAATCGAACGCATGCTCGCAGAAGAGCAAATCACCAGTATACTGATCGAAGACAAAGGCAATATTTGGGCTGGAACCAGCCGTGGCGGTCTGAGGTATTGGAACGGGAAGGTCTGGCATAAAGCGGGATCTGCCGAAGGTCTCGTCGATGGAATTGGCACCTTGGCCCTCGACAAACAAAACCGACTCTGGATCGGTGGCCTTCGATCTGGCGGTCTTTTTGTTGCTCCGATACCTGATGCTGCGAAATGGATTTTGCAATTCCCCGAAAAGGAGAAAGAAGGAGAAAAACCGCAAATTTTTGCTGGTCCCTGCGAGGCTGCTGATGCGCTACTGAAAGGGGTAACTCTGTCGGGTGGCATTGCAACGCGTATCATTGATGGCCGATTGATGGTGTTCTTTAACGGCACACAGGTCTGCCCAAAAGGCGTTGGCTTCCATCGACTAGACGGCTTGGTGCTTCTCCTAAATGGCTGGGAGCTCACCATTTTCCTCGACGAACAGCGAACCACAATTCCCATACCCGAAACTTTTGCAGCAGACCAGGTCAAGGTGACGTATGTCGATTCGGAAAATCGAATCTGGCTCGGAACTGATCAACGGGGGGTCTATCGCTACTCCGAGGAGGCCTGGGTAGAATACGGCCAACACGACAAGCTACTCAATAATCCAGTTCGCACGTTCCAGGAAGACGCGACCGGCAGTATCTGGATTGGCACAACCCCGCAGTTTGACAAGCAACAGCGGGTGTTTCATCTGCCCCCACTTCATGTATTCAGTCCAAAGACCGGCTGGTATCACTTGGGTCCGAAAGAGGGTCTCGCGCATTGGGGGGTGTACCGACTCGCCATTTTAAGAAATGAATCACTCCTCGCCGCAACAACTGGTGGACTTTCGATAATTAACCAACGGGGTGAAATTACCAATATCACCCGTCGCGATGGCATTAAGCCCGACTTTGCCTATGCCACCAGCATCGATGTCGCGGGAAATATTTGGTTCGTACATCAATATTTCGGTGATGGGGTCAGTTGGTTTACTGGCTCAGAAGTGCACCATGTTGATAAAAAGCAGGGATTATTTGCGAATCGCATTACCAATCTGGTCCATGATCGCAAAAATAGAGTTTGGCTCGTTAGTTCAAATGGTTCGGTCGGAGTCTATCCAGGTTCGTTTTTTGAAGAAAACAAGACAACTACGAAGCTGAGAAAGCAAAAACATATTTCTCTCACGAAAAAATCCACCGATCGGAAATAGCGCCTAGGCTCACCGGTCTCGCGCCAGCTTTCGTTGGAGCGAACGACGATGCATGCCAAGTAAACGAGCTGCATGCGTTACATTCCCATCGCATTCCCGCAGTACTCTTTGAATATGCTCCCACTCGATGTCATCAAGACTTGCGACTGGTGGCATAGGCGCTGCGGTTTCCGGTGGAGTATCGCGAAAGGCAGCTAGCACTTGATCTGCGTCAGCCGGCTTTGTCAGATAATTCCGAGCTCCATATCGCATCGCCTCTACCGCAGTGGAGATGCTGCCATGCCCAGTCAGCATCACTACCTCAGTCTCGGGCAAGCGATCGCGAAGCGATTTGACCAATTCCAAGCCCGAGGCCCCAGGCATCCGCAAATCAACCACAGCTCGACTTGGAATATGAGTGTCAAGCATCTGTTCAGCCTGTGAAACGGATTCCGCTTCGACTACTGAATAGGATCGACGCACTAGGGCACGAACCAGGCGGGAGCGAAACTCTTTATCGTCATCTACCACTAAGTAATCAACAGCCATTCGGTCATTCATACTACGCACCTACTATTCTCCGCTGCTTTGGGAACCACATTCGTGCGACTGTGCCCTCACCACTTGCACTTTCAAATTCAAGACTACCGCCATTCTGAGCGACAAAAGCTTTCGTCAAAAACAGCCCTAATCCCATGCCGGCCCCTGGCTCTTTCGTAGTAAAAAATGGCTCGCCCACACGCTCTCTTACTTCAGTTGACATACCACAGCCCCAGTCTCGCACTTCAAACAACACTCCATCGAAGGTCTCGGATACGGTAACTCGTATTTTCCCCTTCTGATCACTCGCATCAAGGGCATTTCGCACCAACGCAAGTAGACTCTGACGTAAACCGACACTCGGCAAATACAGTTCAGCTGGAGTCTGAATCTCGCAATCGACCAGTGCCTGGCGTTTTGGTGGAAGCTCATCAAGCACGCCTGTCACCACTGACCTCGAAGAGATCGCAGTCGAGAGTTCGCCCTTGAGCTGCCCACCTGAAGCGCCCATTTGATCCAATACTTCCTTACAGCGCTTCACCTGCTTTCGAATCAACTCCACATCATCATGGAGCAGTGGAGTGTTTCGCAACTCCTCAGCCAACTCTCCCGCAGCAATTGCAATCGTCGACAAGGGAGTGGCAAGTTCATGAGCAGCCCCAGCGGCAAGAGTCGCCAAAGAACTCAAACGAAGTTGTTTCTGGCGCTCACCTTCAGATTCTCGCAGCTGTTGCTCTGTTTCCTGTAGCTGCGAAGCAACTCTGCTTACAAAGAACGCGACAAGCAAGGCTGTCAAAAGAAAGGCTATAAACATTCCATAGAGGTGAAACGAAAACGAGTCATGCATATCGTGCGATACTCCCGGTAGCGGTCGGTGCCAGAAAAACAATGCAGCGAAACAAACCGAGGCGACCCCAGCGAGCAACCAAGTCCATCGCGCACCCAAGACGACTGCGGCCAAGGCAATATGGACGAGGAATACAATACTAAATGGATTCGACGGCCCTCCAGTGAGGAAAAGAGTGGCGTATAACAACAGCGTATCTAAAATCAGGACTGAGCCTACCTCAAGAGTCGAGGGCGCTGCCCGAACGCGGGTAGACATTGCCAAGCCTGCGTTCGTCACCAGCAGTAGCCCCAGTACCACACAGAGTTCGGCAAGGGGAAGCTGAACGGCAAAAACAAGAGAAACTACAAGAATTAGAGCAAGTTGCGATACTGCTGATATCCATCGCAGACGGATAAGCCAAGTCGCATCAATCATCGGTCTAGTAGAGTTCTGCATAGTGCCAATAGTCTAGCCAAATTCTCAGAGAATCTCTAACTCTTGGCTAGAGAAATTGTTACCAAAATGGTACCTCGTGGCGATCTCCCCTCAGAGCCCCTCCCCAATAACTTCTTGTGTGTGAAGTGCGGGTCCACCCAGGCCCAGCCTCACTCGAGTGCGTTGAAACGCGTCAACGTGGGGAGGAGTGACAAAAATGACAATTCGAATGAAGCGATCCAAGTTGGTCGGATCGCTCTATCTCGCACTGCTCTTGTGCATGTGCCTACAGACGCGCTCTGCTCAAGGGCAGAGCGATGCCGCTGATATCTCCGATATCATTGGCTCCGAAGCGCAAAAGAAAGTAGATGATCGCATTCAACATGCCCTCGAAAACGAACAGCAGCAACGCGAGCAAATAGGCGAGAAGGTTGGCCGGATACTGCAAAACGAGGGCCGATCGAGAGATATTACGATCAACGGCAAGAGCTTCAAGAATTCGCCAGCGCGCCATCCCCTCCTGGCAAACGATGGAGCCGACCCCCAAGGCAAATCCAAACAAGAATACACTGAGAAAGATACCGACACTATCTTCCATGACGAAACATTCACCCAATGTCTCGAAGACCGGCAAGTATTCAATCCAGACTATTTGAGCCAATGTGCACAAGCCTGCCCAGGGAACCGAGGCTGGGTCAAGCTCGAGAAAGGATGCCGCCCCTGCGATCCAGAGAAGGAACCCGATTGCGTGATGAACGAGTATTATGTCTCAGAACTCTATTTCCCCGTTTACGTAACGCGAACCTACCCCGGCCGCGCCATGGGTAGCTTCGACCCCAATGGCAGCTATCTGAGCGGGCAGGACAAAAGACCGGATCTCAAACTGACTGCCACCAAGCAGCGACTGGCAAATGTCGGAAAACAAACAGCAGAGCAGATCCTGCAACAGCATCTTGGCAAAGACCCGAAATCAATTTCAGAGAAACTCTACCCAGATTGGTATGACCCCTCAGTGGAGTGGTATGGACACGATGGCGATCAGGCAATGAATCCCAATGCGCCATTCTCTTTTCACTCCCTCACCTATCAGACGAATGCGCACCGGCAGGCAACTCGACGAAGGCCGCAACCCGATTTTCATGGCTACGAACTGCAAGATCAGTGTTTCTTTCACACATTGGACAACCCCAACAAGGATGTCATTGCCGGAGCGTCATACGGAAAAGAGGAGTTTATTCGAGCTTCGATGTCAGCAAAAGAGAGTGAGAACATTGATGCTCAGGGAGCCAAAGCGACGGTACTCTCCGGTAGTCCAAACATTTTTACAAGCATCAAGTCGCTCAAAGCGAACGGCAAGCAACTTCCTCAAGAGCTACAAGGACTGCGCCCTTCACAAAGCATGGCCGAATGGACCTGGACGAAACAGGGACTACAGAGAATTGGCGTGAAACCACAAGGGCTGCAGAAAGACTACGTGTTCTACGGACATGAACTCACGCCCTATTCCAGTTCTCGTGATAACTCGTTCGTCGACCCCTTCTACGCCGCGGTTTCACATGGCTTCTCCCATTATATGCTCAGTTCCCTGCCGGAGTTCTCTGGGAACACGGCAAGCCGACGAGCCCTTCGCTATAGTTACCACACGGCTCGCGGTTCTCGGCCGAACTACAGCGGTGAAGATCCGGTCATTAAAGAGAACATTATCTTCACTGACAAGATGCAAATCATTTTTCCACCGTGGAAGGATGGTGGAAAAAGACGAGGCAGCCATTGCTTTCGACCTGAAACAATTGCGCGGGTTGAGCCCGGAGAGAAAGAGGGAGACCTGGCACGCCGAACGGGAAGAACAACTAGTCCCTATTCGAATCACTTCAATCTCCCTTTGGAGATCCGCAAACGGTTCCCGGAGAAAGGCAATCTCGAAGATGGGCTTGCCTACGCGAATGAGGTTCGCATCGCCTACTATATCAAACGAGTCAATTGCTACTGCACCAAGTGCGGCACTCCCTACGGCTGCAGCGTGCTCAATAACGGCGACTACAAAGAGGATAGCTTTTACGGCGAAACTCCGCTTGCTCAATCTGAACCACAGCTCTTCCTAGGTGGAACTACTACTCCCTCGAATCGAGTCAGTCGAAGAGCAAGGGCGATCAGCAAGAAACGCATTTCAAATATGCAAAAGAAAGCTCAACACAATTCTTCTAGAAGAAGCAATGACAGGGGAAATACGTTCTAGTGAAACAAATTCGACCACAATGCAAAAGAGTTCGGACACATCTCATTCCGGCACCCGCTATTCTGCTTGCTGCGTTGTATCTCTGCCTACAAGTTCTTCTGCTTCCAGACCCAGCCCTCTTCGCTGATCCCATTGAACTGCGAGCCCGCACCGCGGGACAATTTGGCAATCGCGCTCAGAAAGACCGCGGCCCCGATCGAGGGCGACTCTCACGTGGAGGGGCTGGTGAAGCAGTCGCCAAAGCTCTCGGATCAGTAGTTTCACTCGGTAAGAGCGCCGACCCGGTGGAGAAAGGAACCTGGATACACGATCAAAGTAAGAAAGCCGGGGAATCAGGTCAGCCGGGAAAGATTGGCCAGTCCCAAGTGCCAAACGGTGGGCCACAACCACCTCCGAGCTCAACTCCTCCAGCTCCAAAGCCGCCGTCTCAGTTCAACCCGCTACAAATGTGCCAGCAGCTGCTGAGCTTGTTGCAGCAAGCAGGACAACAAGGAGGTGGGCAACAAGGAGGGGGCCAGCAAAGCGGCGGTGGAGGCGAAGGCTGATGTAACAAAACGTGGGAACGTGGAAGCGCAGGTGCGTTTCGCATTACAAAAAAACACCCGATGTACAATCGCCTTGGTCGTCTCGCACGAGAAGACGGGCTTAGTCTTGACGCCTACGACATCCTCAATCTCTATTTCGCTGGCTACCTTTGTCAAAGTGGTACCTGCGCCCCGGAGGAACTCGACATTCTCCTCGATTCGATGCGTCAAGTTGAGGAGGACGTGCGCCAATCTGAGGAAGCGGAGGCCAATTCCTCCAACAGTTCAGAGAATGGCAACTCGCAAAACAACAATGAGCAGGGCAACCAGCAAGGCTCGGGCATCGGTCAACAGCTTCTGTCTTCGCTACCGCAAATCCTCAATTCACTCCTCGGAGGTGGAGGAGGCGGCGGTGGCGGCGGTGGTGGCGGCGGTGGCGGCGGTGGGGGCGGCGGTGGCGGTGGCGGCGGTGCCGGTGCGGGCCAACACAAACCGCGAGACATAACCCCAATTGCCAATCAGCCGACACCTCCACCGAGAAATGCTCAGGAATTGATTGACTCTAAGAATCCGCAAGAAGCCCTGGATTCTTTGACTCCAAAAGAGGCCCAGGAACTGTGGGAGGAGGCGACAGACGAGGAGAAGAGTAAACTGCTCTGCAAGCTTGAAAAAAAAATAGACGACAAAATAGCGGAGAAGGAAACGGAGAAAGACAGAGAGAAAGAAGAGTTTGAAGAGAAAATCAAACCCGAAAACACCATGGACAACCTCACTCCCGGCACAAGGGATAAGCTAGTCGATCAAAAGGGAATTACCAACCCTCATGCGACTC
>CBDUGV010000189.1:0-8613 GCA_965366815.1 uncultured Bdellovibrionales bacterium | reverse complement strand
TGTCAAAACTTCTGGTTTGCGACAAGCGGTTCATCGCTTGTCCGTTCTTCTACCCGCTTCTCCAATTCTTGCGCGAGCATGCTATACGCCTCAGCGCCAATCGAGGAATCGTCGTAGATATTGATCGGCTGACCAAAACTAGGACTCTCACTTAATCGAACGTTTCGCGGAATGACTGTGTCGAAGACGCTGTGCCCAAAAAACTCGCGCGTCTCGGCGCTGACCTGCCGAGAAAGATTCGTGCGGCCATCGTACATTGTCAGTACGACACCTTCTAAACCGAGCTTCGGATTGAGGCGCTGTCGCGCAAGACGCACGGTCTGCATGAGCGAAGAAACGCCCTCAAGTGCGTAATACTCACACTGCAATGGGACAAGCAAGGTATCAGCTGCGACAAGTGCATTGATCGTCAACAAGCCTAAGGATGGTGGGCAATCAATAAAAACATAATCAAATTGGGTCTTTAGATTCTTTAATTGCTTGCGAAGAATCATCTCACGCCCGGGTGTATCACTTAACTCGACCTCAGCACCGACGAGATCGGCATTAGCAGCCGCAACCCAGAGATTCTCCTGAGCAGTGCCAACGATAATGTTGCTCAGACTAAGCGTCCCGAGAAATACATCGTAGAGCGTCGCTTCGAGACCGTTCTTGTCGACCCCCAATCCACTGGTGGCATTACCCTGCGGGTCAATGTCGATAAGCAGAACTTTGCGGTCGAGCTCAGCCAGAGCCGAGGCAAGATTCACGGAGGTGGTTGTTTTACCAACTCCACCTTTCTGATTGGCGATTGCAATGGTTCTTCCCATGCCTAGGGTTGTAGCACGGTGTCCGGCCTTGCTGAAATAGGGAAAAACGCCTCGGTAGAGGATATCTGAGAAACAAATGTTTCACGTGAAACATTTCTGCCAGAGCGCCAACTGCCTCTGAGGGCCAGTTGAGCCAAGAGAGTAGGGGATTAGCTGCTGAAATTGCATATCTGAAGGCAAATCCGCTGGAGCCTCCCAGTTAGGGCCGACCAATAGCGCAATCCGGCCATTCGGTCCTAGGAGTGGAGATGCCGAAGCGAGAAATTGTCCATCTGAGCCCAAAGCTCGGGCAGTTGCCAGACTAAATCCGGAAAATGTTTCACGTGAAACATTTTCTACCCGCTCTTGGACTATCTCTACATGGGGGAGCTCTAAACGACGAACTGCTTCCCGGAGAAAGACTACCCGCTTTTGCCGAGGCTCACAGAGCAGGATTCTTCGGTCCAGCTCTAGGATGGCCCAAATCAAGCCGGGCAAACCGGCCCCACTGCCCACGTCGATGCAAGAGCCGGACGATTCGGAATCGACCGACGCCAACACGAGGCCCGCAGCCAAGCAATCGACAATGTGACGCTCAACCAAGACTTCAACCGGCGCCGGTGCAACCAAATCGACCCGCCCGGTCCATTTGGCGAGCAACTCAATGTATTCAGCAAGCTTCACGGCGGCGGTCTTCGGCAAGGCAGCGGAGTAGGGTAGCCCAGCATCAAATCCCGCTGCACCCAGATGATCTCGCAGGGCATCATGCTTATCTGCTATGAGTTCCGAAAGGGTGGTCATCGCGGCTAGGCGCTCAGCTGTGCTGCCATCTTGTCCCGCTTCAGATGAACCGCGAGAAGCGCTACAGCGGCAGGAGTAACACCAGAGACCCGAGACGCCTGCCCTAGAGTTTGAGGTCGCACCGAAGAGAGCCTCTCCTTCACCTCTACACTGAGCCCCGTCACACCAGAGAAGGTAAAATCTTCAGGAATTTTAACATCTTCCATTCGTTTTAAGCGCTCGATATCGTCATCTTGGCGCTTCAAATATCCGGCGAACTTGAGCTCTACCTCTACGCGACGGGCCTCGTTCTCAGACAACAAAGCATCGCTGGGATAGCGAGCGATTATCTGTTCGTAGCTTATCTCTGGACGCCGGAGTAGAGTCGCCAAACTCACCGCGTCCTTTAAGTTGGCTGAAGCTAATGTTCTCAACCAGGCGTTGTCGGCTTCTACCGGCTTCACCTTTGTTTTCTCGAGGCGCTGTCGTTCTCCGGCGATTCGACCCTGACGCTCTTCAAACGCCTTCCAGTTCTGATCGTCGACTAATCCCAGGTCGCGAGCCAGTGGCGTCAGCCTCGTGTCGGCGTTGTCCTCTCGCAGGTGCAGTCGATACTCGGCTCGAGAGGTGAACATGCGATAGGGCTCAATGACGCCCAGGGTTGTCAGGTCATCAATCAAAACACCTATGTATCCTTGATCGCGCCCAAGCACGAAAGGCTCGCGCTGTTGCACTTCAAGCGCTGCGTTTATCCCCGCCATCAGACCTTGAGCAGCAGCCTCTTCGTAGCCGGTTGTTCCATTGATTTGACCCGCTAAAAATAGGCCTTTGAGCGATCTCACTGCCAAGCGATTGTCGAGCTCAGTTGGGTCGACATAGTCGTATTCAACCGCATACCCATATTTCAGAATCTCAACCTGTTCGAGACCAACTATGCTTCGCACATAGGCATCCTGCACATCCGCCGGCAAGCTCGTAGAAATGCCATTTGGGTAGACGATATTTGACTTAAACCCCTCTGGCTCGAGAAAGATGTTATGCGTGTTCTTATCGGGGAAGCGATGAATCTTGTCCTCAATCGAAGGACAGTAGCGCGGCCCGCCAGACTCTATTTGCCCGTTAAAAATAGGCGATCGCTCGATGTTCTTGGCAATTATCTCATGCGTTTTCGCATTCGTCTCCGTGATCCAACACGAGATCTGCCGTCGCTCAATCTTCTCCGTTCGAAAGGAAAACGGCCGTATCGGCAGATCGCCCGGCTGCTCTTCGAGGCGATCAAAATCAATGCTTGAGAGGACCAATCGCGGCGGGGTGCCGGTCTTCATCCGACCCATTCGCAGGCCAAGGCCGCGAATTGAGTCACTGAGCGTATAGCTGGCCTTCTCGCCAACTCTTCCACCCTCGGTCTTCTGCTCTCCTGTATGCATCAAGCCCCGCAGGAAAGTACCCGTTGTTACCACCACCGCAGGAGCGCTCAGCAGCACCCCTTTCTCCGTGTAGAGGCCCGTTACCTTTCCACCCTCTATATGCAGGGCTCCCGCTGCCGCCTCAACCACGGTCAAATTAGGGCAATCAGCCACTGCCTGCTGTACCCCTGCCTTATAGAGATCGCGATCTGCCTGGGCCCGAGAGGATCTAACCGCCGGGCCTTTAGAAGAGTTGAGGGTGCGAAACTGAATTCCGGTCTGGTCGATCACAAGCCCCATCTCGCCAAATAGCGCATCAACTTCCTTCACCAGCTGCCCTTTGCCGAGACCACCGATAGCCGGATTGCAAGACATCTGTCCGATCTTGCTGCGCTCAAAGGTAACCAAAGCGGTAGAACAACCCAGACGAGCTGCGGCAAGCGCAGCCTCACTTCCGGCATGACCGCCGCCTACCACGATGACTTCGAAGCAATTTTTTTTCGATGAGTTCATTTCAATCCGAACAGGTACGACTCAATTTAACCAGATGCCTCAAACAAGGTCGCAATTTTATACCAAAAAAATGATCTTTTCTGAAATTAATCTGAAGCAGAAATGAAAGATAAAGAGACATGTGGATGTAGCAAGTAAATAAGGCTCGAATTGAAGTGTGGTGGTTGAGGAAGTTGAAGAGCCAAACGACTTTCAAGGATAACAACACCATGCTGTTCTCAAATATTCATCAAAGACACGCCAGTGGGTATCTCACGAATACGCACCAGAGAACGGCGAATGAATATGTCATTCAAGGCATCTCCCGAAGAATTAAAAAGAAGAAGAACAGCGGTTACAAGCTAACTGCGGTTGAGAGTCATTTCTCCCGCTCTAGCATGCGCCGAGGCTGTTTTGGCCCTTCGTTGTTTCGCTGCGCCACTGAACTCCTGGCTGCACTTCTTCGCCCGTTTGCCCTCGTACTGCTCGTCGCCTTCTTAATCGCAGCTGAGGGAAGAACGTCCGCTTGGTTCATCACTGGCCCGGCTGAAGGCTATACTCTCGATGATTACCCTCTTCCAGAAGAAGCAATTACTGCGATAGAAGAAGAGCAAGCGACCGTCGAAAAAGTCTCGTTTAACCTACGTGAGTATCATGCGGACGCCTACGAACGAGATAGCCTTGTGAAATTCATTTCTGGAGTTATCGCCGTATATTACCCGAGCATTGATGATGCAGGCCTAATTGCCAGCCACATCGTCCAACTGAGCGAAGAGGCCAAGGTAGATCCACTCTACATCTCCTCTGTCATTGCAATGGAGAGTGGTTTCCGCACATCGGCCCGCTCTAAAGTAGGCGCACTAGGGCTTATGCAAGTAATGCCCAGAACCGCTCAGGAAGTAGCGGGTAGTACGACAACGCCTGCACTGAATGACCCGGAAACCAATATCCGGCTCGGAATTGCCTATCTCAAGCAGTTAGAACAGCAATATCGTGGAAATCGATTCCAAGCGCTTGCCGCTTATAACTGGGGTCCCGGAAACCTCAGCAAAGCACGCGCCGCGAATAAGAAGGTTCCTGGCATGGTGCGAAAGTATGCAGTTGGAATACTTGAGCGCACCGTTAGATGGCAGAAACATTTCAACGGCGCAAAACGAGCCTCGGAATCGGTAAGAAAGCATAGTGAAATCCAGTCGGCGGCGGCTCCCCGCCAGACGTCGGCTACATAGGATTTTCCTTAAGTCAGTTGCCTAGCATGGCTGGGAGTCCTCAGGGACTTCCAGCCATTTTTTTTGCCGATTGCCCCCATTATAATTAAGTGACAGAGATATGTTTCCCATCGATAGTTGTGTCTCTCTCACTTAAGTGGATGTTGTTGCGCTATGCGTATTGTTATTCAGCGGGTTACTCGGGCTTCAGTGCAGGTCGACGACGAGCTTGTTGCCACTATCGGCACTGGTTTGTTGGTGTTTTGTGGCTTTGGCAAGGATGACAGCGAGGATCAGCTCAGGCCAATGGCTGAAAAGCTAGCTCATTTGCGAATCTTTCCAGACGAACAGGGGCGTTTTCACCATTCAGTGCTCGAAGTTGATGCTGGGGTTTTGCTAGTGCCGCAATTTACCCTCTACGCCGATACCTCCAAAGGTCGGCGGCCAGAGTTCTTTTCTGCCAAACCACCGGCTCAAGCGACAAAGCTCTTTGATGCCTTTGTTGCCGCAGTGCAACTATCAGGCGTGAAACAGGTGGAGCGAGGGATTTTTGGGGCGCATATGCGTGTTGGCCTCGAGAACGACGGCCCAGTCACAATATCTCTGGAGAACTGATCGCGCGATCGGCCTAGGGAACTGCCTGAGATTGCGACTGAGATTGAGATCTGCCAACCACTGGCTTCTCCAGGAGTTGCCGCGGTTGTAAGTCCGGCCGAGGCGCTGGAGCAGCGCCCATCCCAGACCTGATATAGGCATTCGTCCGAAAGGTAATTCCGACAAACATCCAATAGAAGATACAGGCGGGAATCGTATCGATGATCGCCGTTTTGAAGCTGTAAAGGAAAATGGCAAACTGATAACTCATTGCTCCGCCCAAAACGATCTGCAGCTCGCGTATCCTCACGACAAAGAGCGCACGAATACCGACGACGAGCGGAATCACCAGCAACACAAAGGCGAGTATCCCGCCGACAATCCCTGTTTCGACAATCGCCTTTGCGTAATGACTCTCCAATCCCACTAATTGCGATCTGGTAGCTGAATACTTCAGCACATGTCGGGCAGGAATAGTGTTAGCTCCTGTTCCAACTCCCATGGGAAAGTTTTTTACCGCTCGAGCTATCGTATTGGTCGAATGCACAGTGACATAGGATTTGGCGTTGTCCCCGACACTTGGCAGAACATCGCCCGCCTCGAGACCACTCACGAAACTCGCGACAAACCAGGTACCGACTAGTAAAATCGATATCTGGATAACGTTTCTAATTCGTCTCTGGAAGATCTCACCAAAGATCAAAATCAAGGGGGCAAATAACAGTAGACCTCGCGCTCCACTGAGAAAGGATGCGATGAGTAGCAGCGTCATAGTGCATCTCGCAAACCATTTCCACTTGAATGACTGCTCAAGAGACACTGATATATAGCAAAATGCCAAGGCCCCCAGGAGGAAGTTGGCGTAATGTCCTGTGCTCTGAAAACTAGATGGAATCCGGTAGGCGTGGCTGATCCCATAAGAGAACTGTGAGAATCCCTGAGTTACTGAATCTGCCTGGTCGCCAAACAGGAACTTCATTGTTTTCTGATATCCGTAAAGTGTAACCGCATACCACTGGGCAATTCCGAACAAAGCTGGGGCCCAAACGGTGATATTGATGATGCGGAGCATCGTCATGAAGTTCTTCGGCTCACTCAAATGTACATACGTCAGCATCAAGATCGGAATGTAGAAGAGCCAGACTTTGATGCCTACAAGGCCGACTAGAATCCCCGGATTCTGGTGACTTGGATTAAACATCTGCACTGAAAGCAGCAGCGCGAAGGCAATACAGGTAATCGTGAAAATCCTCGGTATGCCAGAAAATTTCAGTTTTCGTTGAATTATCGGCAGAAAGCCAAAGTAAGCGGGAATTATGAAGAAAAAGTCGATTGCCTGGAGTGCGATAGGATGTCGGTCGAGATAAACCGTAATCAATCCTGCCAGCGGAATGTAGAGCAACATACCGTAAAATGGCATCGTCCATCGCCGAACATAGACGACGATGAGTGGAGCCATCAGTAGGGTCCAGATGAGAATAGTGAAATTGTTATTGGCTTCGAACATTATAAGTCCGTACATTCGTCAAGTTACTGAAGAAACTAAAGTCTTTGTGATTTGATGCAGATGCGAGGCTAGAGGTCTGATGAAATATCTGGGCGCATTTTTTGGCCTTGAATCAAAGCAATTTAGCTCGGAAATCGGCTCGAAAAAGCCAGCATTAGCGAGAAAACAAAGCTTTAAGTAAAGTGAAGTAAGAAAATCTCAATTCTGGAGCTGGGCTACTTTCCAATACAGAATTTTGAAAATATCCGACCGAGAATATCCTCCGTATAGGTAACCCCGACGATATCGCTCAGTGCACCGAGCGCAGTTCGTAGCTCCAAAGCGACAAATTCAGCACCCACTTCTTTCTCCTTCAACACGTCGAGCGCTCGATCAAGAGCGTCTGCGGCTTGTACCAGCGCTTCATAATGTCGCTGATTGCTCACCAGAACAGAAGCCGGCTTCGGACCGGATCCGATTAGTTCAGCTCGAAGACTGACCTTTAGGTCAGCGAGGCCCGAGCCTTCAAGCGCCGAGATCAGCTTCGGTGGAGCACCAAGCAACTCCTCCAAATGAGAACTCAATTCATTGCGCCGCGGTGGATCGACGAGGTCTATCTTGTTGAGCAGGGCAACGATCTGCCTGCAGCGCTTACTTACCTGTAGAAAGAACTCTGTCTGCAATAGGAGATCTTCATCTGCGGCAAAGACGAAAAGAGCTATATCCGCCGTTTCTAAATGCTGCCAGCTTCGTGCGATTCCTATCTGCTCTACCTCATCCGGCAAACGGTCCGCCAAAGCCCCATCGACTAAGCCCGCCGTATCCCAAAGACTGACATGCAAACCATCGAGGTCTATTCGAGTATCAATGCTATCTCGGGTGGTGCCCGCTATTGGTGTTACTATCGCTCTTGTTTCCCCCACCAAGGCATTCATCAGGCTTGATTTCCCAGCATTCGGTATACCGGCAAGCACGACTTGGGCACCTTCTCGATACAATCGTCCAGTGCGAAACGAGGCGAGATAGCGGCCGATCTGCTCTGAGGCAATTGCCACCTCTCGTTTCCACTGCTCAATTGAAGCGGGCTCAATATCCTCATCCGGAAAATCGATAAAAGCCTCAATCTCTGCCAGTAAATTGCGAAGCGGCTCGCCGAGCGTATCTATCGCATCGTGTAGCTTTCCAGCTAATTGTTGCTGTGCAACGCGCGCCTGGGCCTCAGTCTCGGCCGCAATGACATCGGCAACTGCCTCAGCCTGACTCAAATCCATCCGTCCATTGAGAAATGCTCGCTGCGTAAACTCACCCGGCTCGGCCAGACGAGCACCCGCAGCGCAAAGATTCTCCATCAAGCGTCGCACCACAAACGGACTCCCATGGAGGTGGAACTCCAGACAATCTTCACCCGTAAAGCTATTTGGGGCGGGAAAGTAAGCGCAAAGCGCGGTATCAAGTAACTCAGCTTCATTCCCGGAAACAAAATCCAACACCTGTAAGAGCTGCAGGCTGCGCGGTCGAGACAAGAGCTTCCCGGGCTTATCGAGCAATTTCGAAAGAATGCGCTGTGTCTGCCCACCACTGAGGCGCACGGCGGCAACGGCCGCTTGGCCCGGTGCAGTGATTGGAGCTGCTATGGTATCGCCTGAGGTTGGATCATGCATGGCGGCAGTTTGCCACTTAGCCGCCTATCGCGAAACGCCAGCGCAAAAGAATTAATTCCGAGTTTTTGACTATCTTTTCTAAGCGGCGTAGGTTTCCCCTCTACGTTCCTTTCTATTTCCATACGAGCAGACCCTTCTCTGGGTTTTTGGTGACTTGGTGTCATCTTTGAACGATTTTAACTCGTTTTTGCTCTTCTC
>CBDUGV010000188.1:0-8650 GCA_965366815.1 uncultured Bdellovibrionales bacterium | reverse complement strand
AGGATCTACCGAGCAGAGTGAATCTGGTCGTTTCGATACTGAACTGATCTTTTCAGCATGTGCCGGCAAGGCACTAATGAAGACAGTTACTAGACTTATTAGAAAGAACGGTAGTGCTCGTTTCATGATATCCCCTCGATATATTGCTCGTTTTCAGGAAACCGAGGGTGGCTCCCCTCAATTCTCTTTCGAGGTTGTCGAAGTGGAATGTTACCGTTTGACTGCTTAATGACTGAATTTGGAATTGATGCGAGAGAGCGTTTTCAAAAAATAATTCGAAATGAGATCAAGAGGCGATCTGCCCGTGATCGTACTACCGCATAACAAATGTGGATTGATAATCGGTTGAACTAGAATCGCAGTTCGAACATTCGAATTGTCATATCTAGTGGTAAGATGGGGGCACAGATCACTATGCTAAAGTTCGGTACTCAATTTATTCTTTTATGCTTGTTTTTAATACTTTCTTCCACCCAGGCATTCGCAGGCGCTACCCCTGGTGAGATTTCTATACCTGACCCGCCTATTGGATCAGAATTTGAATACTGCATAGAGGAAATATGGCCTGAACATGGAGTAGATCATCTCACTGATGAGAGTTTTTATCGAGAATGCCGTGTTGCAACTTGCTATAGCCAAATAGAAAACGGGTTCGAGGTAGCCTACTACAGAATGGTATTGGGCTGCTCTGAGTGGGTTCTCGATGTTATTGAGACTATGCGGTACCAGCTCGAGGAAAGGGAGCGAAGATTGTTGGAGGAAAGGAGGATGGAAATTGAGCGAAGGAGGATCGAAGAAGGGATACTATAATTCCTCTCTTATAATCGAAAGACTTAAAGGGTCTTTGTTTCTCCTTAAACGAGGCCCTCGCTTTGCATAAGAAATCGCCGCCAGTATTTCGGGTGGAACCCCGAGACAGGCTCTCATTCGCGATTAGATAGTTTAATATCAGATTGCTGTGAGATTGATATTGCCCGGATAGGACTGTTCCTTCCAAATTTTCCTTAGTCTGATAAAATTACTGTAACAATCAATGCCGTTAATGCCTTGCTCGATTGTCGGCCAACAGGGGATTTTCGAGGAATGTACGGCAGGCGGAAAGGTTCTATTTTGTTTTTTGCTCCAGTAAGGAGCCACGGGCGCAGGGCTTATCAAAACTAGATTGGTCCCTCGTCCGTGACTCTACGGATATACATTTTCCTTTTCATGGAGTGACCTCAATGACCGATATTGCGAAGCTGTTGGATTCGGCGGCGAAGTACCCAAACGGAACATGGGTGATATTGCCAGATATATTCGTCTTCCCCGATTTGGGAGGTGCCGGCCAGGGCCATTTGGACTTCGGAAGAGCCTTGCGGGCATCAGCGGCGCGTGTGGCGATCCAGCCCAGCGCGTTCAACAATGTGCTGATGGCAGAGGGCAAAGGTATGCTTCGAGTTCGCAAGATTGACGATGCTTTACTCGACTCGCTCGACTTGATGCAGGTACTCGGGGAGATCGATGGAGTCGTGGACGGTGGCTTCTCTCGCGGAAGTGTCGAAATTCCGGTCCAGCAGGTCGATGAGGCGGTCCAGCGCATTGAGGCCGCCCTGACCGAACTTTAGTCTTGAGGGCTGGAGTAGCTAAGACTGTGGAACGATAGCATGCCTGCCGTCGTTCCGGTCTTTCGCCTGGGTGGTTTTCAAGTTGAGGATTAAAGATTGGTTGTTGTGGCAAGTCTAATTTCTCTACTTATATGCATCAAGCAGCTGCTCAACTGACTCCGGAACATCCAACGTCTCATCATTTTCACCCTCTGATAGACGTTCAAGCATCGCACGAGCTGTCCTAGCATGCGCCAAGCAGGTCTCCGCGCGTTCTAGCAACGCAATTTGGGCCGGTCCGGTGCTGGCATGGTACACCTTGGCAACAGCTCCAGCGCGGGTAAGGGATTGCTGTATGCTTTCAGTGTAAGCAGCAATTTGTGCATCGGTAGAAAGGCCAGCAATACGTGCTTGGACTGAACGTTGTTGCAAGCGAAGCAGTCGGAGCCTCAGCGTGTAGTATGATTTGCTGTATTTGGCGTTTGCCCGGTATTCAGTAAATTGCTCGATCGTAAGTGCGAGATCAATAGCCCGATGGCTGAGTTTCTCCGACTCAGAGACGCTGCGATCTGATTGAAAAAAGCTAAACAAGCCTCCGGACCTAAGGGTATCTACCTCACGTGGTCGCAACGTTTGTAAATGACTCGCATCAGACACATCGATACCCTGATGCTGCCCATGGGTGTAGAGAGTCACATGCGGGAACGGCATCGCAAGTGCAAGCTCTCTCTCAAGGCTTTCTGCCAAGAGTTTTTCAAGTTGCGCGTAGAACAACGGCAAACCATCCATCTCAGCGAGTTGAATTACCGATTCGCTATGTACGGGCGTCGCGTCGCTGCCCGTAGGATGTAATAAAAGATCTTGCGAAAGGTGCAATAGCGACTCCTGCATCTCGCAATTCCAATTGGTAGTCGAAATTAGTGTTTGCAACTTCCCGGCAAAATCTGGATCCGCCTCCATTGCTTCCTTGATCAGTCGCCCTGTTGCAAATCCCACCACCGTAAGATGTGTTTCAGGTTTTACTTGAAAAACTTTTCCTTTCACTCTGACGCGATTACCAGTTGAGGCGAGTTCACTTCGCTCTATCGGAATTACCATTGTGCCACTTTCCTGATTGAACTTTGGTTCAGTGCCCCATTCGCTTCGATAATTCCAGGCGGGTGCGCGCTCTACCCAGTTGTTGAGCGCATTTAGATCAGCACTGCTCGTCGAAACGAGTGGTCGGTTGGAAATATCCGCCACGTCATAACTCGGTTGCTGCGGTACGATCAGGTTGTCTTGCAATCGAGGATCGAGAAGTGACAATGCGTTCGCATTCTCTGTAGACTTGGGCAACAAATTCGTGTTTTCATGGACATTACTGGCTAGCCGAAGCCGTGAACTTTCTTCTGTATACTGCCCGACCAAAGAGTCAATGTCGCTTCGAGCCGCTCTGATTGAAGCAAGTTGGTCTTTCGCATTCTTTAAGGCGTCTGCGATTGTTTCATCAGCGTTTGCACGTGGTTGGTCTTGGCCAACCCAATCCCCGCCTGTCGACCGTACTCCTATAGTTGGAAATTGTCTCAGGCTGCGCTCGAGCACAGTGACTACTGCTTGAAGCTGCGCAATGTCTTCATCGAGCTCTGCGAGTAACCCGTGATGCGTCTTAGTTCCATGTAATTCAAGCGGGCTAATAAACCTTAGCTGCCGCCGCGCATCTAAAGCGGTGCGAGTGAACTTCTTTGAAAAACGATTCGGACCAGAAAAGCGAAGATTTAGTGCTTGTAACAACTGTGTTGCGCTAATTATTGCTTGGGCTTCGGGTGTCATCCGTGCGGCGAATGGCCCGTCTCGTAGCGCATTCACCGTCGGCACAAAACTCTCATTGCTGTCACTGTTGTAGATTTTGCCGCTCAGTACTCGTTCCACTTGATCAAGCGCCTTGCCCACGTCAAGCAATCGCGCCTCAACGGGATTAAGTTCGAAATCGTCAATCGTCAGACTGCCCAACACCTGCGCATCTTGAAAACGCTGGTATCCACGGTGAGAGTGTGGCGAAGACCGACCATTCATTGGCTGGTTGTAGATGTCGAGCTTATCGCCGCTGTGCATGATGTGATCAGGAGATTGTAGTGCGCTGAGCACAAGTGAACAAAAATCGAGATAACTTTGCGGACGTTCTGGATTATTAGAGATGGTAACACGCGCCAGTGCCTCCGGGCTGACTCTTCCCCACTCAGGTAACCCAAACTGATCCATCAGCTGTTGCACGCCGACTTCAAGTTGTATTTGAAAGGCGCCATAATCGACCTTTGGGTTGTAGGCTTTGTGGAAGGTATCAACCATTGTAATTTCAAAGTATGGATAGTCGGCGTCTGGAACATAGCTGATCTCTACTATAGAGCCATCCGGTGCATATCCTTCGGTGCCACCATTGTTTAAATAGGCTTTAAGTAACATGGCGAGATAAAACTGCTGCCCTTTTGGAAGACCGTCGAGGTTGCGGACACATTCAATAATTTTCTGTTCATTCGACTGCTCCCAGTTTTGTACATCTGGATCTACGCCAGCTTCTGTCTGTGAAAAATCGATGTAGAGTGGATTGCGAATTCTGCTCGGATCGATCAGGCCATCCCCGACAGGGTTCGGGTTGATTATCAATTGATTCACGTCCACACGTTCACCATGCCCTGGTAGCATAGTAGGTAGCACGGAAGTCTCGCCGGGCTTCGGTCGTGGAAAGTGAATAACGCCCGAGACTGGCAGGCCCTCACCTCGGAGATCGAGATAACCAAGCCGTTCTCCGGGAGCATGGTGCTTTGCTACTGCCTGCGGTACTGCCATCTGATAATGTCCACCCGGCTCCCGTTGACCCTCACTCGCAATGCCCATTGCGGTATACTCGATTTTCGCATTGTGAAGTTGCAGCGGAATCTGCGTCGCATCCACTACGTGAGCATAGCCGACTATTGCGGCAACTTTTGCTTCGGGATTCGCCTCAATAAGCTTTGCCAGTTGCTCTCCCATATAAACTCCACGCTCGATGCTTCTTGCTTGCGCGTTGGTTGCAAGTATCTCGCTGTCCGGTTTATCAATGAGGACAAGTTCTATTCCTTGGGCTCGAGCTTCACGAAGCAGAATTGCAGTTCGATGTGGTAGTCGTGTTTGATTTGCGATGCCATCGATGTCCTTTGGATCATTGTCTGAAGGGAATTCATATGCGAGATGTGTTACTCCAGCAGCACGAAGCTCTGCGAGATGCTCGCCCAATCCTTTTTGAATTCCCAAATCGCCGTGATGGGTGTCACTCAAAAGCAGTATCTGCGACTGACCAATCATATTTGAGAAATTGAGACCCGGAGTCCAGTTTTCTGCAACAAGTTCGTTCCATAGCGGACTTGCTCCAGTTTGCATTAGTGGATCATTGAGTGATTGAACGCGACCACTACTTTCTAGCTCCGCTTTGCGATGTGACGCCGACTGTTGCCTCCGTATCGTGTTTGCAATATCTCGTTCCGATGAGCCTGAATCTCTTTGAAGCCCTTCGCGCAAGATGTAGTGAGGTGAAACAGCCCGCCTTAGAAGAAAAGCCTTTCGAATGAAGTCCTCTAAAGCTTCTTTGTTAGTGTTCAGTTGTTCATGCGTATCGAGAGCAACTGCCAACGGCATAGTCGCAGTTGCTATTTCCTTGCAAGTTTCGATGAGTTGTTCGACCTTCGTTCGAAGCAACGCGCTTTTATTCTCCTCGCTCACTACTTCGAGTCTTCCCAGATGGAGCGAAAGTTCAATATTTCCCGCGGTGAGTGTGCCACGAGTAACAGAAATCGGCTCAGTTGTTGCGTCTTGTATGACTTCGGTGTGAGTCTGTACGGTCTCATCGTTACGGAGCGCGGGTAGAATCTCTACCTCTAATAAGTGTCTCGTATTGGACGCGAGTCTGTTTAAGAGTTCGGCGTCAAATGCGATCGAGCGAATAAGTTCAGTTCGGGCCTGATTGTCACCGTTGCGAATGAGATACAATTGTCTTGCAAATAGATGTATCCCCTCGCTGTAGGTGACAAGCTCGTCGAGTGGCATGTGGTAGCTGTAAAATTCAGCTGGATCCCACATTGGCTTTGCGTTATCAACGGCGTTCATTTCTCCGAAGAACAAACTATCAGCTCCTTGATCACGTAAATGATCAAACACGGCATGAATTTTCTCGTGGTACATTTGGTTGTCAGTCGAAAGTGTTCGAATCATTTCATGAGATGCGATTAATATCTTGCCGTCTGGGCTATATGCGGCACCTGCATTTAGGCGAAATAAAAGCTCGGGGCAGTATCTTAGTTCAACGCCTTTGCTTTTCTTTAATCGATAGGCATAGCGATTCAGCGCATGTCCATCGTTCTGCGGGAGAATCTGGATAAAGGTGACTGGAGGGGAGGAATCTTCTGTCAGGATGCGATGGGCGACGCCACCCGTTCGTAGAAAATTGGATGCTTGGTCGCATATGGCATCAATGTATGAATCAAACACTTCCGCATAGGTGGTTCGCCAATTCGCGCCCCCTTCTTGCCACATTTTATATATTTCGAGGCGGAATAAATGAAGCAACCGATCGAAATCGCGTAGTGCTTGGGATCGCTCCTCTGAAGTAGAGAAATCATGTTTCTCTTCTACTAAGCGGAGAAGAGCATTCCTGATACTGTTTGTTCGGTAGAGATAAGTCTCAATGTCTTGTAGTAACGTTGGGCTGGGATCTCCAGATTCAATTCTGCGAATCGCTGGTGTTACTCCTTTCAAGTCAAGGTCGTAGCCTGCTTCATTAAGACTAGTTGCCAGCTCGAGCCATTTGCCCGCGCGATCGTTTGACGGATTGTAAAGCTGCTGTAGAGCTGCCGCTATAAGCTCGCGCTCTTGATTGCTTGCCGAATCAACTCCCGGCAGCACCATCTGGCCGCTCACCGTGTCATAATAGGCGACAACGGTCTCACTGTCTTGTCGACCGCGCTCGGTTCGCTGCTCACTGCTTAGAGAGGTTTCTGCCTCATCAATCTGCAACTCTAGTGTCCGTCGCGTAGCATACAACTCTCGAACTGCCTCCGCACTTTCGACGTATAGTGCTCGACCATCGCGAGACAACAGTACACTAGTCTCGATGCCGTTTACTTCAAGGGACTGGCGCTCTCCGTTGTTGACAATACTCGTGCGCAGATGGTCAGCGCCCCCTGTGCCGTGCCAATCAAAGCAGTCTGCCGTAGAAACGCCAATCAACAGTCCCGCACCGAGTAGTTGTTCCCAGTTGTTTACTGTATCGAGTAGGCAAAGTGAATCTGCGAGATCGCCTTGCGCATCCACAACGTCGACTGCTCGCCCGAACATCTGAGCCTCTTGCATCAATTGTTGTAAGCGAGCAAAGTCTGCCGGTGCAGATACTTTTAGTTTTGTCAGCTCGTCGAGATTTGCAGGCAAAGGCTTCCCGTAGCGCCCACGCACATACAGCTGGCTCATTCCCGACAAGGAGCTCATGAAAATCATGCTATGACTAGTGCCTTCTAGCGAATTGTCGAAGAAACGCTCGAGTGCGAAATCTTCTGGGTTTAGCAATTCTTGGCCGATCGCCGTAGTTACGGAAAAGCCAGTTGATACACCAAGTGCTTTCATGGCGCGTATGGTTCGGGCACTATTAGAACTGAGTGAGCTACCTCCTGTGTGAAACATCAACGCAATACTCCCGCCAATTTCTACGCTGTGATAGCCGCGCTTGCACCATTTTAGCGTTGGGTCGTTCTTCTGAATCTCCAGAAACTGCTCGTAGGTACAGGACGTGGCATATGCGGAATTATAGATTTCTCGAGCAGTTTCATCATAGGTGAGTTCCAATAATTCAAATCCTGGATCTACTAGACTTGCGGAAGCATGATTGAGCGGGTTGAGCCTCATTGCTAGCTCCCAGTCGCCCATTGCTGCCAATTGCTCTGGTCTGCCAAGGGCAGAACCTCCCCAAACATAATCGTTCATGACACTCTGGTTACCGACAAGAAATTGGGTACCTCGATCGCGTGCGGTTTCAAACGGGTTCCGCAGGGTGACTGCTCCCTCCACGAAGCCGCCCGCCTGTACCAAATTACCAAAGGTGAGGTTGACACAGGATTCAAGTACTTTGGGCCCTTGCTTACTGGCATGCACCAGTATCTCACCTGCGCGATCGGACCAAACTTTATCGGCCTCTTTCTGTTGCTCTTCGGCTCGCTTCTGCGCAGTATGTTCGGCTTGGTATGCTAGAAAGTTTTCGAGTCCCTTCTGGCGTTGTATAGTAAAGGAACGCGCGAAGTGAGTGGGGTCGTGAAGTTCCGGCATATCGGCGCTGCCTTCAGCGAGCTTCTCTTCCAAAAGTTCAATGCGCTTGCAAACCTCGTCGAACTTAACCTTCATTCCTTGGATATTATACTTGACTGCCGGCAGTTGGAACGCACCATATTGAAAGTGTAGTTGCCCTAGTTCATTGATAACATCACGAAGGCGCGCGTTCCTGACAATCTGCTTTGCCACCGCGGGGGGAAGAAAGTTAAATCCGCCATGGTCACTTAGCTCCGTTTGAAGTTCGCTCCAGTGTCGCTCGCAGTTATTCTCCAACCAACTGAGCACTTGCGTCCGTCGAAGTGCTCGCTCTTGGGCTTCTAGAACATGTTCGAAATCAACTTCTTCTGGATAATACTCAGCAAGAGTAACTACTTCTTGGCGGAATTGTTGGTAGGCCAGCGCGTGTAGTTGCGCTTCTTCTTCGGGGAGAAGGTTAAATAGTGCGCCATCGCGACCCCACTGTGTCTCGAGCGAACTGGCGGCGCCGAGCGCAATACCCAGTTCGCGGTTCGTTGTTTCGAACTTTTTTAAGCAGGCAGAGAGTTTTTTCTGTGCTATGTAGTTGCGAACTTGCTTTTCGTTTAAGAGCCCATCTACATCGTCAATCTTAGCAATCTGAGGTAGAAGTATGTTTGGATCTACTGTGTTCTCGAGTAGTGCGTCAATCGCGCGAAGCACTGTGTGGGAATCCTTCGTCTGTTCGACAAGTTTTGCGACGCGGTTTCGAAATGTATCGACACTCA
>CBDUGV010000187.1:0-8675 GCA_965366815.1 uncultured Bdellovibrionales bacterium | reverse complement strand
CCCCAACTCACCAGCATCAAGTGCGACGCCCTCAAGTGGCTGACCTTTATGGAGCAGCGTTCCTTCGACGGTTAGCAATTCCACTGCCGAAAAATCTAAACCAATATCTCCGCCACTCACTTCGACAGTGATACTGGAATCACTTTCGGTATCAAAGTTGACTACGCTTTCGTTCGATGCAACGGGCTCCGAACTGGACTCGGGAGCTTCAGCCGTAATCCAATCATCAGAAATAGTAGAGGCATGGAAGGCTTGAGTTGCATCCGGGTCGCGATCTCGAATCGGTTGCGGACCACTATGCTCGGTATTGTCACCCGACAAAGTAGTAAAATTAAACACCTGCGTCGCGATCACAGAATCGTCTTCGAGTGATGAACTAGGGATATGTGAGCTATTAGCCTGCATCAGCTCTTGCATCGCTTGCGGCTCCTGCTCATGCTCCGCTATGGGGATGCTGACTGCATTAGAATCCTCAGCTACACTTGGCTTAATTAGGTAATTGCCAATGATAATTCGCTGATTGGGTTGGACCTCAACCTCGACTTGCGCTCTAAGCGAGTTGTTCTCGACCATTGTGCCGTTCGAGCTGCCAAGGTCTTTTACAAGCAGAGTGGGTTCGCTCCCTCCGGTTCCCGACAATCTCAGCCGCGCATGGTATCCAGACACCTCCGGCTTGTCCAAAACTAGGTCATTGCCCGGCAAGCGGCCTAGGGTAATTTCATCCTTTTCATACACCTTGGTTGTCGGTGCAGCAGAAGAGTCAAAGTCCAAAGACATGACCGTGAGTTGAATAGACATGGGCAGCCTCTCTTGGGGATTCACAAACCTCGTACCTCCTATCATTATCTGTAGCGCTGGTGCTTCACCTAAAGCGGCAAACCAAACCAGCCTAACGATGACAAATTGACACAGATAGAGGCCAAATAATAGCGATCTGCCTAGCCATATCGTCATTTTTCACTAATAATTCCTCACTGTGGATCGCCTTCCCTTGCACATCCCGCCGGTGATGCTTACTTGGCACTATACAAATAGAAGTGACGAAAGGAGTTGAGCAGTATGTACGCCGATAATCAGTCGAAATTCGTTGCAGTTCTCAATAAAAAGGTAGCCTTACCAACGCTGCTCAACGCATTAGGGCATATGGCCGCCGGGCTGGCTTCCAGTCCAGAGCAGCGAGAACAGATGGAATTTCTGTGCTACGAGGATGCCGACGCCGGCATACATCCGAATATCAGCAAGTTTCCCTTCATAATACTTTCGGCGAAGAACGGAAATCAGCTGCGCATCTTTCGACAGCAGCTACTGGAACTGGAACTTCCCTACACAGACTTCACGGGCTCGATGTTGGGCAGCTCCGCTCAAGATCAGCTGGAGAAGACTGCCGCATGCCCCGAAGCAGAACTGGAATATTTCGGAGTGTGCACCTTCGGCTCTGCCGATCAATTGGATTCGCTAACGAAGAAATTCTCGTTGTTTAGCTCCCAAACGTAGAATCCGACTATTATACTGCGTTTTAATGCTGTTTCTTCGGCCTCACGGCTATGTTATCTCTCCAGTGGGAGGTCGCCCAGCCGCCCTACTCTGGCTTAGCCGAGTTTACCTTGGGGGTGCCGACGTTGACGTGATGTGATTCAAGAAGGATTGTTCACGCAACTGAAGCTGAGATTACACCCGTTGGACCTGATGCAGGTAATGCTGCCGAAGGAAAAGGTATATACGTAATCTTTCGGATAGATCGCACGAGCGATTTGTATCGACCACTCCCCTCAACAACTCTGCTCAAGACATCGCTAGAGGAATTTTTTGGTCATGTAGCACATTGGTAAGGAGGCGTATGAGCCGCAAAGATCGCACACCTAGCCCGCAGTCGATTACCAGAAACCCCTTCCCCGCATCTAAGAAAGTTTATGTGCGAGGCTCAATCCACGACATCAAAGTTGCTATGCGGGAGGTTGAAACCGAAGACACGCTCCCGATTGCAAACGGTTCCGGAAGCTCCGAGGATGCGGAGGCCGGTGAACCGGTACGCATCACGGTATACGACACCAGTGGCCCCTATACTGATCCGGAGGCTGAAATCAACGTTCATCGCGGTTTACCGAGAATCCGAGAGCCGTGGATTGCCGCAAGAGAAGATACCGTGTGCCTTACAGGCTCCAGTTCGGAGTATGCGCAAGAACGTGAGAAAGCGGCAGATGCCGCTGGTATCACCTTTGAGAAAATCCACACCCCTCGTCGGGCCAAGCCCTCGGCAAATGTCTCGCAGATGCACTACGCGAGAAAAGGTCTAGTCACTCCCGAGATGGAATATGTGGCGATTCGAGAGAATCAAAAGATAGCAGAAATGCGTGAGTTGTACCCACAACTTGCAAAAGCTCATCCTGGACACTCTTTTGGCGCTAGTATGCCAGACGCTGAGGTAACCCCTGAGTTCGTGCGAAAAGAGATCGCCTGCGGACGAGCAATTATTCCGAACAACATCAATCATCCCGAAAGTGAGCCGATGGCGATAGGCCGAAACTTCTTGGTGAAGATTAACGCCAACATCGGAAATTCAGCCGTCACCTCCAGCATCGAAGAGGAAGTTGAAAAGGCAGTATGGGCATGTCGTTGGGGTGCCGATACCATTATGGATCTTTCGACTGGCAAAAACATTCACGAGACCAGGGAGTGGATTCTACGGAACTCACCCGTGCCAATTGGTTCAGTCCCGATCTATCAAGCACTGGAAAAAGTCGACGGGAAGGCTGAAGAACTTACCTGGGAGATGTATCGCGACACGTTGATTGAACAAGCTGAGCAGGGAGTTGATTACTTTACTATCCATGCCGGAGTCTTGCTTCGCTACGTTCCAATGACCGCCGATCGCATTACGGGGATAGTCTCGCGCGGTGGATCTATCATGGCCAAATGGTGCTTGGCCCATCACAAAGAGAGTTTTCTCTATACTCATTTCGAAGAAATCTGCGAAATCATGAAAGCCTACGATGTGGCTTTTTCTCTCGGAGATGGACTACGACCGGGCTGTCTCGCCGACGCAAATGATGAGGCTCAGTTCGCAGAATTAACTACGCTTGGCGAGTTGACAAAGGTCGCTTGGGAACACGATGTGCAAGTGATGATTGAAGGCCCAGGTCACGTGCCGCTGCAAATGATTAAAGAGAACATGGACCGGCAATTAGATGAGTGCTTCGAGGCACCATTCTACACTCTGGGACCACTTACCACAGATATCGCTCCGGGCTATGACCACATCACCTCGGCAATTGGTGCTGCAAATATTGGTTGGTATGGCTGTGCAATGCTCTGTTATGTAACTCCAAAGGAGCACCTCGGGCTGCCGAACAAGAAGGACGTAAAGGACGGAGTGGTCACCTACAAGATTGCAGCCCACGCAGCAGACTTGGCCAAAGGCCATCCAGCGGCACAGATTCGTGATAACGCCTTGAGCAAAGCGCGTTTCGATTTTCGCTGGAGAGATCAGTTTAATCTCTCGCTCGATCCCGACACGGCTCGTGATTTTCACGATGAAACGCTTCCTGCCGAAGGGGCCAAGGTGGCTCATTTCTGCTCTATGTGTGGGCCAAAGTTCTGTTCGATGAAGATAACGCAAGAAGTCCGAGAATACGCGAAGGCACAGCGATTAGAGGCTGAAACAGCGTTGTCTGAGGGAATGCGGGAAAAATCTGAGGAGTTCGCCCAGACTGGCAATCGGCTCTACGTTTCGAATTCTTGACGGCTGGGGCCTTTACGGATTACCACGCGAACGTCTATAAGATACTGAATCGACAAAAAAAATGATGCTAATGTGAATGACTAGACATCATAAGAGGCGATAGAGTGTCTACTTCGGTAGGCGAGTTGTATATTTTGGCTTGATTCGGCCTCAAACTTTATTAAGCTGCTGTGATTATTTAATAAACTTGTTTTTTGGGTTTATCTGGGCTAACTAAAGTATTGTGGTCTTTATTAACGGATATAATTGATCTCGGTTCGCGCTTATGGCTAATAACCAGAGTGATTGCCTGACAAAAGCGGATCTTATCGATTCGATTTACGATAATCTCCCTTTTGATAAGCAAAAGGCCACCCAAATTGTTGAGGATTGGATAGAGCTGATTAAGGAAGGTCTGGATCGCGACGACAAAGTCATGATCTCGGGCTTTGGCGTGTTTGAAGTGAAAAGCAAGCATGCAAGACCTGGTCGGAATCCGCAGACAGGCGACAAGATTACCCTCTCAGCGCGTAAAGTCGTCAAGTTTAAGGCGAGTCAAATCCTTCGAAAACAATTGAATGAGGCCGTTCAGAAAGAACAGCCTGCTCCTGAGGGAGCGGTGGTAGAGTAACGTTAACTACTCGAAAAGGATTAGAGCGTAGTTTGGCCTAGTTTGTACTTGGCTTTTTAGTGGTGGTACTCCTTTTTTTCGTAGGTAATTGAGTTGGACAGATCGGAAGGGAGTCCCCAGCCGACGTCAGATGCGAAACCATCTGGTGAAGAGACTGCCGGGCCTAGAGAACGAATATTAAGTGCCGCCCTTGAACTCTTCGTAGACCAGGGCTACTTCAATACCAACGTTCCCGATATCAGTCGGCGTTCTCGTTGTAGTGTTGGTTCGATCTACCACCATTTTCTTAACAAAGAAGAAATTGCCGACCAGTTGTATCGCAAAGGGATAGAGCAGTTTCGTTCTGCGCTCAGCGAAGCAATCGATCCCAATGTTGGTGTTGAGAAAACAGTTCACGTGGTCGTCATCACTTTTCTGGACTTTGCCGAACGCAACCACGTCCTCTCCAGATACCTTTGGCTTGCCCGTCATAACGAGTTTTTAAGTGATAGAGTGAGAAAACCAACCGTTGTTGGCTTCGATCCCCTAGGCCGGCGACTTACCAAAGCCATCAAAAACGGCATTCGCAATGGTGAAATACCGCATTTAAAGGCAGAAATTTTTTGGAGTATCGTCTTTGGCATCCCACTGAGCTACGTGCGCGATTGGTTGGATGGCTACACCGAAGACACGCCACGACAAGCTGCAAAGGTAATTTCCAGTGCCTGCTGGGCGGCTCTGCAGGGCGCCAAGTCCGAATAAGCATCCCTTTCCGATTTAATTGTAGTGAGGGTTCGCAACGACTAGGTGTTGCCCAACTTCAGGTTTCTTAAGCCCAAGGATTCGAGCCGTTCTTGTAAGTCAGCAGGAGTCTGAGGCGATTCATAGAGTGCTCGCACTACCATTGAACAGAGGTTGTGCGAAACTGCTTCAGGGGCAAAACGCTCGAAAATCTTCCAGCAGCCACTTCCGTCCAATCCCTCAGCCAGGCGAATCACTGCGCCGCCCGTCATCAACTTCTTGCGGAACACTTTTTTAAGCGTTGCAACCTCGGTATCAGCATTAACGTAGATCGTGTGGATCAAGCAGGACGCTCCTTTTCTTGGATAAGTTCAAACAGCAAATTACATTGTAAGGCCGCTTCCAAGCTGCCGGCAACTCTAAGATCTCCTGAGCGAAAGGCGGTTTGAAGGTCTTGCTGCCCTGATACCATTTCAACGAATTGCTCGGCTGACATCTCGAGAAGACAGTCGGCGCTCTGACCCAAGCTACAGACTTGTACTGCTGGTACACGCGAGGCATCGACAAGCCAGCTCCCCCCCTCAGCTCCGAGAATAGTGAGTCGGATACGAGCAGAAATATGCTGCCAACGTTGAGGCATCGCCTCAGCGCCCTGCATGAGCTGTGCAAAGAATTTTTGCGGTTCTACTGTGTTTGATGACTCGACAGAAGGTTTGTCCATGCAATCTAACTATTAGATACCTTACCAAGCTGAGCGTGGAAGCTTGCGAATGACAGCTGTGGCTCTATCCCAGAGGGAAGATGTTTTGTACGCTCGAGAAAGAGCTGGGCACCACCTTTGTCGCCCTTTGCTTCATAGACACTTGCCAATACGCCAAGGCATTCAGCATTTCGCCAATGGCTTAACCGACAAGCCGCTTCAGCGAGTTGGAGAGCCCAATCGAGATTACTACTCGCACCAGAGCGTAGATAACTCGCAGAGAGCATCATAACCGGTCGTGGATCTCTACTCGACATTCGCATAGCTCGAGTCAATAGTTCCCGAGCTGGAAGAATTCGACCCTGCGCTAACAGGCGTTCACCACGGAGCAACACAGCTTCAAATGGCGCACGGCCCGTTGCCAACACCCGAGCTAAAACTCGCTCTCCCCGACGAATGTCGCCCCAAACCATCTCGTAATGGGCCAACGCCGTATCCAGTAAGACATTGCCATGATCTTCAATCGACAAGCGACACTTCGCTCCCACAAGCCGCTGTTTCACTTCTTCAGCTTGGCTGGGATCCATCGAATTCAATAAGGCAAGATGCGCATACTGACTAATTACTTTCGCATCGCTTGGATAATACTCAAGGCACCGCTCCATTGTCTGTAATGCAGAAGAAGCATGTCCATAGATAAGCGCAATCTTAGAACGCAGCAGATAGGCGTCCTTTAGTGGAGTGCACCCATCGACTAATGTAGTTAGTTCCTCATAGGCCTCGTCGATTTCATTGAGACGATACTTGCAATACGCAAGGTCTAAACGAGCAGACTGCGCTGCCGGATGAGACGCATGAGTCTCAAGGCCTCTTTGATAGAAAATGATTGCTGAACGAAAATCTTGTTGTTTGAAACAGGCGGCAGCTTTAATCCAGCTGCGAACGGGCATGGTGCCCCACAATCGATACCACTTCACTGCGTCTCTACAAGATCGCAACACAGAAACTCTTCCCACTTTGTGACGCGTTTTACTCACGGTTCCACATCTCCATCAACTACCCCGCACGAACCGCAGTATATCGCTACTCGTGCCAATTCCCCAAATCCGCGGCAGATTGCTAGCCACTTGTAGCTCCGCCGACCGTGCTCTGTCTAACGGTGCATTCCCAAAGCCAATCGAGGTCTAATTCCCGCCTCACCAGCTATTTACGTTATGCGGCCCATGGTGCGATGGCGTACATCTAAGCAGCAATTTACCGAGGATTTATCTGCTTATTTTTTCTAATTATTTCAGATAATAACCCATGCACCGCAATACAGACGCCTAGCGGCGACTGCTAGAGTGTATCCAGTCTAGACGGTCTCTATCAATGTTTCTTGCCGAAGAGGTGCTATGGTCTTGAAAGAAATGCTGTTTTCGTGCATCTTATAGCCTCTGAATTTGTCAGTATGCACGGGTGGAAGCCAACGCTCCACCTAAATGGCTAGATTTACTATAGATTTCAAGGTGCAAGATGTTCGCGGTCGTCAGAACGGGCGGTAAACAATACCGAGTCTCCCAAGGAACAGAGCTCAATATCGAGAAACTCGATGTTGAAGTCGGCTCAGATGTGAAATTTGAGGACGTATTGCTGGTATGTAACGGCGAAGCGGTCACTGTTGGCCAGCCAAGTGTCAGTGGTGCTGTCGTGACGTGCGAAGTTGTCGATCAGCTCCGCGACAAGAAGAAAATCATCTTCAAGAAGCTTCGACGAAAAAACAAACGCCTCAAACAGGGGCATCGGCAATATCTAACTCGCGTTCGAGTTACTGATATTTCTTGTTAAGGCATTCCCTGCTAGGCAGCGTTAAAGGAAAAACGAGATGGCTCATAAGAAAGCTGGCGGATCATCTAGAAACGGACGTGACTCACAGGGTCAGCGTCTGGGAGTAAAAAAGTTTGGAGGCGAAACCGTCCAGGCTGGAAATATCATTGTTCGTCAGAACGGAAACAAGTTTCACCCGGGCCGCAATGTTGGCCAAGGCAGTGATTGCACCTTGTTTGCACTAATTGATGGCACAGTTTGCTTTGAGCGGCGTGGACGCGATCGCAAGCAAGTCAGCATTCTCCCCCAGTAAGTTTCGATGCTGGAATAACTCCACGATGAGCTATTCCGATGCGCTTCATTGATGAAGTAACAGTTCAAGTAAGTGGCGGTAATGGTGGCCGTGGTGCGGTCAGCTGGCGCCGAGAGAAGTACCTCCCTCGTGGTGGCCCCGACGGCGGTGATGGCGGTAACGGCGGAGCCGTGATCTTTGTCAGCGATCCGGGTATCAACACCCTCATGGAATGCGCGCTCAACCCGATAATGCGGGCTCAAACAGGCGCTGAAGGCGGTTCGAACCAGAAAACTGGTAAGAGTGGCTCAGATTACTATCGCAGTGTGCCAATCGGCACTCAGGTGTTCTTGGGTGACGAAGTCGTCGCCGACCTCAAGCAAGCAGGTGCTCATTGGGTCGCGGCCCGTGGCGGAATCGGTGGCAAAGGCAACGCTTTCTTCAAGTCTTCGACAAACCGAGCTCCTCAGCGTGCACAACCAGGGCGCGCCGGTGAAAAGCACGAGTTTCGACTTGTGCTCAAATCAGTTGCAGACGTGGGTCTTGTCGGACTCCCCAATGTGGGGAAATCGAGTCTCGTCTCTGCTATGACTGAAGCTCACCCGCTCGTCGCTGACTATCCGTTCACCACCCTCACCCCATCTCTAGGAGTTGTAGAAGCTCAGAAGCTTGGGCGATTTGTGATTGCTGATATTCCGGGGTTGATTCCTGGGGCGCATCAGGGAAAGGGCTTGGGGATTCAGTTTCTCAAGCATATAGAGCGAACTTCGGCTTTGGCTCATCTGATTGACGTAACTCAAGACGAAGA
>CBDUGV010000186.1:0-8752 GCA_965366815.1 uncultured Bdellovibrionales bacterium | reverse complement strand
AAGTGCATGGCGATCAGATTATCGAGATTGACCGTATTCCCGAGCCCGAAGAATCCTTTGATGCCGATGCCTTGGTGCTCGATGTATCGGCGAAGATCGGCAAGCTGAGTCTTGGCGTCTATACGGCCGACTGTTATCCGATTCTATTTGTCGACCCGACAAGTGGAGCTATCGCCACAGCCCATTGTGGCTGGCGAGGGACAGCGGCCAATTTACTGCCCAAGGTGATCAGCAAGATGGCAGAGCAGGTAGAGCGACTGGAGGATATCGAGATAGCTATTGGCCCTGGTGCGAGCGCAGCTTCGTACGAGGTTGATGAGCTTGTCGCCGGTCCAATTCAGCAGAATCTTGCGATGGGGGGTTACCCTGAAAAAACTGCCGCTCCTGTACTCGAAGCGAGTCGTCCAGGGCATTTCCTTTGCAATTTAAGGCAATTGTTGCGCTTGCAGGCAGTCGCTTCTGGAGTATTGGAAGAGAAGATATATTGCCATCCCGCCTGTACGATCAAAGACGTGAACTTTTTTTCATATCGTCGGCAAAAACCCCTTTCAAGTCGGCAGCTTAGCTACATTTGCAGTCTCCGATAGCGTCAGAATCCCCAATAATAGCAGGCACTTACGGGTCTTGTCGAGCTTGACTTAGGCGGCCCCAAACAGGCATACTAAGAGAGGCGATGAATGCTGTCATCGTAAGCGCCATTCTTATTTATTAGCTGCTGCTTTTCTTTTCTTGGAGACTGGAAAGGAGAGGCAATTCAGAGAGAAGGGCATATTTTGTATGGAAAGAGAAGATCAAGCATTGCTTGAAAGAATAGCACCCCTCGACTCGCAACTCCGCGAACTTTACAACCGACACAGAAAACTAGAAAAGCAAGTAGCCCGATTCGGTCGGTATGCGGCCTATTCTAGTAGTGCTGCACTCAGACAAAAACAACTTAAAAAGCAGAAGCTTCACGACATGGATCGTATAATGTCGATTTTAAACGAGCATAGAACGCAGGCCAATTCTTAGACTTAACATTTTGCTGCCATTGCAATCTCTAGACACCCTTATCGTAATTTGCGATAAGGGTGTTTTTTAATGAGAAATCCATAACTCCTGAATAGATATGAAAGTTGCAGTAGTAGGTGCCAGTGGTGCAGTGGGCCGTGAGATGCTGAAGGTCCTCATAGAGCGTCAGTTCCCAGTAGATGAGTTGTTAGTGCTCGCAAGTGAGCGCTCTGCTGGGGAAGAATTGGAGTTTGGCGACCAAACAGTAACCATCGAGGAATTGACGCCCGAGTCCTTTCAGGGAGTGGATATCGCCCTCTTTTCGGCTGGGGGTTCGATCAGTGCCGAATTTGGCCCAATTGCGGTAGAAGCAGGCGCTATTGTCGTTGATAATTCAAGTCATTTTCGCATGGATGAGGAAGTGCCGCTGGTTGTGCCAGAGGTCAATCCAGATATCGCCAGAGCTTTCATCACTGAATTACCCGAGGGAAAGGGTGGAATAATCGCCAATCCAAATTGCTCGACCATTCAACTCGTCGTCGCTCTCAAACCTATTTTTGACAAGGTTGGCATTCGACGATTGATCGTCTCTACCTATCAATCGGTCTCTGGTGCAGGGAAGGTTGGTATGGACGAGTTGTGGAATCAAACACTTGCCATTTTCAACCAAGAGGAGATTGTGGCAGAGAAGTTCGCCCATCCGATTGCCTTTAACTGTATTCCGCACTGCGACGTTTTTCTCGAGAATGGATATACGAAAGAGGAGATGAAGATCGTAAATGAGACTCGCAAGATTCTCGGAGCTCCAAAACTCGCAGTAACATGTACTGCCGTCAGGGTTCCGGTTTTCGCCGGTCATTCAGAGTCCGTTAATATCGAGACCGAGCAGTTACTCACTGCAGCCGATGCGCGTGAATTGTTGTCGCAGAGTCCGGGAATTATTGTATTGGATGATCCAACTGAGAATGTATATCCGACTGCTGCTGAGCTCGCGGGAACCGATGCCACTTATATTGGTCGTATCAGAGAAGATGAATCGATCGAGAACGGATTAAATCTCTGGATAGTTGCCGACAATCTACGCAAAGGAGCTGCATTGAACGCAGTGCAAGTTGCCGAACTGGTGCTTGGAGCGAAACGACCGAACTGAGCCTAGTAGTATTCTTCTTCTTCGTCAGCCTTGGGCTCTTTACTCGAATCTCCTAGAATGCTCATTCCAAGAGCGCCCAGTGCGAGCATCCAGCTGAGGACTAAACAGTTGGTAGTTTGCAAAGAGTTCAGCGAAGGGTCAAAGGCCAATACGAGTCCAATGAGCGCCCCTAGCGAGTAAAGCAAGACAACTGACTGAGTTGAAAGGAATGATACCTGCTGCTCGGTCTGCTTTGGTAGTTCTGTATCCATAATGATTTTGACGCCTTGCTTAGGGAATTCGCTTCACGTTTATTAAAATATCATACTCAATGCTGTTAATCTGCAATTAGGGTTTAGATGCGGTGAAAATAAAACTGCTCCTAGAATATGATGGAAGCTCCTTTGCTGGCTGGCAACGCCAAGTAGCACAGCTCAGCGTACAGCAAGAACTTGAGCAGGGCCTAGAGGTGTACCTCGGCTCAGAAGCCAAACAGCAGGGAGTTGTCGTTCCGAGTGCGTTTCCCGTAACAGGCAGTGGGCGAACTGATGCGGGAGTGCATGCCGCAGGGCAGGTAGCTAGTTTCGAATGGCCTGAACAGCTCGATTTCGACGCAGGTCGCCTCCGAGAGGCCCTTAACGGGATTACCAACCGAGGCTTGGCGATAGTGGCTGTGGCGCCCGTGGCAGACAGTTTTGATGCGCGACGAAGCAGGCATTGTAAATGCTACTCATACACGATTCACAACCATAGAGCGGCCCCGGCGCGAAGGGCGGGCAGTGTTTGGCATATCTCTGGTCAATTGGATATTTCAGCGATGATTGCTGCGGCTGGACTTCTCGTTGGAACCCATGATTTCAAAAGTTTTCAGGCTGCTGATTGTGCCGCCAAGAATTCAGTTAGAACCATCACACGGAGCGAACTCATCCGTAGCGATACGTTTGAGTTGCAGTATCGGGTACAGGGCAATGGTTTCCTCAAACAGATGGTTCGCACCATAGTCGGCACACTGGTCGAAATAGGTCAGGGCAAACGGAGCGTCTCAGAACTTGAAACGATTCTCAATGCGAGGGATCGAACCCTTGCCGGTGCAACGGCACCGGCCAAAGGACTGGTGCTTGAATGGGTAAGATACGATTCGCCTTAGGGGAAGCGGTTTCTCTAGAACTAACGTGGGGTGCCGTAAGAAATAGCGTACTAGCTTGGTTTTAATACTTGTGCGACACTCTTAACCAGTTCCGTATTGCCTACATAAATGGCTGAACGCTGATGTCGATCGCTTGGCGGAATCGCAAGGATATCTTCTCCCTGTTCGTTTACCGCATAGCCTCCAGCCTCTTTGGCGATATAGGCTACCACCGCACACTCATACATCAATCGCAACTTCCCCTCTGGTCGGTTCTTCGATGCGTCTGGGTGTTGGACGATGGAGGGGTACATGAACATTCCACCATTGTGCAGGAGCCGATGGAAGTCCACCGCCAGTGAACCAGTATAGCGAAAATCTAGCTCCTGCTCGTTAGCCGCAATCCATTTTTGAACTGCATCGGAAAACGTATAGCGGTTTCCCGCGTTCCAGGAGAGTTCCCAGGAATTCTTCTTTTTCGGCAGCTCTATGCGAGTTGGTCGAACATAGGTGCCCGCTTCGTCCATTATGAAACGCCAGGCCCCTGAGTCTTTCAAAGCGAAAGTAAATTGTCCTGAAGGTAGAAGAAACATTCCGGCGGCTATAAATTCTCGTCCCGAGCGCAAATGGTAATCTTCTTCTTCGTCGAGGCTCCGTTTTCCAATCCCGAACAAGAAGCCAACCGGAAGATTGTGTTTGATGTTGCTCGAGCCATCGAGTGGATCGAAATAGATGAAGTAGCGTCCGGATTCATTAAGGAGTATTCTTTCGTCATCCTCTTCACTGGTTGCCTCGATTACCTGGCCCGACTGCTTGAGGTAATGCAGGATGATCTGATTTGCTGCCAGATCCATCTTCATCACATTCTCGCCTTGGATATTAGTCGCTCCAGCCTCGTCAGAAGCACGCTGCAGTTCAGCCGTTCGGTAACAATGTCTGATCTTCTTAGCCGCAGTCATTATCGCTTCCATTAAAATGAGGAAATTGAGGCTGCGCTTATGCTTCTGCTGATGGTCGAGCAAGAAGCTCATAAATGAGTTTTCTAGTTCCATAAATTTCGACTATCTCCAGAACGGGGCTAGGGTTAGGCTTGAGTTTGGACTCAAGTACTGATCTATCACAGAATATGCCAGAATCGCGTTTATCAGGCTAATTCAATTAGTACCCTGGCTACCTACTTGAGTTTCGATGCTCAAGAATCTTCCAACAACTTCCGATATCTGGGTACAAAGGGGGACTCGCATTGTCCGTGGTTATTCATCATTCAGATAAGAGAGATCAGTCCGGCTTTACGCTGATAGAGCTACTCGTAGTTGTGGCAATTATTGGTATTTTGGCGAGCTTGGCGATTCCAGCGATGAGCAGCTATAAGCGCAGAGCGAGCATCGCGGCAACCGCATCTGAGATGCGTTCTTTCATGTCTGCATTTGTCGCTTTTGATGCAGATAACGGCAATTATCCCAACGACAGTCATCGGACATTACCCGCCGGGATGACTGACTACATTTCACAGAGTGTTTGGGACAACGAAACACCAATTGGTGGCCATTATAATTGGGAAGGCCCAGATAGCTATCCCTATGCAGGTCTTTCGATCTTCAATTACACTGGTCCAGCCTCCGATATTGTCATACTCGACCGCATGCTTGACGATGGAAACTACACTACAACTGGTAGGTTTCGCGAAGGTACGAACGGCAGACCTACCTTGGTTATAGAAGACAACTAGTCAGTCTATTCTGTAAGAATCCGAATTTACTAAGAAAATAGACTACTCGCCGCTGTCATTCGAGCGGAACTATTCTTGCCTCAAGCCGGTCTAACTATTTGTCGATTTAAATACCGAGTGGAAACTTAATAATTTCACCCATTTGTCAGTAGGTGCAGCTTCGATGGATCTCTCGAAACGAGATAAAGATAGACTAAGAAAACTTGCCGAACTCTACGAGCGAGACGATCTGAGCGATGATGAGTATCGAAGCCAGTACAATTCGATTCTCCAGAACTCGCGCGGAACGTCTGAGCTGAATAAAATCGCTTCGCAGGGCGATACCATTGCCGCTGGGCTTCCGGTCATCGAGGAATCAGATCTAGATCCACCGCCGGTGGAATCAGAGTTAAAAAATCCGACGCAAGAACTGCAAACCGCTGAACTTCCCTTGCCAGATGTAAAAGATCAACCACAGCAGCTTGAGGAAGAAGCCGAACCGGAAAAATCCCTTCTTGCAGAAACACTCGAATTAGCTAAGCGCGATACAGCCGATGCGGCTGAGAGTAACCCAATCGTCCAAACCGCTCGAACTCCCGAAGAAGAAAAGAGCAAGCCCACGGTTGCACTTCAGAATGCCGTGCGCAATGACCGCGGGTTTGGCGGGAACAGGGATCGCCAAGACTCGATCATTCGCCCGCCATCATCAGCCTACAATCCCGCCGTAACCGGTAGTACTTCTCGCTATAAGCAAGTGGGGCACAGCTCTGCACGCATTCGTCGCAGGGGCGGCCTGATGACAAAGTTGCTCGTCGTGCCAGCCGTTTTTGGATTTGGCATCGTGGTCGCGCTCGCTGTTGGCTACGCTCGCTCAATGACCAATGATGCGGGAGCACGACCGAAGACGCCGGTGAACCCGGTAGTTGGAGCAGCCATAGATGTTCCAGTGAGCCAACCTGTTGAACTCTTCGTAAAGCCTTTGTTTGGCTCTTTGGCAATTGAGCGTTGCGCCGAGCGCTGCAATAGCAACAATTGGAACGATCCGGCAGCATTCAAGGCATGTAATCGAGGTTGCAAACGGCTCAATCTCACCGCATATGGTCGCAGAATCACCGTAAAGCCGCTAGATGCAAAGCAGGATGCCGAGCGAATTGCCTTCGATTGCCTTCGACAGCCGATCAATGTCCCGCGCTTCGATTCCCTAGAGCTTTGGCAAGCGAAAACAAGACAGGCAATGGATTCCTTGTTTCAAGCCGCAGCAAAGGGAGGCGACACTGATAAGCTAGGTGCCTCCAAGGTGTATTATAAAGATATCCTCCGATCCCATGAACAGCTTCGGCTTCCACCGATCAGCCAAGTGGAAAAAGATCCCCTCACTGAGAGCTTGATTCGGACCACCTGTTTGCGGACGCAGCTTGCTCTCACAGAAGTCGCGCTTGGTTTGGTTCAAGAGCGCAATGATGAGTTTAGTTGGGAATTTTACCGCAAACTTCATCAGACGTTGAAGCCTCGTGTAATCGATGCCGAATCACAGCTAGAAAACGCCGCTGTAAAACAAGGACTTAGATAAGGTATGCATAAAACAATTGCACTCATTTCAACTTGCCTGTTGCTCTTCGCGCTCACAGGTCCGTCCGTGGTAGAGGCACAGACCGCGTCAAATCTCGATTGTGTTGAGCGCTCAAAGGGTCAAACATTGGAATGGAACAGTCGCTGGGTGCGATCTGCTGATGACCAGAAAGTTCTCTACAAGGTTGATGCGGTGCGAGTGACCAATGTCCCACCTCTTCGACGGGTGACTATAGAACTCACTGCTCTGGAACTCGCAAAGAAAAAGAAGCGCACGATGACCATTGAAACCGAAGAGAAAGCTCGGGCAGTGTGCAAGAGCCTTCGACATACGGTCGCTGGACCTTTGAAATTTCCCGGCGAGAACAACACGCCTTTTGGAGATTCAAACGACCCCTTGAGTAAACCTTTTATCCACTACACCCAAGATGGCTGGGTTCGGGCAAAAGCCCCAGCAGCTACGGCGCGATTGTCTATCTGCCGAGTATATCATCGAGAATTCAGTTGTTTGACCGAAGAAAAAAATCGCTTTGGTATAATGCTTCGTACTGTAGAAGAAGAAATTCGTTGGAGTGGGCAATAACTAGTTAAACAGATCTCCAAATATCTGGTCCAGTATACTTTTCTTTTTCTTACCCGCCTTAGACTTCTTTTTGAGACTCGCCCGTAAGCGATCGGGACCGAAATCTTCATCATAGCCATCATACCCGCCTTGATTGCCCGAGTGCCTCGGGCAGACAGTTTTAGGCTCATTTCCTTGAACGAAAATTTCTCGAACAACCGCAGATTTTGGACAGTTCGCCGAGGCGATCAAACCCGTGCCTCGATCAATCTCTCGATACAGCACGCCGGGGGGCGGGATAAAGTTGAGATCGGGTTCCATACCAGAGATACATTTCATGAAAGAGGTCCAGATTGGCACGGCCGCTTGTCCACCGGTCAATCCGATTGGTCGGTTGTCGTCAAATCCCACCCATACGATAGCGAGCGTACGGGGGGTATAGCCTGCAAACCAAGCGTCTCGAGCATCGTTGCTCGTTCCGGTCTTGCCAGCAGCTTGTCGCTGAAACCCAAGGCGTCGAACACTCGCACCCGTACCTCGATCAACGACGGTTCTTAGGATATCGGTCAACACGAATACCGGTTGAGGGGCTAAGAGCTGGCGTTCACGCAGTTCCGATTGATACAAGACCTTGCCATCTCCAGCTCGTGTGACGGAAAGAATAGGCCGCAGCTCAGTGGCTATCCCCTCATTGGCGATAACCGAGTAGGCGTGCCAGATCTAAGAGCGACACTTCGGCGGCACCAAGCGCGAGTGCCGGGACCCGAGGCAGTGCCTCGCGAAATCCAAGTAGTTGAGCTGTATCTGCAATACGACCAACGCCTACCTTCATTGCGAGTTGCACAGTCGGGATATTGAGGGATCGGACCAGTGCCTCACGCACCGTGACGTCGCCTCGAAATTTCTCGTCGTAATTTTGCGGCCGCCAGGGTTCCGACCCAGTAATTTCTAGCTCTATCGGTTCGTCAATCAGCAGGCTTGTCGTGCGTGCGGCTCGATATGAATTGAGGTTCGGATCAAGTGCCGTAAGGTAGACGAAGGGTTTAAAGACCGAGCCAGGCTGTCGTTTGGCCATACTGACATGATCGAATTGATTCTTTCGATACTCCCGGCCACCAACCCAGGCAATGATTTCACCCGTTGCAGGGACTACCGCAAGCAGCGCTGCTTCAAGCGGAGACGATTTTCGTTTCAGACGACTGTTGTTCTTTTCAAGTGTACTGAGTCCTCCACGAACGGCCTGCTGCGCGCAGCGTTGGTACTCCAAATCGAGTCCAGAATTGAGTTGCAGCGGGGATCGTTCCAGTTCCAGTGAATCGAGAGAAGACCCAATCAGGTTTCGTATATAGTCGATGAAGTAGGGTGCGACCCGTACACTTCGTTGCGACTCTCGAATCTCAAGTTTTGCTTTTTTTGCCATCGTTTTTATCTGAATCTCTTAATCAATATCGAACTAGAAACTACCGATTCGAAATCGAATATCTTTGATTTTGTTTTGTGGAAAACGTTCTTGTAAACGCTTGATTAAATTCTGTTTTCTAAAATTCAACTGTTGTGAAACACTCGAACTGGTGACTACCACTTCCAAAACTCCGTGTTGAATATTTCCAGCTCTTGCTTTCTTTACCAGTTGTTTGCCAATAAATTCCTGCCACGCCGAATCCAGTT
>CBDUGV010000185.1:0-8793 GCA_965366815.1 uncultured Bdellovibrionales bacterium | reverse complement strand
CAATCGTTCCAACGTTCACATGAGGTTTACTTCGATCAAATTTCTCCTTGGACATTCCTGTATTCTCCTAACTACGGACCAGTTTCGGCCTCGCTGTCTTTCCTGAAACTTACTAAATAGTAACAACACCCGATGCGCACCTAAGGTGCGTCGAATGTCTTCGCAATGCGCAGCTTCCTATTCGCACTCGCTACAAATGTAACCGAGCAACAATGCGCTATATTTATGGATAATGGAAGCGACGTTGGTATCTACACTGACTCAAGAATTGTTGCAAGTAAGCAGGTCGGAAAATAGTAGATACTAGCTATTTAATTACCGACTTATTTCCTCGGCTTTATTCCCTAGAGCTTGTCTCGGAACTGCGCTTTGCGTGCAAGCTCAGTTCTAAGCAAAAATGGAGCCCACGTCGAGATTTGAACTCGAGACCTCTTCCTTACCAAGGAAGTGCTCTACCCCTGAGCTACGTGGGCCAGTCTTCGCCCCACTGCCGTTACAACCGGTGGGGCTGCGACCAGCGCGGGGCTATGACCAGCGGGTTGAGGCTAAAACCCAGCTAAACGCATGAAATTAATGTCCATTTTTCTACCTTGAATCATCCCAAAAACGCGCTAGGGACAACCAAGGAAGAAAAATGGAGCGGGAGACGAGACTCGAACTCGCGACCCTCAGCTTGGAAGGCTGATGCTCTAGCCAACTGAGCTACTCCCGCACCTGGTGGAGGGAACAGGATTCGAACCTGTGTAGACCGAAGTCAGTGGGTTTACAGCCCACCCCCTTTAGCCACTCGGGCATCCCTCCATATAGCGGCTGGAGAAGATATCAGACTACCATTGCCTCGAGCAACTAAAGGCTCAGATTTCTGAGCAAACTCAACTTTAATTTACACAAGAACCACTGTAGAACTAACATATGGACTCCTCACCACGAATTATTCTTCCTTCAACTGACTATCGGCAAAGCTACATCGCCTATGTGGAAGAACTGCGGTTGCGTGGAGAACCATTCATCCCCTTCGTACTAGGGTTTCCTTACGACGATTTCCCAGGTCTCGTCAAAAAGTATCACGACCTAAGCCGTGGCATCGGATTGCCTGCGAACTTTGTTCCTCACACAACGTATTGGCTCATTGACCAAAACGACGAAGTCGTCGCCGTGTCCAATCTACGACATCAACTCAACCAAAAACTCGAACTAGAAGGTGGACACATCGGCTACGGTGTTCGACCATCAAAGCGGCAACATGGGTTTGGCTATGAAGTGCTTCGTCTCACTTTGTTGGAAGCAAAGAAGATGGGAATCGAAACCGTGTTGATCACCTGCGGTAAGCAAAACCTCGGTTCACAAAAAATAATTTTGAAGAACGCCGGAACGTTTGCCTCAGAGCATTTCAGCGAGGACCGGCAGGAAACTATACTGCGCTACTGGATCGAAGTTTGATTCAAGTAGGACCGGCAGTCACTTATGGTGACACCAGCTGCTCGAAACGCCGCGAGCAGGGCCGGCAGCTCTTCGTGATCTGTGCCGGGCAGCACCAGGATAAGGTGAGTGCGCGCAATGTGCGCAATAATTGAAGATTCATCTGCGACAAACTGATCAGTTGAGATGGGTTCTAAGCAGCGATACTCAGCGACAAAGGCCTCTGGGGTATAGGAAATTGTTGTACCCGACAAAGGGCCCTTGAGCGACAAGCTCACATTCGTTCTCTCCAAGTCCCGGGCTATCACCATGAGTACTGATTGACCGCTACAGATCGTCGCGTTTCGCAATTCCTCGACTGTTCGCATACCTGACTCCCCCGAATAAGCACTATTACAGAACTAACTCTGACAATTTCACCCAGCGGAGAGGAGGAGACAAATGTTCGACGAAACCTACCGTTATTCACTCGCCATTGGCTACCTTTGCTGCGAGGCACCGCTTAACAACGGAGAGCCGCGCAAGCCATCATTTCGTTATTCGTTGTCGAAGAAGGGATACATGCGGTATTTCGTATAGCCGAAAATCGTCAATACTTTTATCGAACTCAACGCAGACCCAAAGGTGTCGTACAATTGCTCCACAACTTCAGAAACTCCTCGTGGCGAAGGAACCTCTATGAAGCACTCGTAATCCCAGGAACCAACGCACTCAGAAAACAATCCGATGTAGCGGGCAGTTCTCGCATACTCACAGAGCGATTGTCGAAGCTTGGGATTAATACCCTTGGCCGTAATTAACAGCTTGTACTTGTGCATCCCGAGTTGGGTTGAATCAATGCGCGCGAAATATCCGAGAATAACTTTCTTGTCTTCAAGACGCCTCTTGCGTCGCTCAAACGTCGAAAGGGGCACATCGGCCAACTTCGCCAGTTTGCTCATCGAAGAACCATTTTCTTGTGCGAGAAGACTAAGTACTTCGCGATCTTTTTCATCAAACTCTATCGTCGCTCCGGTATCTCGAGCAATAAAGGGCTCGTATTCGGGAGGTCCGTCGAGCAGAAATTTTCTCCCCATATAAATTACCGAAAGACGAACACTAATCGACTTTTCAAAAAAGTTGATTTCATGTTGTTCTGAGACTTGATTCAATAAGACAATAACTTCGCTCAAATGCCGTGCGCAGATTCCTACCGAATACTGATACTCTCCACCATGCTCACAGACCCAGGAGACGGATCGGGTTTCAGCGAGTGTTTGGAGCAGCAATCCCTTTTCCTGCTGATTATCAGCTGATAATGAGAAGTAGATCACACACTCGATGTATCCGAGTCGGTAGACGTCAATGAAGGGCTGGGGATCGGAGAGGACTTCTCGACGACGCAAAGCGTCTAATTGGTAGCGTACGGTCGTATTGCGAAGCCCGGTAAGCGAGGCTATCTCTGCAACACTACGATTGCCGTGCATCTGAATCGCCGAAAGTACCGCCTTCTCTTTTTGCTCTAATCTCATAGTACTACTCAAAATTACCTTGGATATTTGTCCCGCAACCCCAAAAACTGCCACTTACTGCTAGAATAGTAGCGATTTTGCTCATTTTCGCCAAGCTAACAGCAAATATTCCCGTCTTGGCCGTTTTAAAGGAGTATATTTGCCGTAAGCCTCGGAAGGCACTAAGGTGCTGCGGCTCGCTATTCCATATGTTTAGTGGCCAATTTCACTGTGCTGCTCCAGTTTGGGTTGGAACATGCTCACAAGGAAGATGAAACGAGGACTTCTCCAAACAAGCTGTATACTCTTGGCCGCTGCTGCCACGCTGGGATATTTCTTTGCCGGAATTCGTCACGCCCAACCGTTCTCAGTTCCGCTGAGTTTACTGACCACCGGCGAGGAAGAAGGTGCCTTATTCGGAATCTGGAGAGTGCTGCAAGGGGAGCAGGTCTATCAAGACCCTTTTGCCATTCCCTATGCTGGATCATTTTTCGGTTGGCTGTTCTACGCTAGCTATGGACTCTTTACTCAAATCTGCTTGCGGATCTCCGGACTCGATATTGCCTGGTTTCCGCAGTTCGCTCGCAGCTTCTCGACCATCGGGGCGCTCCTTGGTTGCTTTGCCCTTTTTAGGATCTTTAAACGACTCCACCCAGCGCAGCGTTTCGTCGATCGTTTGTTTTATGGGGGCTTAGCGCTTCTCGTATTCTTTGGACTGTCGATGGGCCGATTTTCTTGGTCGACCAGACCGGATATTTGGGCACTCAGTCTAGAACTCCTCGCACTCCTCTATCTCCTCTCTCGAATCGACGAGGATGATTTGATCTTCACTGCGATTGCAATTGCCCTACTATGCTTTGTGGCTTCGTCCTTTCGGCAGACTAATATGACGGTATTTCTTTGTGCGCAGATATTCCTTGCACAAAAGAGTATTCGAGCAGCACTGATCGGCGCGCTCGTATTTGGCAGTCTTTGGGGCTTTGTGCTCATTTTTGGAGGAGAGCTTTTTCGCTACAATATTCTCTTTGCCGCACTAGAGAACGAATTTGCAATTCGCGCCCATACGGTCTTGTTGAAAGCTCTGAAATCTTCCCAGTATCTCGCTCTCTCAGCCCTTCTCGCTCTAGGGCTCCTCGCTGTTCGACCTAGGTTGCGCCGAGCTATCTTCACTTCCCCGGAAGGACTGGTGCTTGGCAGTAGCGTGATTATCAGCTTGTTGATAGGCGTGGCGACAGGATCAAAAATCGGTGCCGCAACGAATTACTACCATCCATTTCTGGCGTTTCTTTGTTGTTTCGTTGTCTACGTCGAATACAAAAGTGAGAATAAAAAACTGTTCGCTGGAGCCTGGACAGCGGGCGCATTTCTCATGCTGTTGTTCATCGTCCCGAATATTCAATCCTACGATGGACCAAAGTATTCGCTTATCCGTCGGCCAAACACCCCTGCTCTAGTAAAGCGATGTATCGATCGCCTCCCCGCTCCGGTGTTCTCGGAAATTGATTCTGGAAATTTACCTACTATTAATCCTGGACCAGAGTATTTCGTGCTTTCCTACTCCCATCAGTGGGACAAAACAGGAGGGCGCGCCTTTGAGCGAGGTGGAATTCCAGGGCTGCTTCGCGATAAATACTTTGGCTCGGTCGTACTCATTAAAGCACCCAAATCACCAACGTTCTTAGATCGCCGAAATCTTCGTGGCTACAAATTGCGCGAAGGAATTGAGGAGTGCCGCCCCTACATCGTTTTTGTAAAACGAGAAGACCCAGACTATACTCACTACGCCCGTGCGCTCCGAGATCCTCTGAGCACCGAACCGCTGTACTGAGATTGATCGCGTTAAAAAAGAATTGTGAGAAACACAAGATAAGTAAGTAGAAAAAGAAATGGAAGCCCAGCGGGCAGGCTTCCAGTTCTCGAACTCAAAGCCTGGCTCGTCATCAATTCCAGAAATTGCCAAAGCGATTACTCGCAACCAAGCATCCTCAGGACTATCAGAAGTAGTACGAAGCCAGCAAACAAGCAGCCAATCGGCACCTCAGCTCCACCGCCCCCATCATCATCGTCACCGTCTCCATCATCATCGCCTGGGTCATCGTGAATAGGTCCGCCTTTCACGGGCTCTCTATCAACGCGATCAGCTCCGACTGGTCTGTGGACGGGATCAACTGGGGGGATGAGCGGTTTTGAACCTCCTATGCGAGTCAAACTGCACCTCCATTCGAGATTTGGGAAGGAAAAAGAAAAAGAATGTCCACCCTTCGCTTGTCGTTTCTGCAAGCAAACGATGGACATCCAAAATCTAGCACACCAACTCAGAGCTCAAATGAATCGAGAAAAACCTGCGGCAGAACCGAAGTATCATTGTGTCTCTCTTCAGCTAGCCCCAGCTACCTGAAGAAAGAACTCCGCTAGTACTAGAGCATTACTCTAAGAAACTCAAGCTGGAGAAAAATGGATTTTGTACTTCCGGTCACTGCGATTACCCAATCGGCCTGACGGATCGAACCATTTTCAATCCAACTTAATAGTGGCAGCAGCAATCGATTCATCAAACTTCTTTTGCCGATGCGCATGTACTATCAGTCACATCGAGGATGAGTTTTATGCCGCAGATTCGGCAAAACGACAGCGCCGGAAATCCAGCCGCCGCACCTTTGGTGGTGCGAAGCGCCCCCGCCGCGAATCGGAGAGATGCGATCATATGTGGTACCTACAATCATTAATTCATCGGAGCGATATTCCTGAATATCTTGAGACTCTCCAGCAATACAACGGTTTTTGTCGGTAGTCTCAATTGGATCGGCGACCCCACCTTATGGCACCTACTCCGCCACAAGGGGCGGAGTAGGAATGACCCACACTCCAACGCTTAGATAGACACTTCGCGAGAACCCCGTTTTCTACAAACCACCAATGCATTACGACTTACGAATCTGTTTCGCAATGCATCGACAGGAAAAGACAATTGCTGAACATACAACGCTGCGGCCATAGGGAAATGGCAGCACCAATGTAATACCGACTACCGCAAGCAGCAGTCCTGACCCATCAAGCACAAACGTTCTGGCTTCAAAGAGAGACTCTTTGAGTCGTACGAGTTGTGCGAGAGCGCCGATGAAGATGAGTTGCAGCCCCACATGGACACAGTCTTCGCTAAAAGAGGTGGTTGTATCTTCCTCTCGCGTGACATGCGGGCCCACTGCGGCCACTTCTTCATCGGGCCGACCACTGCGAGACTGTTCTACAGGACTCGCTGGACTCTCGGTCGGCTCTGTCTCCAGATCTAGACTCATATATCCTCCTAAGTCTGGACCGAAGTGCCTCATCCCAAACCAATTCTGGGAACCTATTGGGGTCACTCCTAATCCATCTTTGGCGATCAGTACGCGAGAGCCAAATATCGACAGTCCCCGCCGCAGGGCAGAGAACTATTGCTCGGATCGGAGCAAACAACATGATGTAGATCTAACTTCTTCAGCAGAGCGGCGAAGAAGGATGATGCAGGCTTAGTTATGAAAAATGTGAGCCAGACCAACGAAGAATGCGCCTTACCTACGCTTCTTGGTTTGAATAGTCAACAGTATATGTTGAAACAAGATAGAAGATTTTCTAGTGCTCAATACTCGACGCACTTTCATCCCAGGCAACACCGGCTTTAATAAGGTCATGGAAGAAATGCGCAAGGTCGAGCATACGCAGCTCGCCCGACATAAGGAGCCGCTGATCGAACCCCTCCGTTAACACGGGACTAGTTCCGCCTTTTTGAAATAAAAATGCCGGCACAAACTCGACTTCTGGCAAGTCCTCCATCGGCCGATACAATTGCTTCAACGTCGACTCGTGATCGCTATAGATTAGCAGCAAAGTATTTTCCGGTAGCTTCTCAACATAGTTCGCCAGCACGGTATCAAGATAGTTCGCTGAATTTAAGAAATTATCAAGCCGAGTAGCTGGAGTGGCAATTGGTTGAGAATCCCATTCCTGATAATTATCGAATGGCTTATGTGAGGTATACGTAATGATAAAATGAAACGTTGGCCTTTGCGCTTCAGATATCATTTCGATCGATCGCTGAAACACGACTTCGTCCAATGGCCTGCCCTCACGATCCAGCCTGCCACCCATCTTCTGTAGCTCCTCACGAAACAAAAGCTGATCGAAATGCATCTGCTCGTAGGCTACCCTTCTATCGAACATGAACCCGGTAAAATTATGGAGGAACGTGGTCTGGTATCCCTTGGAGCGAATCAATTCTGAAGTGGTATTCTTGTACACAAAACCGGGTAGGCGATAGTTAGCTACGTAATCGCTTGGCTCGATTCGATTGAGAAAAACAAAGTCCGCATCCGCAGAACCATTGAGATGAAAAGGTTTGATCTTGAGAAACAACGAATTTCTGCTTAGCTTCGAGAGAAACGGTACTATTTGCTTGCCTGCGTGTCGCACATGGAGCAAATCAAACCCGATACTTTCGAGTTGAATTGCTACAATATGTTTTGGAAGCCTAAACTCCCGCGGGGGAAGTATCGTTTTTCGCAATCTCGCTCGACGCTTGGTCTCAGCATTCTGAAGCGCAACAGCCGGTTGTATTAAGATATATTCAGCCAACCAAGCCGGCAGATATCCAACCTGCCGCGCCACATAGTCGAAGGAGACATATCTTCGCACTGGTCGAAAGCCTTCGTTTAAAAAGCGCTGACGATGCGCTATACGACCCAGCATACAGACATAGAGCACAAGCGCGATACCGGCAAACGGACGAACTCTTTTCCCCAAAAAAACTCGGTACGCCTCGGCTTGTCTACTCAAACCAAATTTCAGCAGAAACACCAGCCCCAAACCCAAAACCAATTCAGAGCTTACCCAATCTGTGGAAAGAGTGAGTACTGAAAACAAATCGCTGCTCTGATACACAACGGATTGAAGCAGCAAGACCCGCCCAAAAGCGTTACTGTACTCGGTAACAACTATGAAAAAGCAGAAATTACCAAGCAACAATACGATTCTCCAGCGGTGAGACAAGAGAAGAGCACAGATAGAAACCATGAGAAAAGTCGCGCAGGTAAGAGTGGTTTTCATACCGATGAAATGCAGCTGTGCCGCCAGGCTGGAAAACTCAACTCGCTGTAGGGTGGTCGCCTGAAAGTAGAGGATTTCAAATCCCCAAACTGCAATAAGAGAAAAGAAGCAGGCACAGGAAACCCAAAGGTGTCGGCTTGAGGGAAATGCAGTTGAGGGCAAATCACACATGCTATGCCACTACGACAAATTGATCTTCAACCGGTGGTTTCATTGGTACGTTTGAAAAACGTATGGAGAAAATTATCCTATCGCTGCTCGGTTGGACCATAAACTGCCACCAAAGTTAGGGGCATCAGTAATCCCCTCGGGAGAAGACCCCTCAAAAGAAGATCCCTCAAAAGAAGATCCCTCAAAAGAAGATCCCTGTAGTTCCGCGACACACGGACAATCGTCAAACTTCATCCAATATCTCTAACATTTGTCCAAACGGCAAGCGGCTTGCCTCAGTTAAGCTATGTTAGAAATTGGTTAGCAGAAAACAGGCAAGGGAATTTTCTGGTGGTTTCGTCCATATAAGTAAAAACCGCGGGATTACACTATCTACAGCAACAACATAGCGAATGCCATCAATGCCATTACACTATCTTCAACCAGAGTGACGGTCGTCATCGGCAGGTTCAGAGCTGTACCTAAACAAGCGCAGCGGATGGATCTCTTGTCCAATAAAGCCTTTGCAACACCAAGGGCACCAACCAGCATGATGAACAGCGTCACTGAATTGACAACAACGGGAAACACATTAACCAAGTACGCAAATCCCAAGGCTAACTCGACGAAGGGGTAGGCCCTAGCCCAAACT